>CAZXHG010000031.1:0-52111 GCA_964639985.1 uncultured Rickettsiales bacterium
CTGAACCTCGACGACGCGGACGGCGACGGCTGGACCAGCTGCGACGGCGACTGCGACGACGCGGATCCGGACGCGAACCTCGACGACGCGGACGCCGACGGCTTCTCCACCTGCGACGGCGACTGCGACGACGCGGACGCCGGCGTGAACCCCGACGCCGAGGAGATCCCGTACGACGGCATCGACCAGGACTGCGACGGCGGCGACCCCGCGGACCTCGACGGCGACGGTTACGACGGCGGTGACGAGGGCGAGGACTGCGACGACGATGACCCGCTGATCAACCCGGACGCGGAGGAGGACTGCGAGGACGGCGTGGACAACGACTGCGACGGATTCGTGGACATCGCCGACGAGGACTGCGGCCCCGGCCCGGACGTGGACGACGACGACACGTCCGACGACATCCCCGAGGACGACGGCCCCACGGACGCCGACGTGGGCGAGGACTGCACCTGCCGCGCCGACGGCTCCGCGACCGTGCCCGGGTCCCTGGTGGCGGTCCTCCTGCTGCTGGCATTCCGTCGCACCCGACGCCACACGCCGTAGACAACCGTATTGACCTGAAAGCACAAAACGACCAGAGTAGCCGCCGCCCCCGGGGGGGCAGGAGGAACACCATGATCCGTCTTCTGACCGCATGCGCCGTGATGATGCTGGCCCTGGGCTGCGAGCCCCCCGAGGAGGCACCCCTGGAGCTGGGCGAACCCAGCCTGTTCCTGTACCAGCACTTCACCGACGGCACGGACGAGGACATGGCCGCCGGCGTGCTGGCCCTGGAGGAGTACCTGGTCACCGTGGACCTGACCGCGGACGCCAAGGATCGCGCCGTGACCCTGCCCACGCTGACCGACGAGTTCCTGGGTGACGCGGTCGCCCCGCCCGACGCGGACGTGGACCTGCAGGTGCCCGTGGGCGTCACCGGCCAGAGCACCAACGACATGACCACCGCCCTGGAGCTGCTGACCGACCCCAACCAGGTCTGCATCGCCAACGACGGCTACGTGTACTACTACCGCACCTTCGACGGCGACATCGACGGGTTCGAGTCCGGCAGCGTGTCCACCGTGGGCGCCATGGCCGAGATCCGCTACGAGAGCTTCCTGGCCAACGTGTGGATCGACGAGTACCAGGACTTCCGCCGCTTCGACCTCGAGGACGGCCGCACCGCGGTGCTGCAGCGGGGCTACATCGACCAGCAGTTCCTGTCGGACAACGAGTCCAGCTCCTGGGACCAGCGCTACGCGCTGAACGTGTGGCTGCCCGTGGACGGTGACGACTCCAAGACCTGGCGCTTCCTCGGCTTCTGGTCGTCCGTGCAGATCCCCGGCATCTCCGACGACGCCTACTCCAACCTGGTCGTGGACGGCATCGACGAGGGCTTCGTCAACGAGGATGCCTTCGTGGCCGGCGAGGACTGCTCCAACGACCGCGACGCCGAGTACGAGCGCGAGTAGCTCCCCTCCCCTTGCCCCACCCCGCTGCCGTTCGTAGGCAACCCCATGCCCACGTACGACCGACGCAGCATCCTGCGCACCGCCGGTGCCCTGTGCGCGACCGCGCTGGCCGGGCCGGCCCTGCACGCGCTGGCCACCGGCTGCACTCCGATCAGCCCCACCTCGTCCGACGACAGCGGCCTGGTGACCGTGTCCCTGGCCGACCATCCGGAGCTGGCCCAGGTCGGCGGCTTCTCCCTGCTGTTCGTGCAGGACACCGGCCTCACCCTGGCGGCGGTCCGCGTCGCCGAGGAGGGTGACGATCCCATCGCCGTGTTCGACGCCCTGTGCACCCACGCCGGCTGCCTGGTCGACACCTACGATCGCTCCCGCGAGCGCCTCGTCTGCCCCTGCCACGACTCGGAGTTCGACCTGGACGGCGAGCCGCTGTCCGGCCCCGCGCTGCTGCCGCTGCCCCGGTACGGCGCCGTCCTCGAGGGGGACGTGCTGACCGTGGATCTGACCGTGGTCGACTGATTCTCCCCACGGTTCCGTTTCTGGTTGACGAACCTCGTCCGGCAGGTTACTTGGTTGGTTGACCAACAAACTTACGGAGTGATCATGGCACGCCCCTCCAACACCGATCAGCGCCGCCAGCAGATCGTCGCCGCCTTGATGACCGTGATGGCGACCGAAGGCTACGAGCGCGCGTCCATGTCGCGCGTCGCTGCCGCCGCCGGGCTCACCCAGGGCCTGCTCCACTACCACTTCCCCAGCAAACGGGCGATGCTGCTGGCGCTGCTGGACGCTCTCGTGGGCCGCCACCTGCGGAGCCTCGACGATCGCCTGGAGCAGGTCGACGACGATCCGATCCGTCAGTTGGGTCGATTCATCGACCACCACCTCCACCTGGGCAACGACGCCGATCCCGAGGCCCTGGCCTGCTGGATCGTGATCAGCGCCGAGGCCTTGCGGGACGAGGAGGTGCGCGCGGCGTACGAACGGGCCATCGGCCGCTACATGGGCCGGCTCGTCCGCATCGTGATCCAGGGGAACGAGACCATGGTATTCGGCTGCGACGCCCCGGACGAGGCTGCCGCGGCGCTACTGGCCACCATCCAGGGGTACTTCGTGCTGGCCACGTCGGCTCGCGCCCACGTACCGCGCGGTTCGGCTGCACGGCGCACGCGGCAGATGGCCTCGTCGCTCCTGCACTGCGTGGCACCCATCGAGCAGGAGGACGGAGCCCGGGCATGATCTCCCCCAGGCGACGTCGCCAGGGACTACTGGCATCCCTGTACTTCTCGCAGGGACTGCCGTTCGGCTTCTTCATGATGGCCCTGCCCGTGCTCCTCCGCGAGAACGGGACCTCCCTGTCCTGGATCGGCCTGACCTCCCTGCTCGCGCTGCCCTGGGCGCTGAAATTCCTCTGGGCTCCCTTCGTCGACCGCTTCGGCAGCGCCACCTTCGGCCGCCGCCGCTCCTGGATCGTCCCGCTGCAGCTGCTGTCCGTGGTCCTGCTGCTCACCGCCGCAGCCATGCCACCGACGCGCGGGTTGCCCCTGCTGCTGGCCGTCGTGCTGTTGACCAACGTCCTCTCCGCCACCCAGGATGTCGCCTCGGACGGACTGGCCGTGGACATGCTCCCACGCAGCGAACGGGGTCTGGCCAACGGCATCCAGGTCGCAGGCTACCGGCTCGGCATGATCGTGGGAGGGGGGCTGATCCTGATGCTGCACCCCCTCCTCGGCTGGGCCGGCTCGATGTTCGCCCTGGCCGCCGGGATGACTGTGGCGAGCGTGCCGATCCTCCTGCACCGGGAGCAGCCGGCCGCGGTCTCTCGGCATCCGCGCAGCCGTGGAAGCGCGCTGGAGTTCCTGCGCAGACCAGGCAACGGGTCCATCCTCCTGCTGCTGCTCGTGTACAAGCTCGGTGACGCCTTTGCCACCGGCATGCTGCGGCCCATGATGGTGGACCTGGGCTACTCCCTCGCGGATGTCGGGTGGATCCTGGGCACGGCGGGATTCATCGCAGGCCTGCTCGGGGCCCTGACCGGCGGGGCCCTGGTCAACGTGATCGGACGTCGCGCGGCCCTGACCGGATTCGCGGCCCTGCAGGCCGTGGCCGTGGGCGGCTACCTCCTGCCCGCGCTCGGCTGGGACGACCGCACGCTCGTCCTGGCGCTGGTCGCCCTGGAACACCTGGCCGGGGGCATGGCCACGGCCGCGCTGTTCACCTGCATGATGGACTGGTGTGAGCCCGGCAGCGCAGCCACGGACTACACCGTGCAGGCCAGCGCCGTGGTGATCGCCACCGGCGTCGCCTCCACCCTGGCCGGTGTGAGCGCACAGGCGCTGGGTTACCCGATCCATTTCGCGCTCGCGGCGCTCCTTGCGGCCGCGTCGGTGCTCGTGGTCCGACGTCTGTTCCCTCCCTCACGACTCTGTCCCGCCCCTGTGAGACTGGAGGTCTCCTCATGCGGATAGCTGTGTACGCCGGCACGTTCGATCCGGTCACCGAGGGACACCTGTCGGTGATCCGTCACGCAGCCCGCCTGTTCGACGAGCTGATCGTCCTGCTGGCAGTGAATCCGGACAAGGGGCCGCTGTTCAGCGTGGCCGAACGGACGGAGATGATCGCCGGTTCACTGGGACCGCAACGCTGCGCGATCCGTATCGAGAGCACCGAGGGGCTGGTCGTCGAGTTCGCCCGCGACGCAGGTGCCACGGCCCTCGTTCGCGGGATACGTGATGCGACGGACGCCGAGTACGAGACGTTCATGGCCCACTTCAACCGCGCGCTGGCCCCGGACATCGAGACCGTGTTCCTGCCCGCGGATTCCGAGCTCTCCCACGTCAGCTCCAGCGGCCTCAAGGCGATGGCAGCCCGTGGCGAGGACGGTAGGGCGGTCTGCCCCGCAGGGGTCTGGTCCCGACTGCTGGAGCGGCTCGGATCGGAGCGGCGGGCGAGCGAGGAGGTGACCGCGTGACGTTCGAAGCTCTCGTCCTCGGTGTCGGCGACGCGTTCTCCGTGCGACGCGCCCCTGCCTCGCTGGTGCTGCGCTACGACGGTTTCCACCTGGCCGTGGACTGCCCGGACCGCTACCGCGCCACGCTCCTGGGGGCCGCCTCCCGTGCTGGTCTGACCCTGGACGTGGACGCCATCGACCACGTCCTGCTGACCCACCTCCACGGGGACCACGTCAACGGCCTGGAGGCGCTCGCATTCTACCGGCACCTGCTGCTGGGCCGCCGCACCACCCTGGTCGGGTCTCCCGAGGTCAGGGCCGATCTCTGGCCGCGTCGGCTGGCCTGCGCCATGGAGCGGCTGTGGGATGGCCACCGGTTCGTCTCCAGGACGTTCGACGACTACTTCCGCTTCGTGGAGCTGCCGTGGGACCGTCCGCGCCCGGTGGGTCCTTTCGAGGTCCGCACCTACCGCACCCGGCACCACGTGCCGACGTCGGCGTTGCTCATCCGGGCCGGATCACGATCCCTCGCCTACTCCTGCGACACGTCCTTCGATCCCGACCTGCTGGCGTTCCTGTCGTCTGCCGACGTGATCCTGCACGAGACGGGCTCCGGCCCAGCCCACACCCCCCTGCACGAGCTCGACGCCCTGCCCGCGTCCCTGCGCGACCGCATGCTGCTGATGCACATTCCCGACGAGCTGACCGCCGGATCGTCATCGATCCCGCTGGCCCGCGGCGGCTCACTCCTGAGCATCTGACCGACACCCCGCTATACTCGGGCCCGATCCGGAGGACGACGTGGCGGCCCGAAATCCACCTCGCGGCATCCGCATGGCGCCCATGAAGATGGAGCTGGCGCTCACGCACCGCTGCAACCTGCGCTGCTCGTACTGCTACGCCGGGCCCAGGTCCGACCGCACCATGAGCCTGCAGACCGCGCGCTTGGCCCTGGAGCTGGCGTTCTCCCACCCCCACGATGAGGTGCGCATCGCCCCGTTCGGCGGCGAGCCGCTGCTCGAGCCGGGCCTGCTGGACGAGGTCTGCACCGAGGCGCAGGAGATCGCCGCGCGCACCGGCAAGCGAGTCCGCTTCACCATCACCACCAACGGAACGCTGTTCACCGACCCGGCCATCGACGTGCTGCAACGGCACCGCTTCGGCGTGGTGGTCAGCCTGGACGGGGACCGGGAAGCCCACGACGCGGCGCGACGCTTCGCCGACGGAGCCAGCTCCTGGCGGGCTGCGGTCGACGGCCTGTGCCGCGCCCGCGATCGCATGGGCACCCGCCGCACCCTGTCGGTGGTGCACCCGGGCAACGTGCACCGGATGGCCGCCAGCTACGACGCCCTCACCGCCCTGGGCGTGGACCAGCTGTCGTTCGCCATGGAGTACGGGGCGGCCTGGACCGACGAGCACATCGAGGCGCTGCGCCAGGGTTTCGAGGCCATCACCGACCGCACCCTCGCTCGCTACCGGGCCGGGGAGCCCGTGATCGTGCGGCCCCTGCACGGCAAGATCGCCCGCCAGCTGCGCGGCGACCTGTTTCCCGGGACCCGCTGCCGGTTCGGCCTCGGCGAGGTGGCCGTGGCCCCGTCCGGCCGCCTGTACCCGTGCGAACGGCTCATCGGCGCGGACGGCCCCGCCGAGCAGGCACTGGCCATCGGCGACGTGCACGAGGGCATCGACCTGACGGCCGTCACCACGCTGCGCGCGTGCAAGAACCGGCCGCGACCCGACTGCGAGACCTGCGCCGTCTTCGAGCGCTGCATGTGGTGGTGCGGCTGCATCAACCGGACCATGACCGGCCGCATCGACGGCATCGACGGCCGGCTGTGCGAGATGGAGCAGATCGTCATCGCCGCGGCCGATCGACTGGCCTCGACGCTGTACGCGGAGCGCAACCCCGCGTTCCTGAAGCGCTACTACGAGGACACCGCCTCGCGGTACGGCCTGATCTGAGGGCCTGCCGTCTTGCTGGGGGACGGCTAGGGGAACGTCGGACAGGCCCCGAAGATCGCATTCTCCTGGGCCACGATCGCGTCGCAGCTGAGGCCCGGGTCGATGCGCACCTTCTGGAAGGTGCTGCCCGGCATCTGGTCCACGGTCGTGGACACCTCGAACAGCACGTTGGACGCGCCGATGGTGACCTGCTCGGACTCGGCCTCGACCGTGCCGCTGATCTCGTCCTCGCTCACCACCTCGCCGTCGATCCACATGATGGTGCGCGCCACCACGTACATCTCGCCGTCGAGGAAGCCCGCGTCCACGTACACCGTGCCGCCAGGCAGCCCATCGTGGTCGATGTCGTAGATGCGGGAGTCGTGGTCGTCCGTCGGGATGGGGTCGTGGGCCGGGTCTCCCGTGGGATTCCACGCCACGACCTGGACCAGGGGATCGTCCAGGTTCTCGTAGGGCGTGCCGATGGCGTTGTCGTCCAGCGTGCGCGCCGTGTCCAGGGTGGGGATCCCGTCGATCAGGGCCTGGGGGAACGACACCACCACCTCGCCCACCGGGGGCACCCAGATGTCGCACACCTCGGAGGTCTCGTACACGTCGTAGCCGGCGTGGGTGAGATCGATGCGGGCGATGGTGACCCGTGTCCCGTCCGCCGCGCCCAGCGCGGTGTCGTAGTGCTCGTTCTGGCAGAACCGCTGCGCCCACACCCCGGTCAGGTCGATGTCGTTCCCACCGCCGCCGTGGGTGTCGTCGTCGTCGCCGTCGCCCCAGGCGTCGTCGTCGTCCCCGTTGAGGTTCGGGTGGTTGGGGCCTCCCGGTCCGCTCTCGGTCGCACAACCGAAGACGAATCCGAGCAGGGCGAGGATCAGGACAAACGGGCACACGATCGAACGCATGGCAACCTCCCGGCCGATGGCTTCCATCCATGACGGTAACCGGCCCGCAACGCTTTGAATGACCGCTACGCTGACCTCCACGAACCTGTAGCGTTTTTTTGGGTGCGACACCTTGCGATCACGGGATACACCTATCCACGGAAGGACCTCGAAGGCGGGAGCAACATGTCGCACTTTATTGCATCACGCGTATGTGGAACGGCAGCTGCGCTGCTCGCTCTGTGGGTGTTCACCGGCTGCGAGGCGCCCGACCCGGGTGAGGACGAGCCACCGCCGGACCCCGGCGATCCGTGCGTCCCGGACGTGGAGGGCCTGATCGCCGAGTGGGAGCTGTCCGCGGACGTGGAGGTGCTGGTCGACGACCAGGGCGTTCCCCACATCTACGCGCAGAACGACCTCGACCTGTTCTACGCGTCGGGCTACCTGATCGCCACGGACAGGCTGTTCCAGATGGACATGATCCGCCGCGCGTCCGTGGGCACCCTGGCCGAGGTGCTGGGCGAGGAGGCGGTCGAGTCCGACATCCAGGCCCGCACCTTCGACTTCGACCGCTTCACCTGCGAGATCGTGGCCGAGCACGCCGAGGAGGGCGTGGACGAGCTCAACGCGGCCGCCGCCTACCTGTCGGGCATCAACGACCGGGTGGAGCAGGTGCTCGCCGGCGAGGCGCCCCTACCCGACGGCTACGCCGAGCTGGAGTTCGAGCCCACGCCGTTCACCCGCTGGGACACGGTCGCCATGGGCATGCGGCTCAACTTCGCGTTCTCCAACTCGCTGTTCTTCGACCTGTTCTACACGGTGTACGACGAGCTCTCGCCCGTGGCCGGGGACACCACCGTGCCCGTGTTCGCGCCTGCCACGGACCGCTTCATCATGGTGGAGGAGGCGCCCGACACGCCGCCCTCGGGTCCGCCTCCGGGGGCGGCCGTCCTGCACCCGGACGCCACCGAGGCCGACCTGCTGGCCCTGCTGGACTGGGGCCAGCGGTTCCAGCGCAACTGGGGCTGGAACCGCGGTTCCAACAACTGGGCCGTATCCGGTGAGCACACCGACAACGGCCGACCGCTGATCGCCGGCGATCCCCACTCCTTCCTGGCCGATCCCAGCTACCTGACGCTGCAACACCTCAACTCCGAAGAAGCCGGGGGGCAGTACGACGTGGCCGGGTTCTCGTTCGCTGGCACGGCCGGCGTGCACATGGGCCACAACCGGGACCTGGTGTGGACCGCGACCACCAACTTCGCGGACGCGGTCGACCTGTGGGACGTGGAGGTGGACGGCGACGAGGTGCGCATCGGCGACGAGTGGCACCCCATCGACGAGCAGCACGAGACGATCCGCGTGCGCCAGTCCGACGGCTCGTTCTTCGAGCAGATCCTGGTGCACGAGGTGGTGGGGGAATACGGGGTGTTGCTGTCCGACGAGATGCTGCCGTTGCCCACGGCCCTGTTCGCCAACGGCCGGCTGCTGATGAACTGGACCGGCTTCACCCCCACGTCGGGGCTGCTGCTGTACCTGCGCACGGACCGCGCCGCGGACCTGGACGATTTCGCCGCGGCCATCGACTTCCAGAAGTCGGGGATCCAGAACTGGGTCGGGGCCACGGCCGAGGGGATCCGCTACAAGACCCACGGCCGCGTGCCCGATCGCGGAGTCCCGCCGTCGCCCGCCGCCCAGGTGATGGACGGCAACGACGCCAGCACCTACTGGGATGGATTCCTGTCGCAGGAATTCATGCCGTCGCTCGACGAGGACCAGCCGTTCATCACGACGGCCAACAACGATCCGTGGGGCCACACGGCAGACAACGACCCGTTCGACGACGAGTTCTACTACGGCGCCTGGTACGCGCCCGGGTTCCGGGCGGGGCGGATCCACGACGCGCTCGAAGCGGCCGTGGCCGAGGGCGGGATCACGGCCGAGCAGATGATCGACCTGCAGTGGGATCAGACCAGCGAGGCCGCGCTGCGCATGGTGCCGGTGTTGGCGGCAGTGGCGGAGACGATCTCCACGGATCCCGCGCTGGCCGAGTACGAGGAGCGGATCGACCTGACCGAGGCCATCGCCCAGCTGTCGACCTGGGACCGGGTGATGGACGCGGACTCGGCCGAGGCCGCCCTGTTCCGGGTGTGGTTCACCCTGCTGACCCGAGAGGTGCTCAGCGACGACCTCACGCTGCTGTTCGACTCCATCGAGGAGATCCAGGTGCTGATGCTGGAGAAGGTGCTGGTGCTGGCCTACGAGGACGACATCGAGTCGTTGCTCGACGGCGAGGGCCCGCTGGCCATGCTGCGCACCCTGGACGAGGCGCTGGGCTGGGTCGAGGAGCAGGAGGAGGCGCTGGGTGTGGAACCGCTCACCTGGGGCGACATCCACGTGGTGTCGTTCGACAGCGACTACGTGACCTACTTCGACTTCGAGGTGGGGGAGGCCTCCGAGGTCGTGATGGGCGGGGACGGCACGTCGATCAACGTGGCCGAGTGCCACTTCTGGGAGGGCTCGGAGCTGGCCGACCGTTGCGTGGGGGACTTCGGGTCCGTGTACCGGGCCGTGGCGTCGTTCGACAGTGACGGGACCCCGGTGTACCGCTACAACTGGCCGTTCGGGCACACGGGCGAGGCCACGGACTGGGCCGAGGGTACCTACCGGGAACTGCCGTTCAGGCGGGACGACGTGCAGGCGGCCGCGGTGGACAGCTACGTGCTGGAGCCGTGACCGCGCCACCGACGAGAGGTGCGGATCCCGGCCGCAGAGGGCACTGCTCAGGGTTTCGTGGAGACCAGGCCGCCGATGGACAGGACGAGGACGCGAAACACTCGTGCCGTCAGCGCCGCCGTGAGCGGCTCGATCGCGCGCCGGCCGACGGCGAAGTCCACGTCCTTGGTGAACCCCGCGACCTCCTCGGGCAGCATCGTCCACATGGCGACACGGCCGATCAGCGCGAAATCCACGCCGCACTCGCCGAGCACGTCCAGGGCGAGGCGCGCCGAAGGCCGGGGATCGAACGCAGGGAGGGACACTGACAGGGGGGTCGTCGTGCCTCGGCGTTCACTGCTCATGTCGTGTCCGGGATAGCACCGGCTGTCATGGGGGAGCGCCCCCGATGCCGATGCGGCGGCGCCAACCCGCGGCAGATCCACGAACGAGGTCCGATCCCCTGGGGCGACCTACTCCATGGGCGGATGCAGGGTCGGGGTGAACAGGCGGGTGCCGCGGATCTCGAACCCGGCGATGCGCGCCTGGGCCGTGGGCGAGCACAGCCAGTCGGCCAACCTCGCGGCCAGGTCCGCCTCCACCCACTCGAACCGCTCCGGGTCCACCTCGATCACCGAGTAGGGGTTGAGCAGCCGCGGGTCACCCTCGGATAGCACCGCCAGCCCGGTCGCGCTGGCATGGGCCAGGTACGTACCCCGATCGGTCAGCGTGTAGGCGCCCCGCTCCCCGGCCATGGTCAGCACCGCGCCCATGCCCCGGCCGACCTCCAGGTACCCGTCCCCTCCAGGTGTCATGCCCGCGGCCGCCCACAGCGCGCGCTCCTTGAGGTGCGTGCCGGACTCGTCCCCGCGGGAGACGAACGCCGCGTTCGCCTCGCGGATCCGCAGCAACGCAGCGACCACGTCGGACGTTCCCTGGATCCCGGCGGGATCCTCGGGCGGACCCACGATCACGAAGTCGTTGGTCATGAAGGTGCGGCGCTGCACGCCGAACCCGTCGGCCACGAACCGCTCCTCGAGGTCCGGGGCGTGCACCAGCACCACGTCCACGTCCCCGCCCGACCCGAGCCGCAGGGCCTGGCCCGTGCCCACGGCGATCACGTCCACCTTGCAGTCGCACTCCGCCTCGAACGCGGGCAGCAGGTGGGCCAGCAGGCCGGAGTTCTCGGTGGACGTGGTGGTGGCCAGCTTCACCCGCTGGGCAGCGTGCGCCGGTCCGGGGACCGCGAGTGTCAGCCAGCAGGTGACCATCAGCAGCGTGGTGGTCTTGAAGCGCATGGTCCATTCCTTTCTCGGAGCACTCCTCGCGCGGCACGGCCACGCGGTGCTCCCGGTCCGAATCACAGGCTCATCTGCACGATGGAGCGCACCTGTACTTCGCGGTAGGGGTCGCCCCCACCGGGGCCGAACATCACGCCGGCGTCGGTCCGCCACTGGACCCGCCGACCGAGCACGAACACGTTGATCCCGCCGCGCACCTCCTGCAGGGAATCCGCGTCCCCGGCCGGGAACACGGCCGCGTAGCGTGCCGCGATCTCGACCCGCCTGCCGATCACGTACCCGGTGGCCGCGCACGCGCCCAGGGCCCCCGGCTGCTGGTCTGCGAGCGACGGCCCGTCCTGGATCGTGGCTCCGTAGAACGTGCCGGACACGGAGAACCCTCGCACCTTGACCAGGGCGTCGACTGCGCCGCGGATGGCCCAGTCCTCGGCCAGGACCGGGGCGAAGTCCCAGGCACCGCTCACCGAGACCGCGAAGCGGAACGGCCCGCCCTCCAGATCGCCCTCGCCCGTGGTGTCGATGCCCGCGTGGTTGTACCCCAGCCTCGCCACCAGCTCGGGGTGGAGGCCACGGCTCGCCACGGGCGCGGGATCGGGTTCGTACAGCCGGGACGGGCCGATGGCGTGGGCCGTGCGGGAGTTGACTCCGTTGAACAAGCCCACCGCCCACTCGAGCTTCGGCGGCCGCGCCGCGTCGTATCCGTCGTGCAGCAGTACCCCGATCTGGCGCTCGGCGCCGAAGGTCTGCGAGGTGATCGACCAGTCCACGACCTGCCGGTTCTTGTACGACCGGATCCGGTAGCGGGTGAACGGGATCTTCCACTGCCCGATCCGCACCCGGAACGTGGGGGTGAACGCGTAGTCCGCGACCAGGTCCATGAACTCGAACGCGTTGGGCGTGACGCTGACGTGCACCATGTAGCGGAATTTCGACGTGAACGCCGTGCCCTGGATGGTCGGCCGCACCCGGCGCACCTGCACCATGGCGCTGCTCTCCCGGTCGCCGCCGACCGGGCCGCTGTCCTCGGCGACCACCCACACCTGGGCAGTCAGCCCGAAGCGCATGGACCAGGCCCTGTCCGGCCTGGTGATCTCGAACTTGAACGGTTCGGGTGCGGCCGCGGGCTCGGCCTGCCCCGATCCGGCCATCCCCAGCAAGCAGGCCAGGCCGATCGAGGCGCTCAGGGTCCTCTCCATCCAGCGTCGAACCATGCGCCGTGCCATCGCGCTCTCCTCTGGCAGCCGAGAGTAGCGATCCGGCCTGGATGAGAGAAATGATATATATTCGGCTGCATCATGAAATCCATTCATGACACGACCACACCGCCCCCCCGGACAAGCCATGCAGCTCGATCTCAACAAGCTCCACGTCTTCCTCGAGGCCGCTCGCACGGGCAACTACACCGCGGCCGCGCAGCACCTGCACGTGACCCAGTCCGCGGTCAGCCACGCGATCCGCAAGCTCGAGACGAGCGTGGACCTGCCCCTGGTGGAGTGGCGCGCCCGGCGCCTGTGCCTGACCGACCAGGGGGAGTACCTGTACCGGGTCTGCGAGCGTGTCTTCCGCGATCTCGAGGACGCGGAGCAGCGCCTGGCCGAGCGCAGCCAGCAGGTGGCCTACACCGTGGTGCTCGGGGCCACGGTCGAGTTCGGGACCACCGTGCTCGTGCGCCGCATCCGCCCGCTGCTCGAGCGGCACCCGGGCCTGCACGTGGACTTCCGCTTCCACCACGACCTGGTGCAGCCCCTGCTGCGCGACGAGCTGGACCTGGCCGTGGACTGCACCCCCCACCTGCACCCCTCGGTGCAGGAGACCCCGCTGCTGCGCGAGACGTACGTGGTCGTGGCCTCACCCGCATTCCTGGCGCACAACCCGGTCCACGCGCCGCGGGACCTGGAGCGGTACCCGGTGCTGTCCATGGACAAGCGGGGCGACTGGTGGGCGCACCTGCTGGAGGCCCTGCCGCCGCGCGAGCGGCCCGCGCTGGGGCGCGTGATCCAGATCAACCACGTACGCGGCATCATCAACGCCGCCCTCGACGGCATGGGGGTGGGCCTGGTGCCGATGTACACGGTGCTCCGCGCGCTGGCCGATGGAACCCTGGTGGCGCTGTTCCCGGACCTGGAGCTGCTCGAGGATCGCTTCTGCATCTACCAGAAGAGGAGCCGCGCGGATCGCGAGAAGAACCAACGGGTCACGCGGTTCCTGCTGGGTCTGCGCGAGCAGGACATCGCGTAGGCAGCGGCAGGTTCACCGCTCCGGAGGTGCCTCCAGCCGCCGGCCGTGCTCGAAATGGACCCGGCTGGTGGTCTTGCCGCCCGCGTCGAGGAAGCGGACCTCGCCGTGGTAGCGGCCCTCCACCAGGTCGAACAGCGACGAGCCGCGCTGGTCCTCGGGCTGGTGCACCTGCCACCGGCGGAAGGACCCCTGCAGCGGGCCGGCGTCGTCCACGAACTGCTGGTCCAGCACGGCGCCGTCCGGGCCGTAGGTCGTGCGGTAGCGCACGTCGACGCGGCCCTCGATCTCGCCGTCGGCCAGCCGGGCCTCGGACCAGGCGATGGCGCCGTGCTCCCACTGGATGACCTCGATCACCCGGTTGCCCCGCGCGCGGGACGGGGGGTGCTGGACCCACAGGGTCTCCGGGCCGTGCTTGACGCCCTCGCGCCAGGTGGTGATCGACCAGGGCTCGCCCCCCTCGTCCAGCCGCATCACGCCGTCCCGCTGGCCCGCGGCGCACTGCAGCGAGCCGTCGAAGTCGCGGCGGCCGGTGGTCGTGAACTCGTGCATCCGGTACGCGTGCTCGCCGTCGGCCAGGGGATCGCCGTCCGCGGTGGTGCACGGGGCGTCGCAGTCGACCTGCTGGTCACCGGCGAAGCAGGAGTGTTGGGGTTCGGGCGCGGTGGCGCAGGAGGTCGCGCCGGCGGAGGCCGAGGCGGCCGGGGCCAGGATGAGCAGGATCAGGAGCGGGAGCCACGACGCGGTTCGCATGATTCCTCCGGATCGTACCGCACCTCGTTGGACCGCCGTACGAGCGCACCCATTCAAAAGGGCGTCTCCCGCTTGCCGCGGGGCGTGAGCGATCCCATGGTGGGGCCATGACCGACACCCGATCCCATGACGACGCCCTGGTCCGGGAGTTCGACACCTGGGCCCACGACGGCGCGGCCCCCGCCATGGAGCGCGGCCACGGCCGGTTCACGCAGGTGGCGCTGTGGCGCTGGGAGCTGCGAGCGGAGCACCGCGTGCTGGACGTGGGCTGCGGCAACGGGTGGGCCGTGCGCAGGATGATCGCCATGGGGGCTGGGGACGGGGTGGGCGTGGACATCTCCCCGGAGATGGTGGCGCTGGCCACGCCGCCCGGGCGCTACCACGTGGCCACGGCGGACGAGCTGCCCCTGGCGGCCGGGGCGTTCTCCCACGTGCTGTCCGTGGAGGCGCTGTACTACACGGCCGATCCCGGGGCCGCGCTGCGCGAATGGGCGCGGGTCGCGCGCGGAGGCGCTCGCCTGATGGTCCTGATCGACCTGTACGAGGAGAACCCCTGCTCGCGGATCTGGCCCGACCAGTTCCCCTTCCCCGTGCACGTGCGAGGGGAGCGGACCTGGGCCGAGACGGTCGAGAGTGCGGGCTGGACCGGCGTGCGCACCAGCCGCATCCCCGATCCGCGGGGGCCGGTTCCCCGCGAGCAGTTCGAGCCCAACCCCGGGGCTCCGAGCTACGAGGACCACCTGGCCGAGAAGGCTGCGGGCACCTTGTGCCTGGAGGCGCGGCTGGGCTGACGCGCGTGACGCCAGCCGGACCAGCAGCGACACGCCTGCGCTGTCACAATAGGAGATCAGCACCTCGCCCGCGGGGAGGGACCGCATGCCGGAGCTGATCCGATTCCTGGCCGACGTGGCCGACACCGACCTCGACGCCGTGGGCCCCAAGGCCGCCAGCCTGGCGCGGCTGGCCGGTCTCGGCCTGCCCGTGCCCGCAGGGTTCTGCGTGACAGGTACGGCCTACCGGGCGCACCTGGAGGCCCTGCCGGGCCCGGACCTGGGGGACCGGCTCGCGGCCCTGGCCGACGTGCACGGTGAGGACCGGACCGCGCGGCTGGCGCAGCTGCGCGAGGCGATCGAGGCCGCACCCCTGGCACCGGGCCTGCGCGAGGCCCTCACCGAGGCCTGGCCCCGGCTCGTCGAAGGCCAGGGCGACGCCCGCGTCGCGGTCCGCTCCTCGGCCACGGCCGAGGACCTGCCCGGCCACTCGTTCGCCGGCCAGCACGACACGTTCCTCGGTGTGACCGACCTGGCCGGATGCGAGGAGGCCCTGCGGCGCTGCTGGGCCTCCCTGTGGACCGACCGCGCAACCGAGTACCGGGCCCGCAACCACATCGACCACGGCTCCGCGGACATGGCCGTGATCGTGCAGCTGCTGGTGGAGGCCCGCGCCTCCGGCGTCGCGTTCACCGCGGATCCCGTGTCCGGCCGGCGGGACCGGGTGGTGATCGAGTCCTGCCACGGCCTGGGCGAGGCCCTGGTCTCGGGCCGCGTGACTCCGGATCGGGTGGTGCTGTCGCGGCCCGACCTGGAGGTCCTGGAGAGCGTGGCTGTCGAGCCGGAGGCCGAGCCCTCCCTCGACGACGGCGACGCCTTGCGCATCGCGGAGCTCTCCCTGCGGGCCGAGGCCGACTTCGGCGTGCCCCTGGACCTGGAGTTCGCGGTCACGGACACGCCCCTCCTGCTGCAGGCCCGGCCCATCACCACCCTGGCCCCGGAACCGACCGCCGAGGACCGCATCGTGTGGAGCAACGTCAACACGGCCGAGGTGCTGCCCGACGTGGTCACGCCCCTGAGCTGGTCCGTGATGCAGCCGGTGATCCAGGCCCTGTTCAGCGGCTTCATGACCAACCTCGGCATGGACGTGGAGGGGCACACCTTCTTCGACCGGGTGGGCGGGCGGGCCTACGCCAACCTCAACACGGTGATGGGCGCCATCCGCCACATCCCGGGCATGCGCGGCCGGGGCATCACCGAGGTCTTCGGCGGGGCGCAGGGCGGGACCGTGGACCTGGACGCGATCGAGATCGCCGAGCAGGACATCCCGGACCTGGACTTCAGCTACGGCCGCATGCTGCGGCGCATGCCCCGCTTCGTGTGGCAGCTGCTGACGTACCGGCCACAGCACGGTGACCGGATCATCGAGCGGCTGCGCGCGCGCTCCGACGCCCTGCTGACCGACGACCTCGCCACCCGCTCCGACCGGGAGCTGGCCCAGGGCGCGGTCGCGGCGATCGACCGCATGGTGGCCGACGAGCAGATCTATGCGGTCACCGGCGTGGGCGTGCTGTGGGAGCAGGTGCTGTTCGACAACGGCGGCCGGTGGCTCGGCCACGGGGCCAGCCCCCTGATCGGCGGCTGCCTGGCCGGGCTGGGCAACAACGACAACGCCAACGCCGGGCTGGCCCTGTGGCAGCTGGCCGTGCTCGCCCACGGGGAGCCGGCCGTACGGGACGCCATCGGCGAGGCCGCGGACTTCGAGGATCTGTACGTGCACCTGGGTGCGGATCCGGCGGGGGACCGCTTCGGGACCGCCTGGCGCGCGTTCATGGCCGAGCACGGCCACCACGCCCGCGGTGAGCTGGAGCTGATGAACCCCCGCTGGTCGGAGCGCCCCGACGAGATCCTGGGGCAGGTCCGGTCCTACCTCGACGCCATGGGCGACCACGACTTCGCCTCGCAGTTCGAGGGGCTGGCACAGGGTCGCGCGGCAGCCGAGCAGCAGGCCCTGGGTCGGCTGCGCAACCCGCTCAAGCGGTGGGCGTTCCGCTGGCTGCTGCACAAGGCGCGCACCTGCTCGCCGATCCGCGAGAACCTCAAGAGCCAGCTGGTGCGCCAGCTCGCGGGCGTGCGGCGGTGGCTGCTGGAGCTGGGACGGAGGGCGTGCGAGCAGGGGCGGCTGGAGCAGGCCGACGACGTGTTCTTCCTGGCCATGGACGAGCTCGAGGCCCTGGTCGACGGGCAGGACCTTCGCGCCCGGATCGATGAACGGCGAGCCGAGTTCGCGCAAGACCTCGAGCTGCGGCCGCCCCCCATCGTGATTGGCCGGTTCGACCCGGCACGTCACACGCTGGACGAGGCCGTGGATTCCGACCTGCGCACCCTCGAGGGCTTCGGCGTCAACCCGGGCACGGCCGAGGGGCCGGCCCGGGTCATCCTCCGCGCGGGCACGGACGCGCTGCAGCCCGGGGAGATCCTGGTGGCGCCGTTCACCGACCCGGGCTGGACCCCCTACTTCCTCAACGCCGCGGCCATCGTCATGGATCAGGGTGGCCTGCTGAGCCACGGCGCCATCGTGGCGCGGGAGTTCGGGATCCCGGCCGTGGTCAACGTGGGGCCTGCGACCACGGTGATCCGGACCGGGCAGCGGTTGCGGGTGGACGGGGCGCGGGGGACCGTGACGATCCTCGACGACGAGGGTGGGAACGGCTGACCGCGGCCGGACCTACCAGTCCCCGAACTCCCCGCCGTACGCTCCCATGTCGTTGGTCGTGCCGTCCCAGTCGTCGTAGGCCATGGCTGGATCGCCCGCGTCGATGCAGGCCGAGACGCCGGTCTGCAGGTGCAGATCGTCGCCGGCGTACGCCACATCCTCCACGAAGCTGACGAACTGCGGGTCCACCGACAGGTTGCCCAGTGACCCGGTCCAGTCGGTCAGGCCGACACAGTAGAGGTCCGAACAGCCGGCGTCACACCACAGGTCGGTGTACGTCTGCGCTGGCTGGTTGCCCGGGTCCTCGGCCCCGATCAGGCACGGCCCGGTGCCGTGGGCCACGATGCTGTTGGTCAGCGCGCCGTTGCCCGCCACGTCCGCGTGGATCCCGGCGCCGCCCAGGGACGCCTGGTTGTCCACCAGCGAGCAGTTGACCACCTCGGCGTTGCCCGCCGTGTCCCGCAGCAGCAGCGCGCCGCCGCGGTCGGAGGTCGCGTTGCCCGCCATCACCACGTTGGTGAAGCTCACCCCGGTGGTCATGTAGCCCGACACCAGCGCGCCAGCGCCGCCCCGGTCGTCCCCGGATCCCGGGGCCGCGTCGTCCGCCAGGTTGTCCGTGATCTCGGTGTTGGCGATCACGCCATCGCAGTCCACCAGGTACAGGCCGCCGCCGTCCCCGGCGCTGTTGCCCGCGAACCAGCCGTGGTCCACGGTCACGGTCGAGGCCTGGGCCCACAGCGCGCCGCCGTCGTTGCCCGCGTCCGCGCCGTTGTGTCCACAGTGGTTGCCGGTGAACTCCGTCTCCAGGATCTGCAGGTCGTCCACCCCGTAGGCATGGATCGCCGCACCCATGCCGCCCGCATTGCACAGGTTGTCGGCGAACACGCTGGATACGATGATGGCCGTACCGCCGGACAGGTACAGCCCGCCGCCGGTGTTGCCGCGGCAGTTGCTGATCGTGAACCGCTCGATGCGCAGGTCGTGCCCGCCGGTGAAGCGGATGCACTGGTCGAACCCGCCGCCGTCGATGAACGTGTGTTCCGGGCCGTCGATGGCCACCAGCTCCAGGTCGTTGGCCGACACCTCGATCACGCCGTCGTTGTAGATGCCCTCCAGCACGTGGAAGCGGTTGCAGCCCGCACCCGGTCCCGCGGCGACGGCGTCGTTGAGGGACTGGTAGGGCTGGACCCAGGTGCCGGGCTGGCTGCCCATGGGCGCGGTGTCGTCCACGTAGATCGGGCAGGTGCAGTCTTCGTCGACCTCGCCGTCGCAGTCGTCGTCCACCCCGCCGCCGCACAGCTCCAGCGCGCCCTCGTCGATCCCCGGGTTGATGCCCATGTCGAGGTCATTGCAGTCCGGCGTGATGTCGCAGGTGTGCCACCCGTCCTGGTCCAAGTCATCGAGGTTGGCGTGCGGATCGCCGTCGTCGCAGTCGCCGGCGCAGGTGGTCCAGCCATCGCTGTCGTCGTCGTCGAGGTTGAGCGCGGGACTGGTATCGTCGCACTCCTCGCAGGCCAGCCAGCCGTCCCCGTCGTCGTCGACCTCGTCGACCATGGCCGCGCCGTCGCAGTCCGTGTCCACGCCGTCGCAGGCCTCCGACGCGCCCGGGAACACGGCGATGTCGCCGTCGTCGCAGTCCGGATCGGCCGCGCAGGTGGTGAACCCGTCGCCGTCCGCGTCCGCGATGTTGAGGGCCGCGTCCGTGTCGTCGCAGTCCCCCACGCAGGTGGAGGCGCCATCCCCGTCGCCGTCGTCGACGTCGAGGGCGGCGTCCATGTCGTCGCAGTCCCCGTCGCAGGTGGTCCAGCCGTCGCCGTCCACGTCGTCGAGCTCCAGGTCCGGATCCGAGTCGTCGCAGTCGCCCTCGCACGTGGACCAGCCGTCGCCGTCGAAGTCGGTCACGTTGAGCAGGGCCTCGTTGTCGTCGCAGTCGGGCACCTCGTCGCAGGTGGACGCGCCGTCGCCGTCGATGTCCAGGGTGTTGAGGGTGATGTCCGTGTCGTCGCAGTCGCCCTCGCACTCCGCCTCGGAGTCGCCGTCGTCGTCGAGCTCGTCGGCGGGCACGCTCCCATCACAGTCGTTGTCCACCCCGTCGCAGGCCTCGGTGTTGCCCGGGAAGCGGGTGTCGTCGCCGTCGTCGCAGTCCTCGCAGGCGATCGCGCCGTCGCCGTCGCCGTCCTCCTCGTTCTCGGGCAGCGCGCTGCCGTCGCAGTCGTTGAGCTGGCCGTCGCACAGCTCCTGGGCGCCGGGGTACGTGTCGTCGTCGCTGTCGTCGCAGTCCCCGTCGCAGGTGGTGAACTGGTCGTTGTCCGCGTCGTCGAGGTTGAGGTCCGGATCGGAGTCGTCGCAGTCGCCGTCGGCCTCGGTCCAGCCGTCGCCGTCGGCGTCCGGGCTGGTGGTGTCGTCGTCGTCGCCGGTGGTGTCGTCGTCGTCGTCCGCGGTGTCGTCGTCGTCCGCGGCCGTGGTGTCGTCGTCGTCCGCCGGGTCGCCCCCGGTCCAGATCCCGATCCAGTCCTCGTCCCCGCGGTCGCCACATCCCGCCAGGACCATCGCGCAGCCCAGCATCAGCACCAGCGCCCTCATCGCAGACCTCCCAGCGGACCCAGCTGGATCCCCACGCGGATACTGCCCCCGATGGTCGGGGTGACCACGTACCCGCCCTCGAGCTGTCCGCCGATCACCAGCCGCGTGCCGCGGATCGCCACCCGCAGGCCCAGCTCGCCGAGCACGCCGGGATCGACCCGCGCTTCGCCGCCGTAGCGGCTGATCAGCAGGGGCACGACCGCGCCCGCGGTGAGCAGGGAGCCGTGGCTGGCGCCCAGGGGGATGCCCGCCCAGATCCCTACGCCGAACGAGGGCACCTGCACCAGCCCGTCCTGGTCCGGGTAGCCACCCATGCCGAACGCGCCGCGCACGCCCACCTCGAGGATCCCGATCGGCCGGTAGCGCAGTTCCACCACCGGGCCGCCGGTCACCAGGTCGATGCGGTTGGCGAACTGGGCCAGCTGCACGCCAGCCTCGAGCCGGAGTCGGGCCCAGCCGGGGCCGGTGGGCAGCGGGTCGACCCCGCCGCCGCCCGCGCCGTCGTCGTCCCCGGTCACGGTCCCGCCGGCGTCACCGTCCGCGGTCCTGTCGTCCCCATCCGCGCCGTCGTCCCGGGCCACCGCGTCGGGATCCCCGCCGCAGGTGCTCATCAGCGCGCGCGCCTTCTCCACCTCGGCGCCCGGGAAGTCCGCGGCCAGGTAGCGGGTCAGCTCGGCCACGGCCTCGTCGTCCATGCCCAGCTGGTGGTAGCACTCGGCCATGTAGAACCGGGCCTGGTGCAGCCCGGGATCGCTGGCCAGCGCCAGCTGGAAGCGGGCGATCGCCCCCTCGCAGTCCCCGGCCTCCCTGAGATCCAGGCCGGCGAAGAAGGCGGCCTCCGCCTCCTGGACCGGGTTGTCCGGACCCTGCGCCCCGGCGGGCACCGCCAGGGCCAGCAGCAACAGCAAGACACTCATTCGCGACAGCATCATGTCCCGGATTATAGAATCGAACGCGTGGAGCAGGACAACACCGACCCGCCCCCGGGCGGCGAACCCAAGCGCGAGGCGCGGTTCGGCGACTACGTGATCGTGGGGACCCTCGGTCACGGGGGGTTCGCGTCGGTGTACCGGGCCGAGTTCCGGGGCGCGTTCGGCTTCCGCAAGCAGGTGGCGCTCAAGGTCCTGCACCGCCGCTTCGACGGCAGCGAGGACCGGGCCACCAAGGACTTCCTCAACGAGGTGCGGCTGGGCGCGTCCATCCGCCACCCCCACCTGGTCGAGTTCTACGAATGCGGTCGGGTGGGCGACCGGCTCTACATCGCCATGGAGCTGATCGACGGGCCCAACCTGGCCCAGGTGCTCAACCTGGGCGGCGAGCTGCCCTACCCCCTGGGCGACGACGTGATCCTGGCGCTGGCCATGCAGATGGCGCGGGGCCTGGCCGGACTGCACGAGGCCGCCGTGGACGACAAGCCGATCCGGGCGATCCACCGGGACCTCAAGCCGGCCAACATCCTGCTGTCCTCCCAGGGACAGGCCAAGATCACCGACTACGGCATCACCCGCTTCGCCGCGGACTTCTACCAGACCCTGGACAACAAGGGCCCGCGGGGCTCCCCCCTGTACATGTCCCCGGAGCAGGCCCGCGGCGAGGCCCTGACCCAGGCCTCGGACGTGTTCTCCTTCGGCACCGCCGTGCTGGAGATGGTCACCGGCGAGCCCGTGTTCGTGGCCGACTCGGTGGAGGCCATCATCCGCCGGGTGCGCGAGGCCGACGTCAGCACGGCCCTGCACGCGGCCCGGCGCCGGCTGCCCGAGCTCGCGCCCGTGCTGGAGAACTGCCTGTTGCCCGATCCCGAGGGCCGCTACGCGTCCGGCGCCGAGCTGGTCGAGGGCATGCGCGGCATCGAGCCGCCGAAGTTCGGCTCGGAGCTGGTGGCCAAGGTCGGTGCCGGCGCCAACGAGACCCTGGCGGCCATGGACCTCAAGCGCCGCAAGCAACCCACCGAGCAGTACTGGTGCATGCTGCGGGACCTGGAGCGGGAGCCCGGCCCCCAGCAGGCGCAGCGGGCTGCGACCACGGACGACGATCCGCCCACGCTGGGCCCGGAACCGGAGGCCGCGGCGGAGCCGCCCCCCGAGCCGGAGCCCCGGACGGAGCCCCATGAACACGCCCGGTCGCTGTCGCTGCGCGCCATCGACACCTCCGACTTCCTGCCGGCGCAGGCGCCGGCGCAGGCGCCTGCGCCCGCGCCCGCGGCCGAGCCCCGCCCTGCGGCCCGCCTGTGGCAGATCGCGGCCCTGGCCCTGCTCGTGCTGGTGTTCGTCGCGCTGCTCGTGGGCGTGCTGACAGCACCGGACGTGGCCGGCTGGCTGGCCGCCGACAGTTCGGTCGCCGACGAGCCGTCGGTCCCCGACCAGCCGGCCGCTGCAGCGGACGACCCGGTCGAGGGCGTGGAGGCTGCCGAGGCGACGACGCCGGCGGCCGCCGGCCACACGCCGACCGATGATGCGATCGCCGCGGACGAACCTGCCGCCGCGGCATCCGAGCCCACGGCCGAGGCCGCCGAGGTCGCCGAGGCCGCCGAGGCCGGCGAGGCCGGCGCCGGGCCGCCGCGGCTGTACCACGAGCCGGTCACCCGCGGGATCCGCGGTCAGAGCGTGCGCTTCGAGGTCGCGGTCGATCCGCCGGGAGCCTACCGATCCACAGTCTGGTACCGGGCCGTGCCCGAGGGCCCCTGGCAGAAGCGCAACGTGGACAGCGGCACGGACGGCACCTTGCAGGTCGTCATCCCGGCCGGCGAGTGGCTGGGCCAGGAGACCGCGGAGGTCGAGTACTTCATCGAGGTCGGGGGCGTGGGCGGCATGGCCCGCAGTGGCTCGGCCGTCAAGCCCTACCGCTTCGCGCTGTTCTGAGGATCCTGCCGGCGCAGGGAGGGGAACTCGCCGGTCAGCTCCCCCGGTGGTTCGATGGCCGGGACACGGGAGCGCCGCAGCGGCGGGATCCCGCGCAGCACCAGCAGCCAGGCGAACAGCGCCGAGATGCGCACGTTGTCGGTGAACACGCGGAAGTGGCTCGTGCGCTCCCCGGCAGGGGAGTAGTGCACCTGGATCGGCACCGACTCCAGGGCCATGCCGGCCCAGGCAGCGCGCACAAGCACCTCCATCTCGAACTCGAACCGCCCACCCCGGTTGCCCAGGCCCAGCACCTCGGGGATCGGGTAGCTGCGAAACCCGCTCTGCGCGTCGTGCACGACCGCGCCGCTGTCGATCCTCACCCACAGGTTGGTGAACCAGCGGCCGAAGCGGCTCGCCGCCGGCACGTCCTCTCCCCCCATCTCCCGCACGCCCACCACGAGCGCGCCGGGGTGCTGCTCGGCCGCGGCCATGAGGGCGGGGATGTCACCGGGCAGGTGCTGTCCGTCCGCGTCCAGGGTGACCGCGTCGCTGAAGCCGCGTCGCCACGCGTAGCGCATGCCCGTACGCAGGGAGTGGCCCTTGCCCAGGTTGACGGGGTGGTCGACCACGTGCGCGCCCGCCTCCCGGGCCGCGTCGCCAGTGCCGTCCAGGGAGCCATCGTTGACCACCAGCACCTCGTCCACGTGCTCCAGCGCGCCCTCGACCACGGCCCCGACCGTGGCCGCGGCCTGGAACGCGGGGATCACCACGCAGAACGGTCCCACCCGCTCCCTGCGGGGAGCCGGCGCGGGGTCGGAGTCGTGGGGGGCAGCCGGTGTGCTCACGGTGCTCATCTTCGGGCCAGCACCCACCCCGGTCAAGGTGGCGAATCGCGCCCCGCACGGTTGCCACCCGGGACGCGGGGATGGTACGCAGCCCCATGGCCGATGGCTTCTTCCAGCGCGTGCGCGAGGAGTACCGCGCCCTGCGGCGCGAGCGGCTCTCGCTCAACCCGTTCGTCGTGGCTCGGCGGCTGTGGCGGGTGATGATCACCTGGCAGGCCACGCCCGCGAGGCTGGCCGTGGCCGTGGGCGTGGGGCTGCTCATCGGCAGCGTGCCGATCTACCCGCACACCCTCATCTGCGTCGTGGTCTGCGTGCTCTTCCGGCTCAACGTGGTGGTCGCCTGGCTGGGCACCAACATCTCCAACCCGCTGGTGGCGCCATTCCTCTACTTCGTGCAGATCCAGGTGGGCTTCCTGCTGCTGGAGGGCCGGTTCGGCGTGCTCTCGCTGGCGGACATGCGCGCGCTGGGTCTAGCCGCGGTGCTGCAGAAGTTCTTCGTGTACTGCCTGGCGGGCTCCGCGCTCGTGGGGCCCGCGATCGGCGCGGCGGCCGGTGGTCTGGCCTACGTCGCCCTGAAGCGACGGCAGGCCCGGAGGGGAGCGCCTGATGAGCCCGAGACGAACGACAATCGCTAGCCTGCTCGTCGCGACGCTGCTGCTGGGCGCCGGCGTGCACGCTGCCGCGCGGTCGACCGGGCGCTCGCCCACGCGCTGCACCTCCCTGATCGTGGGCAAGGACGCCACGGCCGACGGCTCCGTGCTGCTGGCCCACAACGAGGACCTGGACGGTCGCGCCGCCCAGCACGCCATCGTGGTGGAGCCCGCGGACCACCCGCCCGGCACCACCGAGACCCTCGTCGGCGGCACGGTCGTCGACGTGCCCGGCCACACCCACGGCTACGTGGCGACCACCATCTTCGACGTGCACTACATCCCCGGTGACGTCACCGGCGGGGTGAACGACCAGGGCCTGATGGTGGCCAACAACCTGGCCTACGGGCGGGACGCCTCCCCGTCGCAACCGTTCGCCGACCGGGTGCTGTGGTCGGAGTTCACCCGGCTCACCCTGGCCCGCGCCGCCACGGCCCGCGAGGCCGTGGACGTGGTCGGGGGCCTGGTCGAGCAGCACGGCCTGGGCCTGGACTCGGGCACGATGATCGGCGTGGCCGACGCCACCGAGGGCTGGTGGATCGAGCTCGCGCTGGACGGCCAGTGGATCGCCCAGCGGGTCCCGGACGACGGCTTTGCCGTGCGCGCCAACACCTACCGGATCGGCGTGGTCGACCTGGCCGACACCGACAATGTGCTGTCGTCGCCCGACCTGGTGGCCCACGCCACCGCGCGCGGCTGGTACGTGTCCGGCCCGTTCGACTTCGCCGCGGTGTACGGCGACCCGGGGGCCCTGGACGCCACGTGGAACACCCACCGCCAGGAGCGCCTCGACGGCCAGCTCACCGACCTGCTGCCCGCGGTCACCTCCGAGCACGTGATGGCGCTGCTGCGCGACCACTACGAGGGCACCACCTGGGACCTCAGCGACGGCTACACCTTCGGTTCCCCCCACGACACGGCCGAGTACTGCGTGTGCGACTCGAGCACCGAGGTCAGCCTCGTGTGCCGGTCCCGCGAAGGGCTCCCGCCCCACGTGGGCGCGCTGTGCTGGCGCGCCATGGCCACCCCCTGCTCCAGCGCGTACGTGCCCTGGTACGCGGGCCACACCGACGTCCCGGTCGCCTACACGCTGGGCGAGGGCGGGTTCTCGGACGACTCGGCGTGGTGGGCCTTCCGCGCCCTGTCCCAGGCCGTGGACGTCCGCTACGACGAGGTGATCCACGACCTGCGGGCGTTCTGGGGCGAGTTCGAGGACCTGGCGGCCGCGGACCTGGCCGTGATCGAGACCACGGCCGCGGCCACGTACGAAGACGACCCGGACGGGGCCCGGGCCCTGCTGACCGAGGCGACCAGCGGCTGGGCCGAGCTGGCCTACGGCTACGCACAGGAGCTGCTGGCCAACGACCTGGACGTGAGCGCGCTGGAGCTGCCGCAGGCCGGGGACGACGACGACTCGGCGGAGCCCACGGATGACGACGACTCGGGTGTGCCCACGGACGACGACGACGACTCGGGCGCCGTGGTGGACGACGACGACGACGACGAGCGCCCCACCCCACCCGGCGGCGGAGACGACGAGGGGTGCGGCTGCTCTCACGAGCCACGACCGGCCGCGATCCGACTGCTCGCGCCCCTGCTGCTCGCGGCTGCCGCGGTGCGTCGGCGGCGCACGTGTCCTTGACCACGACCCGGGGCTCGGGGACGATCCGCGGGAGAGGACCATGATGCGCGGCGCGGTGGTGACCGGATTCGGCTGCATCTCCCCCCACGGGGCCGGCGTGCCGGCTTTCCGCGAGGGGCTGGTGCAGGGCTGCGCCGCTTTCACGGACCTGGACCTGTTCGACACCGACGAGCTGCGCAGCTCACTGGCCGCGCAGGTGCGCTCGATCCCGCGTCCCGCCTCGATCACCCCGCGCGCGTGGTCGCGCCTCGATCGCTGCGACCGGATGGCGCTGGCCGCCGTGGTCGAGGCCCTGGAGTCCGCCGGGCACCCCGCCACGGACCGCGCCGGCTTGTTCTGCGGCCTGGGCATCGGGGGCATGCTCGAGGCCGAGGACGCCCTGTACGCGCGCCCGGAGCGGGGCCTGGCCGGCGTGGGGCTACGGCGCATGATGGACGCCGTGGTCTGCTCCACGGCAGACCAGCTCGCCCGCCACCTGGGCTGCCGCGGTCCCGTGACCACGGTCAGCACGGCCTGCTCGTCCGCGGCCAACGCCCTGGGCCAGGCACTGGACGCGATCCGGCGCGGCGAGGTGGAGCTGGCCATCGCCGGCGGCTCGGAGTCCCTGTGCCGGCTGACCTTCGCGGGCTTCAACAGCCTGGGGGTGATCACCCGTGACCTGCCCCGGCCGTTCGACGCACGGCGTAGCGGCATGCTGCTGGGCGAGGGCGCGGCGTTCCTGGTGCTGGAGAGCGAGCAGCACGCACGCGCCCGAGGCCTGGAGCCCGATCTGGAGCTGTGCGGGTACGGCTGCACCGTGGAGGGTCACCACATCGTGCACCCGCAGGCCAGCGGCGAGGGCGCGGCCCGGGCCATGCGCTGGGCGCTGGCCGACGCGGACGAGGCGCCCGGTCGGGTGGATCACGTCAACGCTCACGGCACGGCCACGGCGCAGAACGACACCATGGAGGCCGCGGCCATCCACACGGCCCTGGACGGCCACGAGGTACCGGTGACCGCGACCAAGTCGCTCACCGGTCACACCCTCGGCGCCAGCGGCGCGATCGAGGCCGTGGCCACCCTGCTGACGCTACGCGACGGCTTCGTCGCGTCCACCGCGGGTCACGGCCGGCCCGACCCGGACTGCGCGCTGGACGTGGTCCACGGCCGGCCACGACAGGGGGACTTCACCGTCGCGCTGAGCAACTCGTTCGCCTTTGGCGGCAATGACGTGAGCCTGGTCTTCCGCCGGTGGGGCTCCCGATGAGCGACGTGGTGCTGACCGGCATCGGCCTGCTCACCCCTCTGGGCATGGACCTGGCCTGCCTGGACCGGGCCGCGGCCGGCGACCTCGGCGCGGTGGGCGCCCACGGCGACCTGCTCGAGGGACAGACGGTGCAGGCCGCCCGCGTGGCCGAGATCCCCGCCCGGGACGTGGTGGGCTCCCCACAACTGCGACGCATGGACCGCATGGGCCGCATGGCGGCCGTGGCGGGCGCGCTCGCGCTGCGACACGCCGGGGCCACCCCCACCCTGCCGTGGACGCCGGAGCGCGTGGCCCTGGGCTGGGCCACGGAGCTGGCCGCGGTGGAGCTGGCCACCTCGTTCCAGGAGCGCATCCGCACCCGCGGCCCGCGCCAGGCCACGCCCATGACCTTCCCCAGCCTGGTGCAGAGCGCCATCCCGGGCTACCTGTCGATCATCTTCGGGCTGCGTGGCCCGTCGGTGACCCACTGCCAGCACGAGGCCTGCGGCCTCGAGGCGCTGGCCTGGGGAACCCACCAGCTGCGCGCGGACCGGGCCGACGCGGCGCTGGTCGGCGTCACCGAGGAGCTCGGGCCGGTGCTGGTCCTGGCCCGCAAGCTGGCGGGCGCCACCGCGCCCCCCGGAGAGGGCGCCGTGGCCCTGGTGCTGGAGCGCGCCGAGGTCGCGGCCGCACGGGGAGCGCCGGCCCTGGCCGTGATCGCGGGTGATGCCGCGGCGAGCTGCCCCCTCCCCTCCCACCGCTACCCGTCGGTGGACGAGCGCCCAGCGGTGGTGCAGCTCGCGCTACAGCGGGCCGGCCTGCAGGCCGACGTCCTGGCCGCCACCTGGGGGCGGGGTCGGGATCTGGCGGCCACCCTGGGGGACTCCCCGCTGCTGCCGCTGCTGCACGTGGCCGCAGCTGCTCGGTCTCGCGAGCTGCCGTGCGCGGTGGCCGTGGACGCGCGCGGTGGCGCCTCGCGGGCGGTCGTCTGCGGCGTTCCCGGTTGATCAGCTGTCGAGCTTGCGGGTCCCCACCCCGGAGGAGTGGGGGGCGCGCTGGTGGCCGGAGGCGTCCTCACCCAGGGCTGCGTCGATCACTCGACAGCACACGTCCTCGGTGAAGACCTGACCCAGGGGAGTCAGACGCACGCCGCGATCGTCCACGTGCACGCAGCCCAGCTCCACCAGACCGGGGAGCAGGTCCGCGAATGCACCCACCGGATCCGCGCCGTACCGCGCTGCGAACCGGTCCCGCTCCACGCCGTCGGCGAGCTGCAACTCCAGGAACAGGGCCCGGAACTGCTGCTCCCGCGGGCTCAGCGCCCAGGTGCGGGCGACCGGGGGCAGACCCCGCTCCAGCAGGCGCAGGTACAGGGACAGCTCCTCGTGCTTGTCGTAGCACAGCGACCGCGTGTACGACCGCGCCCGCGCACCGAACGAGATGAACGGCAGCCCGCGCAGCCAGTGGTAACGGTAGGGGAAGTGCTCGGGCCCGGTGAAGCGGCCGTTCTGCTCGTAGCCGTTCTCCGCCAGCCACTGCTGGGTCAGGCCGACCATGGCGAACAGGGCGTCGTCATCCACCAGCAGGTCGGGCTCGCGATCGTACAGCCCGATGGCCAGCGGGTTGACGATCTCGTGGCGCATGTACTCGATGGCGTCCGGTCGGATCGAGCCCAGGATCTCCAGGTCCCGGCGCACGCCGTCCAGCGTCTGACCGGGCAGCCCCAGCATCATGTCCACGTTCACGGCCATGCCCGCGCCGCGGATCGCGGGCACCACCCGGCGCAGTAGGTCCGCGGAGTTGTCGCGGTTGCACAGCTGCAGCACGGTCTCGTCGAAGGTCTGGCACCCCAGGCTGATGCGATCAATGCCCAGGGACGCCATCTCCTCGCAGCGCTGCGGCCGCGCCATGGCCTCGGGGTGGGCCTCGCTGGTCACGTTGGCGGCCTCGGCCAGGGTGGCGCGCGAGCGCACGTGATCGAGGATGCGGCCCAGCTGGCGCCGGGAGAACGTGGTGGGCGTGCCGCCCCCGAAGTACACGCACCGCACCTGCCGGCCGTCGAACACGCCCGCGTCCGCGAACAGGTCCATCTCCACCAGCAGCGCGTCCACGTAGCCCGCCTGCGTGTCCCGATCGAGCCCCATGGGGAACGCGTTGCAGAACGCGCACTCCTCGAAGCAGAACGGCAGGTGCACGTACACCATCACCTCGGCCTCGCCCTCGAGGCTGCGGCACAGGTCGGGCAGGAACTGCTCGGCCGTGCGCGGGGTAGTGCGCGTGAAGCGGTCCACCAGCGAGAAGTCGGGGAAGCTCTTGGTGTAGTCCTTCAGGCCGTAGAACAGCTCGCGTCGGACGGCTTCGAGGCTGGGATCTTCGTTCGTCACCGGTGGTCCTGGCGGTCGAGGCGCAGAGGATAGGGCCGGTCGACCCGAGGGTCAACACGCGGGTGCGCGCTCAAACGGCGCTGTCGTCGTCAGCCGTGTCGTCGTCGGCCGTGTCGTCGTCGCCCGTGTCGTCGTCGTCCATCGCGCTGTCGTCGTCCTCGATGGGCCAGTCACTGGGACAGCCGGCCAGGCCGGCGGACAGCGCCACCAGGGTCAACGCGAGCGCGGCCAGCAGGGCGTACAGCGCGATCCTCGATCTCATCGGCGACCTCCGCTGCGCAGCGTACCTCGCGGCCGTCGGGCTGCCTACCCCGGCGGCTGGCGACAGTGTGCCCGCGGCTTCGGCCCGTTCCTTGCATCGGCCCCCGGGCGCTATCCTTGTCCCTTGCCAAGGATCGGGGGTGTCGTGAGCTGGACACGTGATCGAGGTCGTTTCCTGCTGCGCGCGTCGCTGGTGCTCGCCACCACGGCCGCGCTCGCATCCTGTGTCGCCTACCAGGACACGTACGAGGTGGACGTGCGTGCCACGGTGGTGGACGGCAGCCCACACGAGGGCGAGCGCTACTACGTGATGCTGCTGATGATGAATCCCGGGGCGTGCACGCAGGACTACTGGTACGCCAGCTGCGAGGTGCTCGACTTCGCCGACGGCGGCTCGCCGGGCACGGCCCGGCTGCAGGGCCTGGCCCAGACCGAGGGCGACGACTGCTCGCCGGTGCTGTACGTCGCCGCCTTCCGCGATCGCGACGGCGACGGCTGGTGGGACTCGGAGGGCAACGAGGAGCCCTGCGCCATGGCCCCGGTGGACGCGCCCTACCTCAGGGACGAGCCCATCGAGCTCGACGTGTGGACCCGCAGCTGCTGGGACGAGTACTCGCTGGAGTACTGCGATCAGACCGTGCTCACCGAGGAGGAGCAGCCATGAGGGCGCTCACCTCGCTGCTGTTGCTCGCCGCGCTGGCCCTGCCCGCGGCCCCTGCCAGCGCGGAATGCAGCTCGGCCATGGCCGGCCGCGTCGAGGACGGCCAGGGCGCGCTGCTGATCGGGTTCGAGCAGGCGTCCGTGGTCCCCTGGGGCCTGGTCCCGCTGCCCGTGCACCGGCCCACCTTCCGCATGGAGTTCAACGGCGGCCTGCCCAACGACATGGCCGTGCACGTGGAGGGCGCGGTCGGCGGCGTGGCCGCGCCCGTGTGGCGCATCGCGGCCGGACCGCGGCTGGCCCCGTTCGACACCTCCCACGACGTGCGCCCGGCCCTGACCCTGGTGGCCGGCCTGCGCTCGGTCCCGGGCGCGCCGGACATCTGGGACATGTGCATCGGCTGCCCCTCCGAGGCCACCCACGACGGCGTGCTGCTGACCGGCGTGGACGGCACCTTCGAGTTCGTCAAGCCCGGCCGCACCACCGCGTTCCTGCTGCACGTGCGCTACGAGGCCCACTGGATCATGATCGCGGACCGCTACCACGGCGCCTACACCCGCAGCTCCAGCCGCCCGGCCTTCGCCTCGCACCTGTGGGAGCTGCGCGTGGGCGTGCTGGCCAACCCCCGCAAGCCCTCGTCCGCCTTCGTCGAGCTCGGCGGCTTCTTCTACCAGCCCGAGCGCGACTCCGAGATGGACCCCCACGGCGGCCTGATCTTCTCCTGCGGCGCCGTGATCGGCCCGCAGCACTAGACTCCGCCGCCCTTCCGGGTACCCTGTGCCCTCCAGACCGGAGCGCACCGTGGCCACCAAGACCGACCTCGACCCTCGATACCTGCGTGAGATCGCGCGCACCGCGCGCTGCTCGGCGCGACAGGCCGCTGCTGCCGCGGACCTGCTGGCGGACGGCGCCACCGTGCCGTTCATCGCCCGCTACCGCAAGGAGGTGACGGGCGGCCTCGACGACGCGCAGATCGAGACCATCGCCAAGCAGCGCGTCTACTTCGTGGACCTCGGCCAGCGCCGCGAGGCGATCATCGACGCCATCGACGAGCAGGGCAAGCTCACCGACGTGCTGTTCAAGGCCATCGACGGCGCCACCACCAAGGCGGAGCTGGAGGACCTGTACCTCCCGTACAAGCCCCGGCGCCGCACCCGCGCGCAGATCGCCCGTGAGCGGGGCCTCGAGCCCCTGGCCGACCTGGTCCTGCAGGGCCGGCGGGATCGCGGCGCCGATCCCGAGGACCTGGCGCGGCCCCACGTGGCGGCCGACCGCGACGTGCCCGACGTCGAGGCCGCGCTGGCCGGCGCGCGGGACATCATCGCCGAGCAGGTGGCCGAGGACGCGGCCAACCGCCGCTTCCTGCGTGACATCTACCGCCGCCACGCCATGCTGGCGGTGAAGGTGGTCGTGGGCAAGGCGGACGAGGGCCAGACCTACCGCGACTACTTCGACCACAGCGAGCCGGCCAGCCGGGTGGCGTCCCACCGGCTGCTGGCGATCCTGCGCGGCGAGCGCGAGGGGATCCTCAAGGTCGCGCTGGAGGTGGAGCACGACCGCCAGATCCAGGGGCTGCGCCGCAAGCTCGACGGCGACCAGGGCACGCGCTGCAGCGACCAGGTGGCCGAGGCGGTCACGGACGGCTACCGCCGGTTGCTGCGGCCGTCGATCACCAACGAGATCCGCGGCCGCATGAAGACCTGGGCCGAGGACGAGGCCATCGCCGTGTTCCGCGCCAACCTCGAGGCGCTGCTCCTGCAGCCGCCCCTGGGCCAGCGTGCGGTGATGGGCCTGGACCCGGGCTACCGCACCGGCTGCAAGCTGGCCGTGGTGGACGGCACGGGCAAGGTACTGCAGACCGGGGTCATCTATCCGGTGCCGCCCAGGGCCAAGGAGGAGTCCGCGCGCGAGGTGGTGCTCGAGGCGGTGCGGCGCCACGGCGTGAGGGCCATCGCGGTGGGCAACGGCACGGCCAGCCGGGAGACCGAGCAGTTCGCCCGGGGCGCGATGAAGGGGGCTGGAGAGACGGACGTCGCCGTGGTGATCGTGCCCGAGACCGGGGCCTCGGTGTACTCCGCGTCCGAGCTCGCCCGCGAGGAGCTGCCCGACCTCGACGTGTCGCTGCGGGGCGCGGTGTCCATCGCGCGCCGGCTGCAGGATCCGCTGGCCGAGCTGGTCAAGATCGAGCCCCGGTCCCTGGGCGTGGGCCAGTACCAGCACGACGTGGACGACAAGAGACTGGCCGAGGAGCTCGACCTGACCGTGGAGGCGGCGGTCAACCGGGTGGGCGTGGAGCTGAACACCGCGTCTGCCGCCCTGCTGCGCCGCGTGGCCGGGATCACGCCGCGCATGGCCACCAACATCGTCACGTACCGCGACGAGAACGCCCGCTTCCGCGCGCGCCGCAACCTGCTGCGGGTGCGGGGCGTGGGCCCCAAGGCCTACGAGCAGGCCGCCGGCTTCCTGCGCATCCGCGGCGGGTCCAACCCGCTGGACGAGACCGCGGTGCACCCCGAACGCTACAAGCTCGTGGAGCGCATGGCGCGCAAGGCGGGTGTGCCGGTGATGGGCCTGGTGGGCAACCCCGCGGCCGTGGCCCGGCTGGACTTCGACCAGTTCGAGGACGCCGAGCGCAACGTCGGCCGCTACACCCTCGACGACATCCGCGCGGAGCTCGAGCGCCCCGGCCGCGACCCGCGCCCCGAGTTCGAGGCGCCCGCCTGGCGCGACGACGTCACCTCCATCGACGATCTGAAGGAGGGCATGGTGGTCGAGGGCCGCGTCTCCAACGTCACGAAGTTCGGCGCGTTCGTGGACATCGGCGTCAAGCAGGACGGCCTGATCCACGTCTCCCAGCTCTCCAGCCGCTGGGTCGGCGATCCCATGGAGGTAGTCCGCGTGGGCGAGCTCGTCCGCGTGAAGGTCATCGAGGTCGACCACAAGCGCAACCGCATCGGCCTCTCCCGCAAGGCCGTCGAAGAGCCGTGACCCCCCTCCCCCCACCGCCACGGAGGTAGGTCGGGTCAAGGAGCGAAGCGGCGAAGCCGCGCAGCGACGGACCCGACATACCCGCCGCTCAAGCACCCACCGCCTCCACCTCCCGCGTCGCCGCACTGAGTTCTTCCAGCCGCCGGATCAGCTCCTGGACCTCGTCCATGGCGCCGTCCCCCGCCCCCTCCCCTTCGCTGAACGACAGCAGGGTGAGCTTGCCGGCCAGCTCGTCCATCAGCCGCAGGCCGTCGTCGAGCTCCCTGCGCCGCTGTTCGCGCAGCCGGGCCAGGCGTTCACGAACACTGTCCGGTGCGTCGTCCAGGGCCTGATCCAGCTCGGCCAGCCGCGCGTCCAGGCGCCGCAGCCGCTGGCCGAACCGGGCTCCGACCTCCTCCACGCGCTCGCTCACCCCGTCGACCCGACGGCCGCGACGAAGCGCCGTGCGCAGCTGCTGCTCCTGCTGTCGGATGGCCTCGCGCGTGGCTCCGCCGTCCGACGACGCCCCGCCCGGCTCGCGGCTCCCACGGCCGACCACGTACGGGACCACGTAGGGCCACAGCGCCACGGCCACGGCCAGGCTCGCCACGGCCCCCAGCCGGCCCACGGACACGCGCCGCAGTCGGACCGCGATCGACGTGGCCAGCCCCACGGCCAGGTAGACGGCGACGATGGTCATCGAGCTCATCCGTGCCTCCTCAGCGCAGCGCGTACCAGGCCCAGCCGGCCAGGGCGTTGGTGAAGACCAGCAGCAGCATGGCGTTGCGCACGAAGGCCCCGAGCCGGACCCGATCGCGCCTCTCCACGCCGGCGGGCAGCTCCACTGGCATCGAACCCGGAGCGACCCCGGCGAGCCGCAGCAGCAGCGCGCGCAGCCGGATCCCACCGGCCACGGCCGCCAGGAAGAACGCGCCCACCACCGCCAGCGGGCCCAGCCACTCCCGGTCGACCTGCCACAGCAGGTAGGGCGCCACGGACGCCGCGACCAGCAGCACGACGGTCGCGGCCATGGCCGCAGCCAGCACCGCGACCAGCTGGGCCAGCGGGACCCGCACCGCGTGCACCACGCCCGCGCCGTAGATCGGGGCCACGGCCGCGGTCAACGCCCCCGCATGGCCAGCGGCACCATCAGCAGCCCCTGCAGGATCACGGCGCTGGGCTCGCCCCAGGCCGAGGTCATCAGCAGCGAGGTGATCGAGCCTCCGACCGCGATCATGGCCACGGAGACCAGGGTCACCTCCTGGGCCCGCCGGGGATCCGCCAAGCGCTCGACCACGGCCTGGGGCGCCTGCACGAGCTGGATCACCAGGGAGGAGCTCGGCTCCCCGCTCGTGTCGAGGGGTTCCCGGTCCGCGTCGGTCCAGGCCAGGAACGGGGACAGGGGCTCGATCCCCTCGATCGGCGGCTCCGGTAGCCGTTCGTCCGCAGGGTCCGGTTGCGGTTCATCCTCGACCAGGGTCGACTCGTCGTCCACGGGCTCGGACGGTTCGGTGATGTCGTCGGTGGACATGTGGACCTCCTCAGCCGAGCTGCGCGACACGCAGCACGAACGTAGCGATCAGGCACAGGGGGATCGCATGGGCCACGAGGCGCCCGGTCAGGCTGCCGTCGAGGCACCGCAGGACCCGCGCGATCACCTGGGCCAGCACCACCAGCGCGACGGCGGGCAGCACCAGGTGACCGAGCACGAGGTACAGCATCGGGATCGTCCGGTGGAACACGCCCAGGTCGGTGATCACCGCGACGAACACGGCCAGCGGGACCAGGGACAGGGCCACCAGCCCCGCGTGCAGCAATCCCACGGCCACGGCACCGGCCAGCACGCGGGGCGGCACCGCGACCTGCAGGTAGGCCGCCACCAGGGCGATGGGGACCAGGGACGCGACCGCCTCCATGAAGGGCAGCAGGCCGTCGAGCCGGCCCGGCCCTGGTGGGGCGAGCAGGGCGCGGGTGGCCAGGCACGCCGCCGCGATCGCGAACATGCCGAGCAGGCCCATGGCCAGGGTGGACCACGGCGTGGTCCGGCCCAGCCGCAGCGCGGCGCGGGCGGGCCGATCCAGGGCCTGGTCGAGCCCGCCCGGCCAGCCGTGGGGCCGCTTCCCGACGGTCTCGTCCGGGACGTCGATGGCGATGGGGGATGGTGAGATTCGTTCCATGGTGCCCGCCTCCGAGTTGATCGCAGCCTGGCAGCGCGTCGTGAAGGCCGTGTGAAGGCGGCGAGAAGATCGGAAGAAGCGTGTGTGAAGCGTCCCGGCTTCAACCGCGGGGTAGGACCAGGGCGAAGCGGGATCCCTGCTCGGAGGTGGAGCGCAGCTCCACGGCACCACCGTGGGCCTCGGCCACGGCGCGCACGATGGCCAGCCCCAGGCCGGTCCCGCCCTGGCCGTGGCGGGCGCCCACGAACCGCTCGAACACGCGGTCACGCACCGACGGCTCCACGCCCGGTCCCGAGTCCACGACCTGCAGCTCCCAGGCTTCCCTGGTGCCGCCGAGATCGACCCTGACCACGGCTCCGGCCGGCGAGAACGACACCGCGTTGGACAGCAGGTTGACCACCGCCCGGCGGAGCCACGACGCGTCCCCATGGGCTCGGACCTGGTCGGGCAGGTCCACCTGGATCTCGACCTCGCCCTCGAGGGCCAGGGGGCGGACCTCCCCGACCGCTCCCCGGACCACGGCCACGAGGTCCACCGCGGCCTCGGGATCGGCCAGCCCTGCGGCCTCCAGGCGGGTCAGCTCGAGCAGGTCGTGGGTCAGGCCCTCGAGCCGTCCGGTGGCCTCCTGGATCCGGCGGGCAAACCGGCGTGCGGCCTCTTCATCCTCGCCGATCGCATCCTCCAGCACCTCGGCAGAGGCGCGGATCGAGGCCACCGGGTTCTTCAGCTCGTGGGAGAGGTCGGCCGCGAACCGTTCGGCCATGTGCCGCTGCTCGAGCTCGCGGCGCATGGACTCGAACGCGCGGGTCAGCTCCCGCACCTCCTTGCCACGGGGCAGCGGCAGGGTTGCCTGGCGCTCCCCGGCCGCGACGCGCAGGGAGGCCTCGGTGAGCCGCTCCAGGGGCTCGGCCAGCACCCTTCCCAGCACCATGGCCGACAGGGCAGCCGCGCCACTGAGTACCAGGACCAGGAAGGCGATCTGGGGAAGCAGCCTGACGGCCACCCGGGTCGCCACCGGCTCGCTGCTCCAGCCCAGGCCCGCCACCTCGGCGAGCAACAGCACGGCTGACAGCGCCACGGTCAACACCGCGGTTGTCAGCACCATGCCGAGCAGGACCTGGTCGCGCACCGAGGCGCCGTGCCTGCGCACGTGCACCAGCCGGGCGCCCGCGTACACGAACCCCGCGGTAGCCACCAGCACGATGATCACCGTGTCCGCGGACATCAGCCGTGTCAGCCAGCTCATGGTTCTTCGTCGCGCAGCCTGTAGCCCACGCCGCGTACCGTCTCGATCAGGTCCGCGGTGCCACCGGCCTCCACGAGCTTGCGCCGCAGCTCCTTGACGTGCACGTCCACGGTGCGGTCGCCGACCACGCAGCAGTCGCCCCAGACCCGGTCCAGTAGCGTGTCCCGCTCGAACACCCGGCCCGGGGACTGCATGAAGGTCGCCAGCAGGTCGAACTGCAGCCTGGACAGCTGCACCTCGGCCCCGCCCACCCATGCCCGCCGCTGGCTCGGCTCGAGGCGCAGGCCGCCCGCGCCGACGATCGCGTCGTCGACAGGGGGCTCCGTCCGCAGCGGCGCGCTGGTCCGCCGCAACACGGCCCTCACGCGGGCCACGACCTCCCGGGGCGAGAACGGCTTGACCACGTAGTCGTCCGCACCCAGCTCCAGGCCCACGATCCGATCCACCTCCTCGTCGCGGCTGGTGAGGATCAGCACGGGCACGGAGGATCGCTTGCGCAGCCAGGTGAGGAACTCGGTACCGCTGCCGTCGGGCAGCATCAGGTCGAGGATCAGCAGGTCCGCACCGGACCAGTGCTCACGCGCCGTACGCAGGTCCCCCGCCTCGACCACGTCGAACCGATCCCGGTCCAGGGCGAACGCCAGACTCTCCCGGATCGCGGATTCGTCGTCGATCACCAGGACCCGCGGCCGCTCGTTCATGCCTGCTCGCTCCCCTCCCTCACCCGCGCCGCCGGACCAACAGCAGGGCCGCCGGGAACAGCAGCGCCAGCGCCATGGAGCTGGCGTCGTCCTGCTCGACGCAGCTCGCACACCCGTACCCCAGCTCGTCCCCGGCCAGGGGCAGGCCGTCGTCGTCCGCCCCCGTGTCGTCGTCACTCGCGCTGTCGTCGTCACCCGCCGAGTCGTCGTCGTCCGCCGAGTCGTCGTCGTCCGAGCAGTCCTCGTCCACCCCGCCGTCGCAGTCGTTGTCCAACCCGTCGCAGTCGTCCACGAAGATGCCGGGGTTCACGTCCTCGCTGGTGTCGTCGCAGTCCGTGGCGTCGTCGACCGTACCATCCTCACACTCGCAGGCCGTCTCCACGAATGCGTCGACGTCGCCGTACCCGTCGCCGTCCTGGTCCTCGTAGCAGTGGTACTGCGAGGCATCGTCGTCGTCCACGCCGTCACAGTCGTCGTCCACCCCGTCGCACAGATCCTCGGCGGCCGGGTGGATGTCGGGATCGGCGTCGTCGCAGTCGCCGTCCGCGATCGTATGGCCATCCCCGTCCGCGTCCTCGCAGTACACGGTCCCCTCACAGTCGGCGTCCGCACAGTCCGCGAGGGCGTCGCAATCGTCGTCCACGCCGCCGTAGCAGAGCTCGGGCTGGCCAGGCGAGACCAGGTTGTCGGCATCGTCACAATCGCCGTCCACCGGAGCGTACCCGTCCCCATCGGCGTCCACGCACCACGCGTCCCCGGTGCACTCGTCATCCGCGCAATCGACGAGACCATCGCCCTCGTCGTCCACGCCGTTGTCGCAGATCTCGACACCCCCCGCACAGGCCGGATCACCCCAGCACTCCGTGTCGTCGCAGTCGATCATGCCGTCCCCGTCGTCATCCACCCCGTTGTCGCAGACCTCCTGCGCTCCGGCGACCGACGGGCTGCACAAGAGCAGCAGGGTTGCGAGCAGGCCAAAAGGGGTCAGACGTTGACGGTTGACGATTCGCGGTGACAGGGGATTCGCATACCCGATCATCACGGCACCTCACACTGGTCCCAGGCGTTGCCACCGAAGCACTCCATGCGACCGTCTCCCCGGATCCCGCACGTGTGGATCCCCCCGCAGACGATGTCCGTGAACTCGCTGTCCGAGGCCTCGGTCGCGCCGTGGGTCTCCGACCCCCAGCACTCCAGCGTGCCGTCCACGGTCAGACCGCAGTTGTGGCTATCCCCGGACGCGAGCTGGTCGAACGACGTCGGCGGCGTATCGCACTCGCCGTTGTCGAAATCCGGGTGCTCGCTGCCCCAGCAGGTGGCCACCCCGTCCGCGTCGAGCGCGCAGCTGTGCCCCCAGCCCGTGTCGATGGCCACGAACGTCCCGTCCGGATCAGCGCACTGGCCCCAGTCGTCGTCCAGGCAGCCGAAGCACCGCACCTCGCCGTCGACCGTCAGCCCGCAGGAGTGGCTGTGGAAGCCCACGCTGACCGCGCTGTACTGTCCATCCGGCACGTCACACTGGTCGAACCCACAGAAGCCCCAGCACTCGATCGCGCCGTCAGCCGTGAGCCCGCAGTTGGTGTATCCCCCGGCATCGAGCGCGACGTAGGGGCCGTCGGCGTCCTCGCACTGGCCCTGGTCCAGCCCCTCGCAGCCCCAGCACCGCACCGCGCCGTCCAGGGTCAGGCCGCAGCTGTGCTCCTCGCCGGCCGCGAGCTGTATGAATGACTCCTGCGGCGGCAGGCAGGCCAGCTTCTCGTCCTCGTTGCCGCAGCCCCAGCAGGCCACCTCGCCGCCGGCGGTCACCCCGCAGGTGTGGAACGCACCTGCCGCGACCACGTCCCAGGTCTGCCGGGAGGTGTGGATCCCGTCGTCCGGGCACCCCGCGCAGCACAGCAGGACCATCACCACCAACGAAACCGATCCGGTCCGCATCGACGCCTCCCCTCGGGTTCTCACCCAGCGACCCGATTCTACCAGCGCAGGTGGCGCCGCACCCAAACACACGTTGCACTCCCTCGATCAACGCTGTCACAATCCCTGTCCGTGGTGGGGGGAGCGTCCCGATGAATTCGACCGTCCGCATCGGCCAGCCAGCACCGCACTTCGACCTGGAGTGCACGCCCGCGGTGAACTACCCGACCCTCGCGCGGGCACGGTTGTGAGGACTTCCGCGGCCAGTGGCTGATGCTGGTGTTCTATCCACGCGACTTCTCCTTCGTCTGCCCCACCGAGCTGACCGCGCTGAGCGCGCGGCCTGATGATGGTCGAGATGCTGACTCGCGAACCCGCCCTGCAGGCCGAGTCCCTGATGGCGCTGATGCACCAGATCTACATGCGGGATCCGGCGCGATTCGCCACCGATCTCCCGGCGCCCTTCGACGCGATCGTGGGTCGTTGTCTGCAGAAGGACCCGGCCGACAGGCCCACAGCGGCCGAACTCGCGGCGATGCTGTAGCCGCGGGCCTCAGCGAGGCTCTTCGCAGACCTCCGCGGGCTCCTCGTCCGAGCACGCCCGGTCGAGCAGCATGGTGGCGAGGTCCTCGTCCTGCGGCAGGTCGGTCCCGGCGCGGTACACCCTGGCGAGCTCCGCGCAGGAAACCGCGTCACCGTACAGGCAGGCCCGATGCTTCAAGGCCATCGGAGAATATCTCCCCTCCTCGGCGCGACCCTGCTGCTGCATCGCAGCGAGGCTGGTACAGGCCTCGGGGGTGTACTGCGGAGTGGCGTTGCACAGGAGGGTGTACAGCTCGGCCGCGCGGGCATCGTCCTGGTGGGCGGCGCCGGGCGCAGAGAGCAGCTGGGCCTCGGCCAGGCAGTCGCCGGACATGCCGTACTCCTCGCACGCGTCCCTCAGCACCGGCAGGATGGCCTCGACGTCCGCCCCTTCCATGCGAGAGCGTGCGACCGCTACGCTGGAGCGCACCAGCACCGCGTACCTGGCGTACTGCTCCGCCGTCTCCTCGTCCGATCCTGGGGGTGCCTCCAGGCCGTATCCCCGCTCCCACGCTGCCACGGCCGCTTCCATGTCCACGGCGCCCAGGCGGCCATCCTCCAGCAGGTTTCCCAGGCCGTAGCACGCGCGGGGGATACCGCGGGCACAGAGGTCGTCGTACAGCACCGCAGCGTGCCGCGGCAACGGCCAGGCCGACGCCCCCCAGGCAAGGTCGCTCGCCAGGTCCAGGCAGGGAGCGCCCCACTCGTCGCAGAGGGTCTCCAGGGATTCGCTCGCCGCACCCAGGTCTCCCCCGGCCTCGGCTCGCGCGAGGGCCGCGACCACGACCGAACCGGGATCGGGCTGGACGACGGACGCGTGCGTCTCCAGCGCGGCAATGGCCGCCTCCGGGTTCCGGGGCACGGCGATCCCGGCGAGGGTGAGGCCCGCGAGGGCATGACACGCCTCCGACCTGAGCTTCACGGCCGCGTCACTGTCCGCGTCACTGTCCGCGTCACTCGTCCCGGCCCCTTCGGGCTCCGATTCGCAGATCGACGCCAGCCCGTCGACCAGCCACGTCGCACGCCCGGGCCGCAGGGGCAGGACATCGCCGGTGGCGTAGGCGCGGGCCAGGTTTCCGCACCCGTCGAACGCCTCGGTCACGCCGAGCCAGGTGGGATCGCCGACGCGGGACCACACGCTGCCCACCCCGGCCTCGCTGCAACTCGCGGACAGGTCGGTCGGCGCCGCGTCGTCCAGCAGCTGCCCGGCCACGCACCCCATCGGCTCACCCGCCGCGCACGCCGCCTCGTAGGCGGTTCGAGCCCGCGTGTCATCGCCCAGACGCTCGCTCACCAGTCCCAGGTGCATGCACCGCTGGCCATTCCCGGCCTCGCAGCGCTGCTGCAGGACCGCGCTGGCCTCATCGACCTCCTCGGGCAGGGGCTCCCAGGCGAGGAGCACCTCGAGCAGACGCTGGCAGGCGTGCTCGTCGCCCACGTCGCATGCGCGGCCCAGGGCCGTCCGCCGGCACGCGGTGGCGATACCCAGGGTCTCCCACGTCGCCGGTCCAGCCGCCCCCCCCCAGCGCCCGCTCGGCGTGTCGTAGAGATCGGCGTGCCCAGGTTCGGTCACCCACGCGCAGGCGTCGGCGCTGCCGAGCCAGCAGGCCCTGCGCTGCAACAGCTGTGCGCAGGGGCCCTTGCGATCCTCGAGGGTACCGGCCAGGTCTTCGCAGGCCGTGCGCAGACCGAGTTCGCAGGCCCGTCCGAGCAGGGCCTGCTTCAGCGATTCGTCCAGGCGAAAAGCACCGGCCGCCTCGCGACAGGCTGCGGCCACACCGAGCCGGCAAGGTGCATCGTCCTCCTCGGCCAGGGCGAGCGGAGGGAAGGACAGCTCGTCCTCACACACGCCGTCCGCCGCGCCGCAGGCGGCCCCGAGGGTGGTGCACTGCGCGACCTCGTCTGCGGTCGCCCCGAGGGGTGACACCACGACGGGAGGCAGCGGCGCAGGCTCGGCCACGGCCTCCGCCGTCGGCCCGACCCGGCGGACCGCGGGCGCCGCGTCTCGCCCCCCCACGTCCACGTAGGCCAGCATCCCTCGTTCACCGACCGCCAGCAACGTATCGGCCCGGCCAGCCACGGGCTCGATGTCCTGCGCGTAGTCCAGCCGCGCGAATCCCACCACCTGCGGATCCCAGGGATCCGCCACGTCCAGCACGACCACGCCGTCCCCGGAGGCGTGGGTGGCAACCAGCCGCCGGGGACCGACCGGGACCACGGTGTGGCTCTCGTAGTCGCCGCCGAGGTCGAAGCCCTCGACCCGCTCGATGGACCGGTGGTCGGGGGTAAACCCGAACGCGAGCAGCTCGGGTTCGCCGTGGCCGTTGGGCGCGAAGAGCATCTCGCCGTGGTGGTGGACCTCGCGGATGTCGTACTCCAGCTCCTCGCGCGGGGGCTCCTCGTGGTGCAGGAGCACGGCCGGGGCCGCGGGCTCGGACACGTCCACCACCAGCAGGCCCCACCTCTCCAGGCCCACGAACAGGGTCTGTCCGTCCAGGTGCAGGTGGCCGAACCGGCCCGGCACCTCCAGCTCGTGGTGGTTGACCCAGGCGCCGTCCTCCTGGCGCAAGGTGAGCAGGATGGCGTGCCCGGCCTCGTCCACGGACCAGGCGTGCACCCACTCCTCCTGCACGGCGAGGCCCACGATCAGCCGGCCATGGAACACCTCGCTGGCGGATTCGAGCTGCAGCCGGCCGTCGCGCCCCATGGACAGCTCGCCGACCCAGCACGCCCTGTCGTCCATGCCGAACGAGACGAGCAGGGATCGCCCCCGAGAGGCGATCGCCACCGGCTCGGCGCTCAGCCCCGGGTAGGCATACGTCCAGCCAGGCACACCGGTCGATTTCGGCTGGCTGCCGATCAGCACATCCGCCACGGCCGGCGCGGACGGGTCGAGCACGGCCAGGCCCTCCCGCCCGAACAGTACCACCTGCATCTGGCCCACGGACACCGCGCGGTGGGCGTCGGCCGGGTTCACGTAGTCGAGGATCGGGGGATCGGGCAGGTGATCCAGCCGCGCCAGGATCCGTTCGAAGCCCAGGTCCCGGCAGTCGGGGGCGTGGGCGGCAAAGGTCTCGGCGCGCAGGCACCTGTCCGGGTCCAGTATCTGCCCCTGGACGGGGCGAGGGCGCCCGCGGGAGCCAGCCACGGCCACGGACGAGAAGTACAGCACGTGCTGGTGCTCGCCCGTCATGTCGTACAGCCGTCCTCGGCCCGCGGGTTGCGATCCGAGGAGGTCGGTAGTCGACAGCTCCACGTGGGCGCGAACGGGCGCGGACGAGGCATCGAGCACGAACACGGTACCGCCGACGCGGATCCGCTCCGGTCCTCGCCGCTCCACGGGCCCCAGCAGCTCTGCTGTGGGCGAGCCGGTCGCGGGTGGTGAGCGCAGCAGGTCCAGGACGAAGTCACCGGTGGCCTCGTGGTCCCCGAAGCCGACGGACAGACCGACCTCGACGTTCGCCAGCGCGGCCTCTCCGGCGAGGTGGACCTCCAGCTCCGCGAGCACGCCTGCCAGGTCGAGCTGGCTGGTCAGCCGCAGCCCGGGTTCGTGCTCCAGGACACACGGGCCACGGCCGTGCACACCCGGGAATCCGATGCGGTGATCACCCACGTACACGCGCGGCATGCCGCCCTGCGCTTCACGCGAGGCCTCCACTGACCAGCCTTCGTCGTCCACCGACCAGTCCGGCCACGAGAGGGCGACCGGGATGCCATGCTCCTGCAGCGCTCGCCCGGCCAGGAACGAGAGGTCGTCGCTCTCCGCCACCAGCCGCACGCGCGGTGCGTCCGGGCGGCAGGCTTCGGGCACCCGGAGGTAGTCCTCGGCCGACATGACGCCGTCATCGGCACGGTCACGGGCATCTCCGGCCCGGGCGCGGTCGCTGCAGAGCAGCAGGACGCCCACGATCGTCAGCATCGCGCCCTGCTGGAACAAGCCGACAGCAGCCTGCCGCAGCCTCATCGCACGCCCTCCGGTGTCTCCGCCCAGCAGTTGCGGTCCTGGTCGGCCCGGAACACCGCGATCTCGCCATCGCCGTCCAGATCACACTCGGCCGTCACCACGAAGGAGCCGCCCTCGGGGGCTGGCGCGTCGGTCACGGTCACGGAGTACCGGCACGGCTCGCCCCCCCTCGTGGACCAGTCCAGCGCCTCGAAATCGGCCACACCAGGCCCGTAGTGGAACACGTCGTCGCCGGTGGGGATCTCCGGCGGCATGGGGGCGCACGGTCGGTACCACCCGTGCCGTTTCATATGGGTCTCCTCGGCCTTCCGGATGGCGTCGACATCGAGCGCCACCAGCCGGTCACAGGGGCGAGGTCGAGTCTCCACCCCGGGGCAGTCCTCGAGCACAGACGCCACATCCGGGGCGGCCAGCGCGCAATCCAGTTCCGCGGCGGTGAATCCGGCGCAGGCGTCCTCGTACTCGTCGACCATCTCCGCTCGGCCGTCCGCGTCGGCGTGGAACCACGGAAGGAACACACCGGGATCCCTGAGGATCAGCGCCTGCATGTACTGAGCGCAGTCCTCCGCGGTCGGTGGGTGGGAGGGACGGGTGGAGGAGGCGGGCCCGGTGCGGCACCCCATCAGACCCACCACGACCATCAGACATGCGCAGTACTTCACGACCCTGACCTCCCGCGTCCGGGCAGTCTACCAGGGTGGCTGTTGTGCAACCGCCCGCCGACGCGGACGGGTGGACGATCCCCTACGGATTCGCCTCCAGCACCAGGGCCGTGATGATCGGGTAGCCGTCCGACACCCAGTCCGAGCCCCGCACGATCACCTCCAGGGTGGAGGACGCGGGCGTGACCTCGACTGTGTACAGCAGCCCGGCCCGCTGCGTGTGGGTGCTGGTATCGAGGTCGGTCACGGTCTGCACGCCATCGATCAGCACGTGCACCTTGCGGCCCTGCTGGGTCGCGTAGTGGGGCTCGAAGAACAGCAGCTGCAGCTGGTACGCCGTGCCCGCCGTGACCGGGAGCAGCGCCTGCATGTCGTTGCCGGGCATCTGGTAGGCGCAGGTGTAGGCCACGCTCTCCACGGCGTTGAACGACCCCACGTCATCGTCGAACGAGGGCACGATGCTGGCGTACGGGATCCCGTTGCCGTCGGTGCCGTCGAAGGTGACGCCGCCCACCACCACGTCCGTGCCGCCGTGGTTCCACGCCTCCACGTCCCCCTCGAGGTCCAGGTCGCCCTGCTCGTTCCACAGCGCGACCGTGCCCTCGGCGACCTCCCCCACGAGGATCGCGCCCTCGATCACGCCGAACAGGGTGCGCAGCTGGCCGCAACGCACGGGCGTCCACGCCCGCATCAGCTCCTGGTAGGCCAGCGCCGACTCGAACGTGGTCTCCTTGCGCGGATCCGCGTGGATGTGGGACTCGGCCACCGCCGCGGCCAGGTCGATGCGATCCAGCACGGCGTCCGTGTCCATGGCCGCGCAGGTCGCCTCCAGCTCGTCGAGGAACGTGGCCGTGCAGGCCTCGCTCGCCCGGCACCCGCTGCCCAGCAGCGTCCACGGGGCCGTCCAGTCGCGGCCGTCGGTGAAGCACCAGTCGTGCCCCCACGGCAGCAGGTCGGCCAGGCCGTCCACGGGGTCGAAGTACACCAGGTAGTTGTTGGAGTTGTGGTTGTAGCCGTCCCACTGGGCCAGCCACGACTCCAGCACCCAGAACCGCAGGTAGTGGTCCCAGTCCACGTACGCGCCCACGTTCTCGTGGAACGTCTCGCTGCCCCACGACGCGGCCACCTCGTCGGCCACGGCCAGCAGGTCGGCGTGGCCCATGTCCACCCCCTCCTCCAGCTCGTAGAACAGGTACGTGTCGTGATCGAAGTCCAGCAGGGTGTACGAGTAGTCCGCGTACAGGATGTACTCGGCCTCGTACAGGTTGCCCGTGGGATCGTCGTACGACACATCGAGGAACACGTCGTCCATGCCCTCGACCTGCACGTACAGGCCGTAGTCCTCGCCGTTGAACCGCACCCACACGTAGGACGTGCGCGGCGCGGGGATGCCCAGGTCGCGGTACAAGGGGTAGGCCACCACCTCGTGCAGCTGCGCCGCGTCGTTGAGCATGTTGTTCAGCGCCAGCTTCTTCAGCCCGCGGAACCTGCCGCCCTCCACGTAGCGGTTGAAGTCCAGCAGGAAGGCCGCCTTGCCCGTGAGGGGGCGGAACGAGCCCAGCCGCCCCTTGAGCCGGATGCCCACGTCCTCGAGCACCTCGCCGTCGTACGTCACCTCGCCGACCACGTACTCGTACGGGCTGTGGGACAGGGCGTCCACGCCCTCGTCGTCCACCGTGATCTCGACCTGGTGCACGACCGCGAGGTCGAACAGCGACGCGGCCGGGTCCTCGGCGCCGGGCACCGTCTCGGGGCCCTCGCCGTCATCGTCCCCGTTGTCGTCGTCGTCGTCGTCATCGAGCAGCTCCACGACGTCGTCGTCATCGCCGGGATCCGCAGGGCAGCCCGCGACCATCATCGCGGCGCCGAGGAACAACGCGGCTGGGAATCGACCGGTCACGGACGGAGGCTCTCCGGGTTCGTCCCACCAGTATAGTGCGGTACCCTCGCCCCATGGACGAACCACACCGGCTCGACTGGCTCCTCGAGGGCGATCCCTCGATCCGCTGGCGGATCCTGCGCGACCTGCAGGGAGCCGACCCCGCCGAGGTCGCAGACGAACGCCGCCGCGTCGGCACCCATGGCTGGGGGCGGCGGTTGCTCGACCTGCAGGCGCCCAGCGGCATGTGGAGCGAGGATCTGGGCCCCAGGAGTCACCGGGGCCTGTACATGCCCAAGTGGATCTCCACCCACTACACCCTGCTGCTGCTCGCCCGCCTCGGCCTGGAGCCGGGCCACCCCCAGGCCGTGGCCGGCTGCCGCGCCCTGCTCGAGCGCGCCACCTGGCTGCCCACCGGCGGCCTCAAGCTGTGGACCGTGCACGTGACCGACGTGTGCGTGTGCGCCATGGTCCTGTCGTTCCTGCAGGCGTTCGAGGTCGAGCAGGACGCCCAGCAACGCCTGCGTTCGTTCCTGCTCGAGGTGCAGCTCCCGGACGGCGGCTGGAACTGCGAGCGCGACAGCGCGCACGGCTCGTTCCACACCACCCTGTCCACGCTCGAGGCGTTGAGCGCCGGTCCACGCAGCCCCGCGGTGGACCGTGCCATCCACCTCGGCAACGACTTCTTCCTCGCCCACCACCTGTACTGCTCCCACCGCACCGGCGCGGTCGCTCGGCCCGCATTCACGAAGTTCCCCATCCCCCACTCGTGGCGCTTCGACGCCCTGCGCGGCCTGGGCCACTTCGCCCGCACGGACACCCCCCGGGACGAGCGGCTCTCCGGCGCGATGGGCCTGCTGTGCTCACGCCAGCGACCGGACGGCCGCTGGACGGTCAACGCCCGCGCCTCCGGCCAGGTGCACTTCGAGCTGGAGAGGGCCGGCCGCCCCAGCCGCTGGGTCACCCTGCACGCCCTGCGGATCCTTCGCTGGTGGCACACCTAGCCCCGGCCTGATCGGACACATCAACCGGCTGTGGGCACCTCGACGAGTTCGATGGCCTGCACCACCACCGATACGCTCCCCCGGTCTCCGCTCACCCTCCCCCGCACGACGCACGGTCGTCGCTCCACCAGTCTCGACGCCACGCGCCTGTACGCGGCCGGGAACACGGCCGCGTCGAACAGGCCCGTCTCGTCCTCGAACGTGGCCAGCTCCATGGGCTCGCCACGGCCCGTGCGCAGAGGCCGGGCAGCCACGGGCCAGCCGGCGAGCGTGACCGCGTGGCCGACCATGGCGGGCAGGTCCGCGGCGGTCGAGCGATCCGGCGGCAGCCACGGGCCGAAGAGGGACAGGGGGTGGGCGGACAGGCACACGCCCAGGGTCTCCAGCTCGGCCAGGGCGGCCAGGTGAGGGCCGGTCCGCGGCTCCGGACGCGCCACCAGGGGCAGCTGCGCGGCCGTCCCGGCCCGCTCCCGCAGCCAGCACCACATGAGTTCGGGCGGGGTCCGGCCACCGGCGACGGCCTCGAGCGCCCCGGACCGGATCAGCGCCTCCACGGCCGGCCGGGTCATTTCATTACGTCTCACGATGTCGCGCAATGTCTCGTACGGGCCATTCTGCTCCCGCTCGGCCACCAGGGCCGTGGCCCCGGCCACCCCTAGCGCACGCACCTGGCCCAGCCCGGTCCGGAGCCCGTCCCCGCCGCCGGTCCAGCTCACCTCGCTGGCGTTCACGCACGGGGGCCGCACGCGCAGGCCCATGCGGCGCGCCTCGGACACGTACACCGACGGGTGGTAGAAGCCGCCGCCGTTGCCCAGCACCGCGGCCATGAACCGCGCGGGGTGGTGGGCCTTGAGCCACGCGGTCTGCAGGCTGACGCGGGCGAAGCTGGCCGAGTGCGCCTTGCAGAACGCGTACCCGGCGAACGAGGCCACCTGCTGCCACAGCTGCTCGGCCTCGGCCCGGCTCAGACCGCTGCGCCCCGCGCCGGCGAGGAACGCCCGCCGCCAGCTCGGCAGCGAGGACCGCTCGGCCGGTCGGGTCAGCGCTCGCCTCAGCCGATCCGCGTCCGACAACGGCAGACCGCAAACGCGGTGTGCGAGGCGCACGATATCCTCCTGGTACACCAGCAGGCCGTGGGTCTCGGCGAGGACCTCGTTGACGAGGTCGGGCGTGGTCCAGTCCTCCTGCCCGTCCCGGCGGCGCAGGTACTCGTCGAGCATGCCCGACCGGGCCACACCCGGCCGCACGATCGAGCTGGCCGCCACCAGGTCGTCGAAGGACTCGCAGCGCATGCGCCGCAACAGCGACCGCATGGCCGGCGACTCCACGTAGAAGCAGCCCACGGTGTCCCCCCGCCGCAGCAGCGCGCGGGTCGCGTCATCGGTGTCCGGTTCGGTGGGTGGGTGCGCGCCAGCCGCCACCTGCGCATCGTAGATCACGCCCAGGGAGCGGTTGCCGGGCAGGTCGATCTTGACCAGCCCGGCCACGGCGAGCGCGTCCTTGTCCCACTGGGTGGCAACCTCACCGGACGCCGACCGGAACAGGGGCACGCGATCCGCCAGCGGGCCCGCATCGACCACGACCCCGGTGGGGTGCACGCCGAGGTGGTGCGGCAGCGACTGCAGGGCGCGCGCATGGTCGAACACGGTCCGCCACGGCTCGGCGTGCAGGTCCAGGCCGTGCAATCGTGCGGCCTCGGCCACGGCCTCGGCGTCGAGCAGCCGGTCCGGGGGGAGGGCACGGCTGACCCGGGACAGCTCGTCCGGGTCCAGGCCCAGGACCTTGCCCACCTCGCGCACTGCCCCGCGGGGGCCGAAGCGCACGTGCGTTCCCACCCGCGCGACGCGTTCGACCCCGTGGCGCTGCTGCAGGGCCCGGATCACGGTGTCGCGCCGGCGCCAGTCCACGTCCAGGTCCACGTCCGGCCAGTCCGCGCGCTCGCGGTCGAGGAAGCGCTCGAACAGCAGGTGGTGTCGCAGGGGGTCCACCTGGCTCAGGCCCAGGCTCCACGCCACCAGCGACCCCGCCGCCGATCCACGGCCGCAGTGGGCGATGCCCGCGCGCCGGCAGAAGGCGGCCACCTCCCCCAGGACCAGGAAGTACGACGCGAACCCCAGCTCGCCGATCACGCCCAGCTCCCGTCGCAGCCGCGTGTCGTACGGCGCGGGCACCGTGCCCAGCAACCGGTCGAGCCCGGCCCGGCAGCAGCGCTCCAGCCGGGCCAGGGGCAGGCCGTCGCCCGGCACACGGGGCATGCGCGCCCGACCGCAACCGAGGTCCCGCTCCAGGTCGAAGGAGCAGGCGCGGACCAGTTCGCGGGTCTCCGGATCGCTGCCGGGAGCCGCGGTCAGCACCTCCGTCGCGTTCGGAGGCACGGCCGACAATGCCGCGCGGCCGGCGATGGCCCGCAGCACGCGATGGTGACGCGCCGCGCCCGTGGTGGCGGCGTACACGTCCGGGTGGCGCGCCCGGCGGAGCCGGTGACGGGGCAGCACCGAGGCGAGCGTCTCCTCCGTACCCCGATCCGCCGCCAGCACGGCCAGGCCCATGGACCGGCGCGCCAGGACCGCGGCCAGGCGCACGTCCTCCTCCGTGCAGCAGGCGGTCACGGCCCGACACAGGGAGGTGTACCCGTCCCTCGTACGCGCCAGTACGGCGCAGCGGCCGTCCGGTCCGACCAGGGTGGCCCCGAGCAGGAGCTGGATCCCGGCGGCCCGACACGCCCGCCACGCGTGCACGGCACCGGCCAGGCTCATGTGGTCGACCAGGCCGAGGGTCTCGATGCCGTCGCGTCGGGCCGCGGCACAGATCTCCGGCACGGAGGACACCCCCCGCAGCAACGACCACGGCGTGTGCACGGCCAGGTGGGCGCGGGTCACGAGGCCCCGCTCACGCGCCGACCGCTGCGACCGTCCCGGGCGTAGCCGATGGAGGAGGTCCCGTGCTGCTGGCGGATCCGGTCCATGGCGCGCATGAGCTCGTGGCGTCGGTCGCGGGAGCGCTCCGGCTCCACGAGGTTGAGCTGGTGGAAGGCGGTGGTCAGGTTGGACAGCCGCACGCCCAGCCGACGCACGCCCACGCTGCGGTCGAACAGCTGGCCAAGCAGCGGCCGGGCCAGGGTCCAGACCTCGGTGTCGATGTCCGTGCAGCGGTCCAGTGTGCGGTGCAGACTGCGCACGCGCAGGTCCGGGTAGCGGATCTCCACCTCGACCGTGCGGCAGACCAGGCCCTCTCCGCGCATGCGCCACATGGCCTCCTCCAGCAAGGCGCGCAGCCGGTCCTCGAGCTCGGCGAGGTCGAACACGGTCTGGCCCAGGGTGCGCTGGTGGCCCACGGAGCGGCGGCCGCGGCCCCGGGCCACGGCGCTGCGGTCCTCGCCCAGGGAGCGGCGGCGCAGGGCAGGGCCGAACCGACCCAGGGCCGCGCGCAGGTCGTCCTCGGAGCGTGCCTGCACGTCGCCGAGGGTGAACAGGGCGAGCTCCTCCAGGCGGCGGCGGGCCACCTTGCCCACCCCGGGCATGCGCCCCACGGGCAGCGGCGCGAGGAAGCGCGCCTCGCGGCCCGGCTCCACGGCGAGCAGGCCCTGGGGCTTGGCCACGCCCGCGGCGATCTTGCTGACCAGGCGGCTGGGGGCGATGGCCGCGGTCACGTCGAGCCGGAAGCGGTCGCGGATCTCCCGCTGCAGGTCGCGCACGGCGTCGAGGGGGCGCCCCACGGCCGGGTCCGCGCCGGTGAAGTCCATGTAGGCCTCGTCCACCGAGACCTGCTGCACCACGGGCGAGCGCTCGGCCACGAGCCGGAACACCGCCTTGGACGCGCGACGGTACAGGTCGTGGTGGGCCTTGACCGAGATCAGATCCGGACAGAGCCGGCGGGCCTGGGCCAGCGGCATGCCGGAGCGCACGCCGGAGAGGCGGGCCTCGTAGGACGCCGACAGGACCACGCCACGATTGCCCGATCCACCCCCGCCGACCACGGCCGGGCGGCTGCGCAGGGAGGGCTGGACCACGCGCTCGACCGCGAGGAAGAAGGCGTCGAGGTCCAGGTGGGCGATGGTGCGGAGCATACTGAACAAATGTACAGCTGCCCCGCCCGCAGATCAACGACGGAAACGACACCGCCCGGGCCATCCATGTCGTCGTTTTGTTCCGTCTTGAGGACAGAGGGGAAGAGGGGAAGTGGGGAAGAGGGGAAGAGGG
>CAZXHG010000032.1:0-23227 GCA_964639985.1 uncultured Rickettsiales bacterium
CCGCCTACCTGCGATGCAGCGACCCCAGCCAGGACAAGTCCATCGACCAGCAGCGACAGGAGATCGAGCGCCGCGCCGCGGCGGATGGCGTCGTCATTCCGCCTGGGAACTGGTTCGTGGACGAGGGGATCAGCGGTCGGACCACCAAGCGCCGCCTTAGCTACCGTCGTCTCATCAAACGTGGCGAGGATCAGAAAGAGGCCATGCGGCTTCGAATCCTGACGGACGAGCCGCACATCGATCGCCTCTACGTGTGGGCGTTCTCGCGCATCGCTCGCAACATGTTCGACTGCCTCAAGGCCATTGCCACGCTCGATGATGCCGACATTGACATCGTGTCTCTCACCGAGCCCGACGTTGGTGACAAGTCCATGCGCAAGCTCATTCGGCCGATCCTGGCGTGGCTGGCTGAGCGTTACTCCGAGGAGTTGTCCGCCAACGTGAAGCGCGCTATGGCTTCCCAGGCGAAGAAGGGCTTCTGGGCTTACGGCACGGTGAGTTTCGGCTACGAAGCCGTCTCGGTCGATGGCGGCAAGAAGCTCGTCGTGACCGACGAGACCCGCGAGGATTTCGAGGTCGTCCAGCGAATCTTTCGCATCGCCGACGAGGGGCAGGATGGGAACCGGCGCATCGCCGGACTGCTGACCCGCGAGGGGGTGAAGCCACCGTCTGCCGATCACCACCCCCGCGAAGTGGCCCCTGGCACCTGGCGGGCGCGGCACGTCCACAACATCCTCACAAACCCGGTCTATTGCGGACACACGGTCAACAACGGCGAGATCGCGTGCCGCGACACCCACGAGGCCGCGGTGGACGACGAGACGTTCGCCCGCATCCAGGCCAAACGCAAGCTGAGGGCCAGGGTCCGAAAGAGCGGGGGAGGCAACGGTGCGAGTCCGATGCACTGGGGCAAGCACGGGGTCCTGACGCCCTTCCTACGCTGCGGTTCGTGCGGGGGTCGTGTCACCCTCGTCGCCAGCACTTTCAAAGGCAAGCGGACCTGGCGGTACTTCTGCGGTACGAGGCGGGACAACAAGAGCGCCTGCTCTGGCATCTCGGTGCGAGTGGACCGGCTGGACGCCCTGGTGCTGGAGACCATCGAGAAGAGGGTTCTCGCTCCCGAGAACGTGCAGATCCTCCTCGACAACACGTTGGATGCGTTGGCTAACTCCGACGACGAGCACGCGGCGCACGAGCGCGAGCGGCTCACAGCGCAGATCGCCGAGCTGGACCGCAAGATCCGTCTCGCCGCCACGCACGCCATCAACGGCATGATGGACGAGGACGACGCTAAGGCGATCACCGCGCCGCTGGTGGCGCAGCGGGAGACGGCCCGGCTTCAACTCGCTGCGCTGCCCGCGAAGCCTGCGGCGTTCACGGCCGAGCAGGTGAACCCCGACCTGTTCCGCCAGGCTGTGCTGGATGCGTGGAAGCAGCGGCCTCTGGAGGAGCGACGGAAGGCGCTGGCGAAGGTTCTGGACCGCGTGACGCTCGATCCGGGAGGGGTCCACATCCGGTACGACGCGGCCGGTTTCTGCGGCCATGATCGGTCAAGCTGTTCGAACCCCACCAGCTGTCGGACGGCACCCTCCGCACGATGGCCTTGATCACGGTCCTGCTCCAGCCGCGGGACGAGCTGCCCGGCGTGCTCGTGATCGACGAGCCCGAGCTGGGCCTCCACCCCTATGCCATCGAGCTGGTCAGCGACCTGATCCAGGAGGCCGCCCACCACGGCCAGATCCTGGTCGCGACCCAGTCGACACGCTTCGTGGACTGCTTCGAGCCCGAGGAGATCCTGGTCGTCACGCAGGCCAGCGGGGCGTCCGAGATCCGCCGCCTCGATGAAGGCGAGCTGAAGGGCTGGCTCGAGGACTACACCCTCAGCGAGCTGTGGGAGAAGAACGTGCTCGGCGGGAGGCCCGCCCGTTGACCCGGCTTCACGTGATCGTCGAAGGGCACACCGAGGAGACGTTCGTCCGGGACGTTCTCGTCGGCCCCCTCGCCTCCCGAAACCCAAGCGCTTCCGCCAGCCACCAGAAGCACCCGCCGTCATTCCCGCCGACATCATGCATCGAGCCATAGCTGCAGCGACCAACAAGCGTGGTCGATGCCCGAAGTGAAGAAGTTGATCGCGTGCTCGATGAGCTCGCGCCCCAGGCCTGATCCCCCACTCGAACACGTCGTTGGAAGCGTCGCTATCGTACGCGCCGGGGCACGCGAGGCGTGGATGTGGACTAGACTCTGAGGAGTGGTGTCCAGGTCACGACCTGCGTGCACCGGTCATTCGGCCGTCGTCGATTCTGCCTGCTGCCGTGGCGATTGGTGCCGCCGTGGAAGTCAGCGGCGACGAGGGGAAGTGGCCACCGCGTACGGGCGGTAGCTACCGCGACGAGAGCGTATGGACCCGGCCATCGACACCTTGCAGAGGCTGCAACTCGCGGTGCTCTGGTTCGACTTCGCCCTGGTCGTCACCCTTGCCGGCTACTGTGTGTACGAGTGGCGCGGATCGATCTCAGAGGTGCGCGGTTGGCTCGGAGGAGCCTCGTTGTTCGCGTTGGCGCTGCTCGCCCGCCTGCTGGTCAGCCCTCATACCATCGTCCACGAGAATGCTCACGGGTACGAATACCTGCACACGGCGTTCACCCTGGAGGGCTTCTACTACCACGGCGCCAGCTACTACGCCTTCTTCCACCCGCTCACGTCCGTCCTGGGCGATGTCGATGCCGTGGTCTTCACCGGCAATGCGATGCTCGGTGCGTTGTCGGTGGTCCTGTTGGTGCCCATCGGCTACCACCTCTCGAACCAGCGGGCGACGGGCTGGTTTGCAGCCGCAATGTACGCGCTGTGGCCTCCGATGCTCCGGATCGGGGCCAGCGAGAGCATGTTCCCTCTCGCAATCTTCCTCGGGCTGGCTTCGTTGTGGATCGCGCTCGAAGCGTCGATGCGGGGGCGGCTCGTCCTCTACGCGCTCGCAGGTCTTCTCCTCGTGGCCGCAGTCCAGGTACGTCCGGTGATGGCCCTGTGGCCTGGTGTGGTGCTGGCTGCGGTGACGCTGCGGCACGATCGTGGCGAGGGCTGGAAGTGGACCGGCCTGGTCGCGGCTGCAGGCCTGTTCCTGCTGGCGAGCGTTCCCTGGGCGATCTTCCGAGCGCGGGTGATGCAGGACTCGGGCGTGCCCGAGATGATGAAGCTCGATCCCGTAGGTGGACTTACCAGCCTCTTCAGCAGCCATCACCTGCTCTTCAATGCCGACTGGATACCGGTATGGGTCTGGATCCTGTGCGTTGCTGGATTGTTGACGATGTCGCTGTGGGACCGGCGAATGCTCGCCGTGTGTGTACTGGCCGTCGTCGGCCTCGGCTGGTTCTCGATTGGCCCATCGAGCAGCACTCTGCCCAGCCAGCTCCGGCTGCAGGCCCCCATGCACGTGTTCGTGTTGCTCGTCGCCGGCAGCGCCCTGGCCACCTTGTACGATCGTACTCCAGGGCGCGGCCGGACCCTGGTCCGGGTCGCGCTCGCCCTCGCGCTCACCAGTTCGGTGGCGCTGCGCGCGAGCGATATCCGTCGGCTCGCCACCCCCCAGCTGGAGTACGCCTTCCTGAAGGAGGCCGTCCCGGCCCTCGATCCAGCCTGCTACCTGGTGCTGCCACCCCGCAGCATGGCCAACGGCGTGCTCACCACCCAGTTCCCGTTCTGGCTGGCTGCCGGTCCGGTCGTGAGGTCGGATCAGGTCGGGGCGATCCTCGCTGACACCGAGGCACGGCCCTGCATGAGCTGGTACCGGGGGACGAGTTGCTACCTGTTCACGTGGCAGGAGGAGCAGCAGGGGAGCGTGCCGCCGGCTGGGTTCCGTCCCGAGTGTGCAGCATTCGAGGCATCCCACGACCGCGCCGACCTGCACACGAGACGGTTCGAGAACCAGCCCTACGAGGACTATCTGCACGTACACGTATCCGAGCTCGAGATCGGGTTCTACGAGCTGATCGACGCCGATTCGACCGTCAGAGGTGGAGGGGTCGGGGAGGAACCATGATGACCACGAGATGCGGTCTTGCCCTGGCGGTGGTGAGCGTGTGGCTTCCGGGGGTGGCGGCGGCGTGGACGGACGACATGCCGGTCACTTCCGCCGGCACGACCTTCCTGGGCGGTGCGGCCGATGACCAGCTCGGCTTCGCCTTCGCCGCGAGGTGTGACCTGAACGGTGATGGATTCGGCGATCTTCTCGTCAGCGCCCCTCTGGCGGACGGATCGGGGGCCGACCGAGGCGCCGTGTACGTGTACTTCGACGTCTCCTCCTTCCTCGGGGCGACCCACACCGCAGGTGACGCCGACCTGGTCATCCATGGCGCTTCTGATGGAGACCATGCCGGGCATGCGTTGGACTGCCAGGGGGACCTGGACGGCGACGGATACGACGACATCGCCATCGGATCTCCGTCCGCGAGCTGCGGTGGGACCGACGTCGGCGCGGTCTACATCGTGTTCGGGCGGGTCGCCGGGTGGGGGCTGTCCATCGACCTGTCTACGGCTGATATCGAGCTCTGCGGCCACGACAGCTTCGATCAGGCCGGATACGGCCTCTCGATCGTGGGCGATCTCGATGCCGACGGATACGACGAACTTGCAGTCGGTGTGCCATGGGCGTACCTGGGATCGGGCCAGAATGGTGGGGCGTACCTCGTCTACGGGACGGATCGCTCGTCGTATCCGGATACGGATCTCGGCGATGCCGACGCCATCTTCGCCGGCCCAACAGGGAGCAACGCCATCGGCGGTGCCATCGCGGGCGTGGGCGACCTCGATGCGGACGGGTACGCGGATCTCGCCATCGGCAACGCGGTCGAAGGTGGAGCCTGGGATGGGTGGACCTATGTCCTGCTCGGCGGCTCGTCCGCGTGGTCGGGCACGCTGGACCTGTCTGGCGCCGACGCCTCGTACGTGGGAGTGCATCCAGGTGACGACGCAGGGAACGCGGTAGCCGGCGCAGGAGACGTGGACGGCGATGGATTCGACGACCTGCTGATCGGAGCGCCCTACAGCGATGACGGGGGCAGCCTGGCCGGGCAGGTCTACCTCGTCCTCGGCAAGGCCACGGGGTGGACGACCAACGTCTCCCTGGCCAACGCGGACGCATCGTTCATCGGAGAGGACAGCACCAACCTCCTCGGCACGTCGGTCTCCATCGTGGGGGACCTCGATGGTGACGGGTTCGACGACCTGGCCCTCGGGGCACCCCACAACGGCGAGTACGCCTATGCCGCGGGCCAGGTCTACCTGTTCTTCGGCAACGCGTCTGCGTGGGGAATGCAGACCTCGGTCGGCACCGCCGACACCACCATCATCGGGGAGGCGACCGAGGACTGGCTCGGTCTGGCGGTTGCCGGATCCGGAGACTGGGACGGCGACGGCTACGACGACCTGCTGATCGGGGCCCCGTACAACGATGCTGGTGCTACTGGCGCCGGAGCTCTGTACCTGGTCAACGGAAACCAGTGCGAGGACCAGGATGGGGACGGATTCGGCGATCCGGGTGACGCGTCCTGTGGGGGCGGAGCCAACACGGATTGCGATGACCAGGATGACGCCGTCTACCCGGGAGCCAGTGAGACCTGTAACGGGATCGATGACGATTGCGACGGCGGCGTACCCGCGGACGAAGACGACGCGGACGGAGACGGGTACCGGATCTGCGACGGTGACTGTGACGACATCAACGCCGACGTCCACCCGAACGCCAGCGAGATCTGCGACGGCCTGGACAATGATTGCGACAGCGCCATCCCGGCGTGGGAGGAAGACGAGGACGGCGATGGCCATCTGTCGTGCTCCGGAGACTGCAACGACGACGACGCCTCGTTGACGCCTGACGATCTGGATGGTGACGGCGCCAGTTCCTGCGATGGTGATTGCGACGACAGTGATCAGGCCATGAACCTGCTGGACGAGGATGCCGACGGATTCGACACCTGCGACGGCGACTGTGACGACGACGACGACGCCATCCACCCAGATGCAGAAGAGGCGTGTGACGGTGTAGACAGTGATTGCGACGGTTCACTGCCCGACGACGAGGCAGACCAGGATGGGGACGGGTTCATGGCCTGCGCGGACGATTGCGACGACCAGGACGCTGACATCTACCCAGGTGCCGAAGATCTGTGCGATGGCGTGGACAGCGATTGCGACGGGGTATCGGAGGTCACGGATTCGGATGGGGATGGTCACGCGTCCCATGAGTGTGGGGGGGAGGACTGCGACGACGAGGCCCCTGACATCCACCCGCTCGCCGACGAAGCCTGCAACGACCTGGTGGACAACGACTGCGACGGACTCGTCGACGACCAGGACGAGGAGTGTGAACAGACCGACGACGATGACACCACGCCGGAAGATGAGGTTGGAGAGGCCGATCCCGACGAGGAGCCTGCGGGGTGTGAGTGTTCTGCGGTAGGGCCTGACTCACACCACCCGGCGAGCGCGGCACTGCTGCTCGGGCTCGCAGCGTTGTGGTGGAGGAGGGCGGAACGATGGCCGGGATGGACCGGTCTACTACCTGCAACGGGACGCGCTGGAACGGGGTGAGGACAGCGCCAGGATCATCGAGGACACGGCCGAGCTGACCTACCAGGCGATCCGCAGCTACAAGATGCGAAAGATGGTCGAACCCCTGGTGCTCAGCGACGACGAGCTTCGAGCCATCACCGTACCGGCTCTGTACGTCGTGGGAGAGAACGAGAAGCTCTGCTTACCCTCCGAAGCCATGGAGCGTCTCGCAGCCGTAGCTCCGTCCATCCGAACGGAGTTCGTACGCGACGCAGGACACGATCTGTGGGGTTCAGAGGCGGAACGGATCAGTGAGATGATCCTCGGGTTCTCTGGTTGCCGAGAGTGACGCCTCACCCGTCCTCAGCAGCACCCGATCCATCACGATGAGGGATCACGATCGCCGCTTCGAAACGACCGGGTGCTCACCCGGACCGCTTCGGTGACACCGCGTCGGGCCGCTTCGGCAGATGCCGCAGTCCCATCCACGCCAGCGCGCTCAGGTGACCGGCGACCTGCTCGACCGGGGGTGAGCGCTTCTCCGTCCACCACTGGCCGACGAACGTCACCATCCCGATCAGGGCCTGGGCGTAGATCGGCGCGAGCTTCGGATCGTAGCCGGCCTCGGCGAACATCTCGCCGAAGACGTCCCCGACCCGCTCCCCGACGATGCTGAGCAGGCTGGACATGCCGCCGCCGCTCACGGCGATCGGCGAGTCGTGGCACAGCACCGCGAATCCATCGGGCTGCTCCTCGACGTAGGTGAGGAATGCGACGACCGCCTGCTCGGCGCGTTCGCGGGCCGAACCCGAGCCGATGACGGCCGAGATGGTCGACACGACCGCCTCGATCTCGTGGTCCACGATGACGGCGTAGAGCCCCTGCTTGCCGCCGAAGTGCTCGTAGAGGATGGGCTTGGAGACCCTGGCCTGGGCTGCCAGCTCCTCCACCGAGGTCGCCTCGTAACCTCTCTTTGCAAAGACCTTCCGGCCCACCTCGATCAGCTGCGCGCGGCGCTCGGATGCGCTCAGCCTCTTTTTTCGTCGAACCATCTTGACACCTTACCTACGCATCCGTAAGTTACGCCACCGTAACCTACGGATGCGTAACCAAGAGACGTTGCCTCCTCAATCTACCGTGACGAGGGGCGTCTGGCCAGACAGCGAGCACCACGCTCGCAGGTGAGGATGACCCGTGACCGGACAAAGACTCCTGCTCTCCGCGGTCTTCGGCCCCTACGGGGTGAAGGACGAGTATGGCGAGGGCCTGGGCTGCAAGATGGAGCTCCTGGACAACCAGATCACCCGCGAACAGGGTGTGCATTCGCCCCGCCAGGCCTACTGGAGCTTCTCGCTGTACCTGATGGCGCAGAACGTCTCGGTCGAGACCACGGTGCTGGACTTCCCCACCTGGGACGACTTCACCCGGGAGCTCGAGCAGGGCTACACCCACGTGGGCATCAGCTTCATCGTGCCCAACGTGCTCAAGGCCCGACGGATGGCCGAGTACATCCGTGAGCACCACCCGGAGACCCGGATCATCCTGGGTGGATACGGCACCATCATCCCGGACATCCAGCGCTCGGTCCCCTGTGACGAGATCTGCCGGGGCGAGGGGGTGAGGTGGCTGCGGGAGTACTTCGGCGACGACACCGAGGCGCCCATCCACCACCCGCAGATCTCCGGTCCCGCCTACCAGCGGATCTACGGCCACCAGGTCGAGCCCAGGGGCTCGGTCCTGCTTCCCGGCGTGGGCTGCGAGAACGGCTGCACCTTCTGCGTGACCTCCCACAACTTCAACAAGTGCTACGTGCCGCTGTTGCGAACAGGTCGGGAGATCTTCGAGGCGTGCGTCCGGGCCGAGGAGGAGAACGGATCACGAGGGTTCTCGATCATGGACGAGAACTTCCTCAAGCAACCGGTCCGAGCGCGGGAACTGCTGGCCGAGATGGAGAAGCACGGCAAGCCCTACGTCTTCGACATCTTCTCGTCGGCCGAGGTCGTGCAGGAACTGGGCGTCGACTTCCTCGTGCGGCTGGGCGTACGCATGATCTGGATCGGCGTCGAGTCCCGGAGCAACGCGCACGCCAAGCTGCGGGGCATCGACCTGAAGGCCCTCTTCGAGGAGCTGCAGTCGAAGGGGATCGCGGTCAACGCCTCGCTGATCCTCTTCCAGGACCACCACGACGAGCGTACCATCCACGAGGACATCGACTGGATCATCGACCTCGGCTCCTGCCTGACGCAGTTCATGAACTACACGCCGTATCCGACCACCGGCCTGTACAAGCGGTTGGAGCTGGAGGGGAGACTCAACGACGTGCACTTCCGCCACCAGCATGGGCAGGGCCGACTCAACTTCCACCACCCCCACTTCGAGGATCCCGAGCAGCACGAGGAGATCCTGAGGCAGGCCTTCCGCAAGAAGTACGAGGTGGACGGACCCGGAGTCCTCAACGTGGCCCTGTCCGCTGTGCGGGGCTACCTCGAGGCCCGGGACGAGGTCGCCGAGCGGGAGCGCCTGGGCCTGTCCTGGAATCCGCAGACGCTCCGGTACGAGCAGTGCGACGACCCGGCCTCCGACGATTTCATGCAGCTGCGGTTGAGGAAGCTGCAGAAGATCGCCCTGAACATGCGGCCCATCCTGTTGCCGGCCCAGGTGTTCGCGCCCAACGCGGCGGCCAGGGCGAAGGCCCGGACCACGGCTCGCCTCTACGAGCAGGCCCTGGGCAAGCCGCCGCTCGGCGCCAGGCTCGAGTCCCTGGTCCTGTGCGGCCTCGCGGCCCTGGAGGCGGTCAAACTGGCCGTCGCCAAGCTCAGGGGCCACGAAGGCATCGTCTACCAGCCTCCCTGTCGTCGCGAGGTGGTCGCCGAGGACCGGCGTCTGAAGGCGAAACAGATAGCCAGCTGAACCCTGAATCCAACCCAGCTGTAGTCGAGCGCCTGCAGGACTTCCCGGTACGCTGACTCCCCCTCAATCGAGGTCCGGACAGAACCCCACCAGCACCGAGTACAGACTCTCGGCAAATGGACCGTCAGCCGTGGGTAGTGAGCTGCCCCGGCCCGCCACGATCCAGCCCGAGGCGATCCAGCCACGGCCATCGTCTCCTCTGACCACGGACCGCAGGTACACGGACTTGCGGTCCGTGCCGGCCTTGTCGAACTCCAGCAGCAGCATGTGAGCTTCGCGTTCGCCCATGCAGGCGTGGGTGTCCTTGCGGAGATACCGTTCGACCCGCTCGATCGCGGAATCGCCCTGGATCTCGGCGTGTACCTCCTGCGCCAGCGCGGAGGTGTCGTCGTAGGGGCCGTCGCGGGCCTCCACCGCAAACCCCACCTGCACGGGCTGGCCGTCCTCGTCCAGCAGCGGGAAGCCCACGCCGTCGGCCGTGACGTGCAGCTGCATGCCGGGAGGGAGGAACTCGCCGTGCATCGTGGGCCAGTCACGGTGCAGCGGGATGCGGAAGCCCTCTCCGGAGTGCTCCAGCCAGGGTGAGGCGGCGGGCTCGGCAGAGGGAGGGCTCGCGGTCTCGACCGGTGCCCTGGCCGCGCAACCGGCCGAGGCGAGAAACAGGGCGAGCACGGCAAGGGTCACGCGGGCGGCTGTCATACGTCTTCCCCACCAGGCGGCGTGCAACTCCGTCGCCTTCCTGCGGACCGAGGATAGCACCCCATTCGGGGAGGACGGGGATCGAGCTTTCCCCGCCGCGGAGTGAATCCCACACGTACCGTGTTCTGCGTTTCATGCGATTCAAGATCCTCTTGCTGGCGGGGTGCGTCTGGGGGGCAGCGGTCGGCGTCCGGGCGCAACCGGCGCCGGATCCCGCCTTTGCCCCCCTCGACGGCTGGACCGTGGATACCCACGAGGGCACGCTGACCGCCCTGGCGGTCACCTGCGACTGGTTCGGGCGCCGCGGGCTCGGCCGTGAGATCCACTACGAGGGACGAACCGGTCTCACCGACGACTGGAGCCGGATCTGCGAGGCCGCGGCCGATCTCCCCGACGGCGGCGGCGAGGCGGTCCGGATCTTCCTGGAGCGCTGGTTCGAACCTGTCCTGGTGCAAGGCGACGAGGGCCTGTTCACCGGGTACTACGAGACCGAGCTGCGCGGCAGCTGGGAGCCCACCGAGACCTACGACGTGCCGATCTACCGCATGCCGCCGCGGCCGGGGGATGGCGCTGGGTACCCCAGCAGGGCCCAGATCGCCGAAGGCGCGCTGGAAGGTCAGGGACTGGAGCTGCTGTGGGTCGATGATCCGGTGGACGCGTTCTTCACCGAGATCGAGGGCTCCGGCCTGGTGCTGATGGAGGACGGCTCCTCGGTCGGCATCGAGTACGGCGGGCAGAACGGTCACGGTTATTACGCCATCGGGCGATGGCTGGTCGAGACCGAGGAGGGCACCCTCGACGAGATGTCGATGGCGTTCATCCGCCGCTGGATCGACGAGCACCCGGACCAGGCCCAGGAGCTGATGAACCGCAACCCCAGCTTCGTGTTCTTCGAGCTGCGCGAGGACGGCGACGGAGCCCAGGGTGCGATCGACGCCACGCTGACGCCGCTACGCAGCATGGCCGTGGACCGCCGGCACATCCCGCTGGGAGTGCCGCTGTGGCTCGAGATCGACGACGACGCGCTGCCGAACGGGTCGATCCGGCGGCTGGTGTTCGCGCAGGACGTGGGCGGCGCCATCCGCGGCCGGGTTCGCGGCGACCTGTTCTGGGGAGCGGGCGAAGAGGCGGCGCGGAACGCCGGCAACATGAATGCGCCGGGCCGGTACTACATGCTGGTCCCGCGGGAGGAGCCCCTCACCGCGGTGCAGCCGGTCACCCCCCTCCCGGCCGGGCTCTACTTCCGACAGGCGGGGTTCTCCACCTGTGACGGTTGTGCGATGCCGGAGATGGCGGCCGTGCTGGGGATCGTCACGACCGCGGTGCAGGCCAGGGAGCTGATCGACTCCGTCGATCGCGACGCGCTCCCGCTGGGCTACCCGCTGGCGGCGCACAGCGACGAGATCGGCCTGGTCCGCGAGGACCGGGGGATCGTGGTCGTGGCCGGGTTGTTCACGGACCGCGAGGCCGCCGAGCGCTGGTCCGAGCAGGTCGGCGAGGCGCTACCCGCGCGGGCTATCGAGCCGCTGCTGGACGACCGCCAGGCGCGACTGCGGATCGAGCAGACGTACCTGGACAGTCAGCGCGAGGCCGGGGACATGCCGACGTCGCTGGTGGTGCGGGTCGACGCCCCCGGTCCCATCCCCGCATGGCCCGTCGAGGCCATCGCGGAGCTGAACCGCTCCGAATCCGACGCCAGGATCGACACCGACGCCGTCGAACCGCTGTGCCAGGTGGAGACCGGCGATCTCTTCGTAGTCAACTACGACGAGCTCCGCTCCACGTACTACGACTGGGCGCCTGTCCGCTGCGGCGACCAGCCGGCGTACGTGACCTGGCGGGCCACGTTGCTTCACAGCACCGTCATCCCGCAAGCCGACGGCAGCTACCAGCTCAACCAGCTCATCGGCGCCGAGTGCGACACGCCGTCCTTCCGTGAGTGGGCCTACACCCGCGAAGGACGACAGTGGGAGGAGGGCGACGGACCCGACCCGGTGAGCGGCTGCGGCGCTTCGGGAATCACTCCAGCAACGCATCGTGGATCTGGAGGCACTGGCCGTCGATCAGGTTCCAGACCTCGGCCTTGCCGGTGACCAGCTGCACTCCGCCAGGGATCGGGAGCGCACCGACGACGCGTTCTCCGTTGGTGGGGCATTCCCAGAGGGCGTGGGTCTCGATCCCCAGCTCGACGACGTATTCGCACCCGAAGAGCCACGGGCCGTGGCCGGCGATGTTCTGACTCCCCTGGATGCAACCGATGTTGTCCGCCACCAGCTCATCGACGGTCTCGTCGGACGCGAATTCCTCCATCAGAGGCGCTTCGTCCCCGGTCTGACCGCGGCGGTCGACGGGTTCAACCCGGTTCGGTACAGGTGTCCCGTGGAGACGACGGCCAGTGTGCCGTCGGGTAGCTGCAGCAGGCCCTTGAAGCTGTTGTGGTCCGGGGCGTCGACGTGAGCCAGATCGGACCAGTTGCCGGGTCCTTCGTGGCGACGAATGGCGGGAACGGTACCCGCAACGTCCCACCCACGCCCGAACAGGCGGCCGTCGAAACATCCCAGGTAGGAGAAGAAGGTCGGTGCGATCTCCAGCCTCGGTGCACTCTGGGCAAAGTGCGAGAGGAGGTCGGAGAGGCTGGTCCAATAGAGGGCGTCGGGATGGAGCTGGACGAGTAGCTGCCCGTCCGGGGTGATCAGGACCCTGTCGAGCTGCCGGTACCGCTCGTGGGGATCGAACTGCACGTCGATCCGCTTCCACTCCTGGCCGGCCCAGAGGTACACGTCGCCGACCTTGGTGAAGATCAGCACCCTCCCTCGATGGTGCAACACGTGCGCCGAAGGGTACCCGGAGTACGAGTACTCATAGGCCCAGTCCGGAGCCCCCGAGTCCCTGGGGTAGTCGGCACGAAGGAACCGGACTCCGTCGAAATACGCCGCAAAGCCCTCGCTCCCCACCGCCCAGAAGCGCCCCTGGCCGTCACCGGAGATGCGCTGCACGCGTACGAGCCTGTCCTTGCCCAGTCGTCCCCGGCCGGTGGTGGGAACGGAGAGGACCAGCGCGACCACCGCCAGGAGACCGATGATCCGATGGAGGGTTCTCGTGGGCATGACCGCTACCATAACTGCCAGCCACTCCATCATGTTCCCGAGCCCGCCCCGCGCCCTGGACATCCTCCGGGCGATGCAGGCCGACCAGTCCAGCTGATCTCCGGATATCAGCCGCCCGCTGCCTTCGGCTCCAGCTCCCGACGCCGCTCCACGCTCCAGGACCCGCTTGTCGAACGTCGGTTTCCGAAAGGGGGCGGGGACAGTATCTTTGGCGCATGTCCAGACTGCTGGTGATGCTCCTTTTGCTCCTCCCACTCTCGGGTTGCCGGGGTGCAGCCCACACACAGGCGACCTCCACATCGGGCGACGGACCGGGGGCTCAAGCCCATTCGAGTCCGAAGAATTCGATGGGACCGCCGGACACCATGGTGCGGGCCGACCTGGATTGCCCCGACGGGGAGATCGTGTACACCGGCGGAATCGGTACCTCGGAACAGGTCGTCGTGCGCGAGCTGACGGCCTGTGGCATCGTCGCGACCTACGAGTGGTCCATGGACGGCACCTGGAGACGGGTGGACTCACCGTGAACGAGGTCGGGATTCAACGCTGGAAGCTGCCGTCCAGCTCTACCTCGGTGACGCAGGGCATCACGATGCCCATCTCCTCCTCCGCGATCGAGCAGTCGGTGCCCACGCAGGTCTGCGTGCCCGACATGGTGCCGTCCATGGCCGTCTCGGAGGAGAACGTCCCCGCGATGGCCGCGGTGATCGTGACGATGGCGTCGAGGCCGGCGTGGCCGAGATCCCACTCGTCGATGGTCACGCCAGAGCACTCGTAGTCGTGGTCGTCCAATTGCATCCGCCCAGCAGGGCGAATGCGGTGAACAGGGTGAGTAGAATGCGCATGCTTCCTCCCGGGTCTCGTTTCCTGGAACACCACGCCTGCGAGTATCTGTCACCACGCTCGGCGGCAGCGTCTGCGGGGCTACCACACGCGATAGTGCCGCCGGGTGAACAGCCAGGTCCCCACCACCATGTACACGGCGGTCAACACGGCGATGGAAAGCAACTCCACCCACACGTCCGCGAGCGTGGCGCCGTGGTTGAGGATACGGGTCAGCGCGCGGACCGTCATGGCGGTGGGCAACACGTCGGTGACGTAGAAGGGAAAGCCGCCGAGCCGTACCAGGTCGATCTTGGGCAGCGGGAACATGCAGTCCGAGAAGAACATCAGGATGAAGAACGGGAAGCAGCCCACGGTCAGCAGCTCGAAGATGGTGCGCATGAACGCGGCCACCAGCACACTGATCGCGACCACCGACAGCGTGGACAGCGCCCCCACCACAAGGACCGCCACGAACGAGCCCTCGCCCCGGTACCCCACGGACATGGCCGCGCCATAGGCCAGCGCCAGCGCGACCACCCCGATCAGCACCTGGTTGGCCGAGACCGCGGCCAGCATCTCGGAGGTGCGCAGGCGCGATAGCACCAGCCGGTCGATGGTGCCCTTGTCCACCTCCTTGATCAGGGTGGCGGCGGCGGTGAACATCACCATGATGATGGCCAGCACCAGCAGCGCGGGCACGTACAGCTCGAACTCGGTCTTCTCGTCGCCGGAACCCACCCGGTGGAGTTCGACGTCGAGGGGAGAGGGGGTCTCGATGACCGCCGCGATGGCGGAGAACGCCACGTAGTCGGACATGGCCATGGCCATGCTCGACCGGACGTTGGACTCGTCCCCGTGGTAGGTCAGCAGCGCCGGCGCCGTGCCCGTCCCGGTGGCGAAATCGACCAGCCGCTGGGTGAAGTCCGGCGGGATCTCCACCAGCAGGTCCGCGTCCCGGGCCTTCAGCTTGATCTCGGCCGTGGCGACGTCGTCGACCTCCTCGATCTCGAACACCGGATCCCCGTCGGTGTGCACGGCCTCGCGCCAGGCGTCCACCAGCCCCTCCGGACCCAGCCTGGCCAGATCCGCCGGGAGCACCGATTCCTGCTCGTGGACCAGGATCAGCAGGCGATAGGCCGGTTCGCTGGCGCTGAAGTAGCCCCACATCAGGTACACGAAGAACGGCGCGAACACGAGCACGAGACTCAGGATCTTCCACTCACGAAGGTTCTCGAGGAACGTCTTGTGGAAGAAGGCGAGGATCCTCACGGCCGCAACCCCCGTCCGGTGAGCCGGATGAACACGTCCTCCAGGGTCCGCTTGCGGACCTGCACGCCCAGCAGCGTGAGTCCCCGCCCGGCAATGCCCTGCAGCAGGCCCGGGAGGATGTCCGTGGCCCGGGTCGTGGCAAAGACGAGGGTCTGTCCGTCGACGGCGACCTCCACCTCCCCGGTGTGCAGCTCGTCGAGCAGCGGCTTGAGGTGCTGCTCGGCGTCCTCGGCGATCTCGACCTGGAGCATGTCTCCCGCGCCGATCTGGTCCTTGATGCCCTCCACCGTGTCCAGGGCCAGCAGCCGGCCGTGATCGATGATGCAGACCCGGTCGGAGAGCTTCTCGGCCTCCTCCATGTCGTGGGTGGTCAGCACGATGGTCATGGTGCCGGCCAGCTTCTGGAGGTAGTCGCGTACCAGGACCCGGCTCTGGGGATCCAGGCCCGCCTGGGGCTCGTCCAGGAACAGCAGCTTCGGCTCGTGCACCAGCGCCAGGGCGATGTTGAGGCGGCGCTTCATGCCTCCCGACAGGGTGCGGGCCATCTTTCGCGCCTTGCTGGTGAGCCCGAGGACCTCGAGCAGCTCGTCGGCCCGCCTGCGCGCGTGGGGCCTGTCCAGGCCGTACAGCTGCCCCATCATCGCCAGCTGCTCGCAGCAGGTCAGCATCTCCCAGATCACGATGGCCTGGGGACAGACCCCGATGGTCCGCAGCCCGCGGGTGGATCCGGCCCGCAGGGGCACGCCGTCCAGCTCCACGGCCCCCCCGTCCGGGCGCAGCAGGCCGCAAAGCATGTGGATGGTGGTGGTCTTGCCCGCGCCGTTGGGGCCCAGGAACCCGAGGATCTCCCCACGCCGCACCTCGAACGAGAGGCGGTCCACGGCCAGCAGGTCGCCGTACCGCCGGGTCAGATCCGTGGCGCGGAGGATGGTGTCCGTCATCGGGTCCCTCGAGCACCTCCGGCCCCTTGCGGGGGCCGCCGACAGCTTATCGCTTCTGCGTCGACCCGGTGTAGTCGTCGTACTTGTCGCCGCTGGGCTCCTCGAACAGGCCCACGTAGTAGCAGACTCCCCACACGCACCCGCCCACCTCGTGGTGGAGCCCATGGGCCTCGAAGGCGATGCTGCCCGAGGTCACCGCCTGGCCCAGATCCCAGAAGAGAATGGCTGGATCCGTGTCGTCATGCGGGGGACCTCCTCGAACTACAGAGGGTATTCCCGCACGGTACCTGTTTCCGAACTGGTGAGCGACCGCGTACGATCGGGGTCGGCCGTCCAGGAGGGGCGGCGCGATGACAGACGCACGCACGACCTCGACGTTCCTCGGTGGCGCGCTCGCGCTCCTGCTCGTAGCGGGGTGCACACCGCCGCCCGAGGCGCCGACCGACCTCGACGATCTCAGCGTGTACCTGTTCCGGGAGTTCGAGTCCGACGAGGAGACCCTCGCGGTCGGGCTGCACAACCTGGACGCGTTCCTCACGGGCCTGGACTGCTGGGACGATTTCGAGATGGGCAAGGACCGCGGGGACCGGGAGTGGACGCTGCAGGTGCTGCAGGGCGACGACCTCGGTTCCGTCGCCCCTCCGCCGACCGCCGATCCCGGGAGCCAGACCCGGGTGGGCGTCGCGGCGATCAGCCAGCACCCGGTGGCCGAGCACGGCGAGCTGGTGGCGCTGGCCGACCAGACCCCGGCCCAGACCTCGAGCTCGGTGGTCTACGACCGGGAGTTCCTGACCGACGTGGACTGCTTCGTGGACCACAGCTGCGACCGGGTGGACACCTACAACACCGTACAGCGGCAGCTCCTGATGCTCGACGTGACGTACGAGCAGTACAAGGACTTCCGCTGGATCGAGATGCCCGACGACGGCGGCAAGGCGATGCTCGCCCGCTCCTGGGCCGAGGAGCGCTTCGTCGGGGCCGACGAGGACCAGGCGCTGGAGCAGAGCTTCACCGCCGAGGTCTGGATGCCGCACCCGGACGGGGCGATGCTGTACATCGCCAACTGGGTCGAGTGGACCATCCCCGGGATCACGGACGAGGACATGATCGCCGCCATGACCGCGTCGGGGATCGACGAGATGTTCGAGGCCTACGAGGCCTACCTGGACGGCGGCAGCGGCTGAGGGGCGCACACCTGCGGACGACTTCATCGCCGGCCTGTTCGAGCCGGCTGATCCGAGGATTCCAGGCCTCTCCTGTCACCCATCAGCCCCGGTCTCGTTGCACAGGCGCCACACCGCGACCGCGACGAGAGCGAATGCCACACCCTCGATCAGGGGCCGGCCGACCGTCCAGACGTCCAGCGCCCACAGAGCGACCTCGTCGGCCACCGATCCGGCGCTACGAAGGGCCGCGGACAGCACCCCGCGGACCATGAACTCGCCGACCACGCCGACCACCATCGCCAGGGACGCCAGCACGAACAGGGGCACGGCAGCGTCCGATCGCTTCCTCACCGGGCCCAGGGCCACGGCCATCAACAGGGTAGGACAGGCGAGCCCGACCAGGGTCGTGACGAACCAGCTGATGCCGAACCACGAGACATGAACCTCCACGCTCCCTCCAGGCTGGATGGGAGACAGCATACGCGCGCTCGGGGAGCCGGGAGGGGGCGGACTAGCAGAACTCGCAGGTCAGATCCACGGGCACCGCCAAGGGGCTCTCGTCCGGATCGTCGCTCTCGATGACGAGGGAGCCGGTGACCGCGGCCTCTACGGTGCAGGCTGCTGTGATGTTCAGCTGCTCGTGGGTTCCAGGCGCGATCGCGGGGGGCAGCGGGGGGAGGGTGAGCTCGTCCACCGAGGAGAACACGCCGGTCACGTGCAGGTCGGCCGTGCCCGCGTTGGCGATGTTGAGGACCGCCGGCTCCGGCGACCCCACGCACGCGGTGAGTATGAGGGCCGGCGGATTGACCACGATGTCCGGGGCCCCGGCGGCCGTGTCGTCGTCGCCGGTCGCGTCGTCGTCGGCCGTGTCGTCGTCGCCCGTGTCGTCGTCGCCCGTGTCGTCGTCGGCCGTATCGTCGTCGCCGGTGACGTCGTCGTCGGGCTCCTCCACGGGGCAACCGGCAAGGCAGAGCAGGGCAACCAGCAGCAGGGGCAGGGAACGGCTCATCGGTATATCTCCAGCCTGACGGGCCAGGTGGCCCACACGGGTGAAGACGCATGTCTTGCCCTGGCCGGGACATAACACGTCCGGGGAAGCGGACGACCGGTCAGAACTGCTCGATGTTGTCGTCCATCCACGCCAGCCGCGCCAGCACCCAGGTGTCGAGGCGCGCGACCTCCTCGTCGTAGCTGTCCACCGGACACAGCCAGTCCGACCACCCGATCATGAAGGCGATCTCGCTCATCTCCCACACGTCGAAGCTGTCGTAGGCCACCTCGCCCATGACGTCGCGGTACACGGCCAGCCGCCCGAGGATGGCGTCGTCCGAGAACGTGTCGGCACGCAGCTCGGCCCAGCGTGTGGCCAGGGCCTCGCGGAATACCGGGACCGAGGCCATCGCGTCGATCAGGCCGGTGCGGTAGGAGATCCAGTCGTGGGGATCGCAGTCGTTGTAGGGGTAGCCGCCCCAGGCCAGGTCGAAGTCCCACGGCGTGAAGTGCAGCATGCCGTCCACGTCCTTCCACACGTGGATCGACAGGAGATGCCAATACGGACGAGCCCCCCACCCCAGGAGGTCGCTGTGAGAGTCGCCGTCATCGGAGCCGCCGGCAAGACGGGAACCCGGCTGGTCCGCCAGTCGTTGCAACGTGGACACGAGGTCGTGGCCGTGCTGATCTCGGCCCGGCGCCTCAAGGCCACGGAGCTGGTGACATCCCTGGCCTCGGCCTGCTGGATTCCCTGACCACGCCCGAGCTCCACGGGCGCACCTTGATGGCGGTGTCGGCGGCGGCGGGCTCAGGAGAGTAGGGAGGGACCACGGCCCTGGAGGCCAGCGGGCGGGGAGCGGGCAGGATCGACGCGTTGACGGGGTCTGGGGCAGGTTTCTTTTCCGGGAAGCGTTGAATCCCCACAGGGGTGGCATACAGGGGGTAGGGAGCGCGCCATGGAATCCGAACAGGTCGAAGCGGTCGTCGACAGGGTCCTCGGAGGAGAGCAGGAGGCATTCACCGACCTGGTCCGCGCCTTCCAGCAAGACGTGTGGCGGGTCTGCGCCTTTGCCCTGCACGACGTCACCGGCACCGAGGAGATGGTCCAGCGCGCGCTCGTCCAGGCCTACTTCAAGCTCGACACCTTCGATACCCGCCGCGACTTCCGCGCCTGGATCCGTGCGATCGCCCGCAACGAGCTGCGCCAGGAGTTTCGCCAGCGTTCCCGCTACCGGGAGCGGTTGAAGCGCTACCGCACCCACGTCGAGACCCTGATGGCGGACGACGAGCAGGCCGAGCACTACGAATCCGAGCTCCGAGACGCCCTCCGACATTGCCGCGAGCGACTCACCGAGCCTGCTCGGCGCGCGCTGGACCTGCGCTACGGCCGGTCCATGGACTTCACCGACATCGCCGATGCCCTGGGCCGGAGCGTGGCCGCGGCCCGCCAGCTCCTGCAGCGAACCCGCCTGACCCTCAGGCTCTGCATCGAGGGAAGGATGGTGAAGCCATGAACCGCGCCGAGGAGCTGACCCTGAAGCTGGTGGACGACGACCTCGGGCCGTCCGAGGCCCTCGAGCTCGAGGAGCTGATCCGCCAGGACCCCGAAGCCGCGGACATTCACCTGGCCCTGCTGCAGCAGGAGGCCATGCTCCGCGGCCAGACGCAGCGGCCCGACCTCTCCACAGCGGTCGACCAACGCATCCGACGCTCCGCGCAGCAGCGCATCGAGCAGGGGGTGATGACCCGGATCGGTCGCCAGACCGACCGGCCGGTGATCAGGTACGCGGTCGCTGCCAGCATCCTGTTGCTGCTCGGCGTGGGCCTGGCCGTGATGCTGGGTCCGGGGCGGACCACGGTATCCGAGCTGGAGATGACCGTGTCCGGCCACTGGCAGGTCACCCCGGGCACGGTGACGAGCTACGACGTGAGCGTTCGCAATGGCCGGCGCGAGCGACCGTTGAGCGGAGCCGAGGTCGAGCTGGCCGTCGTGGATTCCGCGGGCCGGGCGATCTGCACGGCCGAGGTCACCACCGATGCCGACGGGTGGGCGCGATCCGAGCTGGCCATCCCCGCGGACGTGGCCGAAGGAGCGTACGACCTCCGGGGCCGGGCCGCGTCTTCGAAGGGGACCGCGGAGCTGGAACAGGGCCTCTCCATCTCCCCGGCACACGCGGCCGTGCTCGATTGGGGGCTACCGCAGGAGGCCCGCTCCCCGACCTTTGCCGCACGACTCGCCGATTCGGGCACCGGACGAGAGGCGGCCGAGACCCGGCTGGCGTTCGCGCCGGTGTTCCTCCCCCTGCCCGCGTTCCTCCTGGTGATGATCGCCATCGTGGTACTGGGCCTCCGGGATCTGACGATCCGACCGGCGCGCACGACCGGTCGCAGCACTCCCCGCCTCGGCTGGATCACGGGCTGGTGGCTGGCTGGCTTCGGCGCCCCATTGACCGCGCTGTGGTTGCGGTCCGAGACGCTGTCGATCTACGCGATCCTCGCGGCGACCGTCATCGCCGCGACCGTGATCGCCCGTGACCGGACGCGGGGGCCGGCGCCCTCCATGGTCGCGCTGGTGCGCAGGGACGGCCCGCTGTGGGCCCTGGTCATCGGTATCCCGGGGTCGCTGTACCTGGTGTGGATCATCACCCGGTTCAGCCTGGGCTGGTCGTGGCACCACACCTCCCTGGCGCTGATCACGGCCTCTGCGATCGGATTGCTGGTGTACGCGGTCGCCCTGGCCACGCGCCCCGTACTGCCCACGTGGCTGCGCTGGCTGGAGAGGGCCTCCTCGAGCCTGGCCGTCGTCACCCTCACGCTGGCAAGCCTGCGTTCGATCGTATGGCACTTCGAGGCCCAGTGGCTCAGCCTCGGCTACGTCGGGCTCGTGCTCGCGGTGCTGTGGCGAGAATGCACGGGTCGCAACGGCACGCGCACGCCCGCGCGTGACGGTCACCGTGCGCTCCGGTGGGTCCCGATGGCGTTCGCGCTCGCCTGGCTGGCCGTCATCGCCCTGGGCGGGGACGGCTACATCGCGATGTTCACCCTGCTCGACGTGTTCGGCGTGGGGACCGATACGGAGACGCTGCCGTACTACGCCACCTGGAGCGAGAGCGGTCCGAACCGGATGTGGGTCGCCTACTTCGCCATTCGAGCGCTCGGCGGCATCTTCGTGGCGGCCGCGGTGGTGGCCGGCGCGTTGCTGGCCGGCCGGCTGCGGACCATGGCCTGGTTCACGCCATCGAGGGTCGCGCTGGCGAGCGTCTCCCTGACCGCGGCCCTGGTCCTGCCCCTGGTCCTGACGTCCAGGTTGCCGGTCGGCGGCCCGGCCAGCAAGGCCGTGGGCGCGGCCTCGGCCGAGCAGAAGAACCTGGTGGTCTACAGCGGTCTGGGGATCCCCGAATCCCTGGCGCCCCCGGATCGCGCCGCGGCCGGGGGTGACGACGACGACGCGGACTCCGCGTCTCCGCCGGAGACCTGGCGGGCGCCGTCGTCCCGGCACCACGGCAACGAGGAGTACGACGACATCGTCGACAACCCGTTCGTGGCCACCTCCCACCACCCCCTGTCCACCTTTGCCGTGGACGTGGACACCGCAGCCTATGCCAACGTCCGGCGGTACCTGGACGGCTGGCAGCTCCCGCCGCACGACGCGGTCCGCGTCGAGGAGCTGATCAACTACTTCGGCTACGACTACGCGCCACCGACCGGCGGCGCACCGTTCGCCGTGCACACCGAGGTGGCGGGCTGCCCGTGGAATTCCGAGCACCGGCTCGTGCGCATCGGGCTCAAGGGCATGGAGGTGACCCGGGAGCAGCGTCCCCCGACCAACCTGGTCTTCCTGCTGGACGTGTCGGGCTCCATGAAGTCACCGGACAAGCTGGGCCTGGTGCGACGGGCGATGCGGTCGCTGATCTACCAGCTCGACGAGCGGGACCGCGTCTCGATCGTGGTGTACGCGGGCGCGGCCGGGGTCGTGCTGCCGAACACTCCCGGGGATCGCCAGGCCGAGATCCTGGGCGCGGTCGACCGCCTGTCCGCCGGTGGCAGCACCGCCGGCGGCGAGGGGATCGAGCTGGCCTATGCCATGGCCACGGCGCACTACATCGAGGGCGGCGTGAACCGGGTGATCATGGCCACGGACGGCGACTTCAACGTGGGGATCACCGACCGCGGCGACCTGGTGCGGCTGATCGAGCGCGAGGCCGGCCGCGGCGTGTTCCTGACCGTGCTCGGCGTGGGCACCGGCCACCTCAAGGACTCGACCATGGAGCAGCTCGCCGATCACGGGGACGGGATGTACGCCTACCTCGACCGCGACGACGAGGCGCGCAAGGTGCTGGTCGAGGGCATGCTGGGCACGCTGGTGACCATCGCCAGGGACGTGAAGGTCCAGGTGGAGTTCAATCCCGTGCAGGTCGCGGGCTACCGGTTGATCGGGTACGAGAACCGGTTGATGGCGGCCGAGGACTTCGACGACGACACCAGGGACGCCGGCGAGATCGGCTCCGGGCACACGGTCACCGCGCTATACGAGGTCATCCCCGCGAGCGCGGGTGCGCCGACGACGACGCCGACGCTGGTCTACCAGGGGCCCGGGGAGCCCACCGAGGCGGCCCTGACCGGCGAGCTGCTGCGGCTGAGCCTGCGCTACAAGTGGCCCGAGGAGGATGACAGCGAGCTGATCACCGTGGGCGTGAGCGACGGGGGGGGGGGGGTCGACGAAGGGGGCACCGCATGGCCCTACCCGGCCGCGGTGCCGGGGGTGGGGTGGGGGGGG
>CAZXHG010000032.1:23237-51475 GCA_964639985.1 uncultured Rickettsiales bacterium
CCCCCACGCCGCCCCCCCCGACCCCCCCCCCGCGCCCCCGGCGGCCGCCCCCCGCCCGCCCCCGCCCGCCCCCCCGCCCCGGGGGGGCGCGAGCTGGGAGGGCGTGCTGGGCATGGCCGCCGCGGCGACCGGAACGGCCGTGAACGACGGCGAGCTGGCCGCCTGTCCGGACTCGGACCAGCGCTGCGAGTTCGTCGAGCTGGTGGCGCGAGCGCGGGATCTCGACCGCTGAGTGGGGGGCGGGCCTCGCCCGATTCTGCCCCGGAGAAGAGGACGCGCTGACCCGGCTCAGCAACCGCTGCCCGGGTACACCCCGTCGTCACGGTCGTCGCAGTCCATGCCAGGTGAGGTGGCCGCGTCGTAGGCGCCGGGCTTCCACCACTCGTAGTAGCCGTCCCGGTCCAGGTCCCAGCCGTCCGCGTCCGCGCCGCCGTAGGGCCCGATGTCCGCGGTCGATCCGTCCGGATCCGAGCCCGACCCCTGGTCCACCAGCGCGGACGTGGCCGACAGGTGGAGGTCCCAGTACACCGGGTCGCCGCCGCTGGTGTCGAGGAAGCCCGGGTCCAGCGACAGGTTGCCACTGGTGCCGGTGGGATCGCTCATGCCCGCGTAGTTATTCGGGCTGTTGCTCCACGCGTCGCAGTACGACGCGCTGAGGGACGCGCTGGCCTCCTTGTACACCCCGCCGCCGTCGTGGCTGGCCGTGTTGTTCGCGATGACGACCTGGTCGAGCGAGGTGCTGTAGGCGTGGTTGTAGATCGCGCCGCCGGCATAGGCCTGGTTGCCCACCAGCGCGCAGTTCTCCAGGGTGCCGTCCACGTCTCCGCCGGAACTGAACCCGAGGCCGCCGCCGTACCAGTCGGTCACGTTGCCGGCGACGATCACGTTGCGCAGGTTCGCGACCACGGACCTGCCGGTCTGCGCGCAGAACCAGCCACCTCCGTAGCTGTTGGTGGACGTGTTCCCGGCGATCAGCGCGTGCGTGACCTCGACCGTGACGCTGCTGGACTGGGCATAGCCGTACAGGCCGGCGGCGTTGTACACGGCGCTGTTGTCCAGCAGCATCACGTTGTCGAGGTGGACCGTCACCGGGGAGCCCAACCCGTGGACCATGACACCGCCGCCGTTCTCGCTGGCGCGGTTGTCCTGGACCACGAGCCACGACAGGTTCGGCGAGGAGCTGGCGTTGCGTGCGCCGATGTAGATCCCGGCCCCGCCACCGGGAATGTCGGACTCGTTGTCCTCCACGATCAACTCGGTCAGGGTCGGGGACCCATCCTCGATCCAGATGCCGCCCCCGTACACGGCCGCGCCCCCGGTGATGGTGAAGCCCTGCAGCACAGCGCCGCTGCCCTCGCCGCTTGTCATCCGCACGACGCTGGCCGCGCTGGCGGCCTGCAGCACGGTGGACTGCGGACCGTGCACGCCCAGCAGGTGCACGTCCTTGCCCTGGAAGTCGATGTTCTCGGAGTAGGTGCCCGCGTCCACGCAGATCAGATCGCCGTCGGTCGCCGCCTGGATCGCCGCCTGGACCGTGGCGTGGTCCGCCGGGATCCAGGTGCCGTCGCCGATCGCGGGGTCGCCGTCGTCGCAGTCGCTGCCGCACACGTCGAATCCGTCCCCGTCCGCGTCCGGCGCGTCCTCGGTGGTCCCGTCGCAGTCGTTGTCCACCCCGTCGCAGTGCACCTCGGCCACGCCCGGGTTGATGCTGCCGTTGCCGTCGTCGCAGTCGTCGCACATCGAGAACCCATCCCCGTCGGCGTCCGGGGTGTCCGATGTAGTCGCGTCGCAGTCGTTGTCCACCCCGTCGCAGGGATCCTCGACAGCCTCCGGGTTCACGGCCGGGTCCCCGTCGTCGCAGTCGTCGGGGTTCTCCACGTACCCGGCCGGCGCACCGCAGTCCTCCGCGGGCTTGCCGAGTGCGTCGCCGTAGCCGTCCCCGTCCGCGTCCGCGTAATACAGGTACGTGGGCAGGCCCTCGTCGATGGAGCCGTCGCAGTTGTCGTCGACGTCGTTGCACTCCTCGGGCGCGCCTGGGTACACGCCGGGATCACCGTCGTCGCAGTCGCCATCGCAGTTGGTGACGCCGTCCCCGTCCTCGTCGAGGTTCTCGTCGACCATGCCGTCGCAGTCGTTGTCCACCCCGTCGTCGCACTCCTCGAGGGCGCCGGGGTACACGGTGGCGTCGAGGTCGTTGCAGTCGAGCAGGTCGGGGGAGAGGGCGTCGGCACACCCCTCCCCGTCGGCAGCAGGATAGCCGTCGCCGTCCACGTCGAATTCCGCGTCCACGGTGCCGTCGCAGTCGTTGTCCACCCCGTCGCACACCTCCTCGGCGTCGGGGTTGACCGCGTGGTCCTCGTCATCGCAGTCGCCCTCGTCCACGGTCCAGCCGTCGCCGTCGCAATCGCCGATGCTGCAATCGCCCTCCGGCTCTTCCGCGCAGAAGGCGTCGCAACCCGGATCGTCGCAGTCGGTCCTTCCATCGCCGTCGTTGTCCACGCCGTCGTAGCAGCTGGCCGCGTCCTTGCCCTCGGCGCAACCGTACAGCAGAAATCCGCCGACCAGCACGGTGGTGAGGAGCTGAAGTGGTCGTCTCATGTCTACCCCCCGGGATCGGGATCAGGATCGGAACTCGGCCGAAGCATACCCCATCTTCCAGCAGCGTTATCATCTCCCCATGGCTCCCGATGCACCGTCCCTCGACCGCGTCCTGGGCACCTGCGAGCGCTTCTACTGGCTGTGATGGCCGAGGAACTCGTCGGACACCTCCGGGCGCGCTGACCGCGGGGCAGGTGATGCGCGGGACCGCGCCCCTCCCCGATGCAGTTGGCACGGTCCACCTCCTGATCACCAGGTCCCCGGATTCGATTCCAGCGGAATCCCAGCCCACGACGTGATATCCCGATCGACGACCCCGCCGTGAACGCGTGCCCGTGATCTCGCGGCAGGGGCGAGGAGGTCTCATGCCCCAGTGGATGCGCATCATGCTCAGCCGACCCTCCCAGCCAGCGACGCCCCTGTCCCGCTACACGGTGGCCAACGGGGTGATGTACGTCGTCATCGGGCTGACCTTCTTCGCCGTCCCCTCGTTGATGGTCCTGCTGCCGGACGTGGACTCGTTCCAGGGCATGGAGGAGGGGCTGATCCGCGCCCTCGGCTTCACGATCGTCGTCATCGGGTGGTTCTACGTCTTCGGCGGACGGACCAACGCCGACTCGTTCGGGCTGGCCACGGTCGGGGATCGACTGCTGGTGCCGCTGTTCCTGGTTCCGCTCGGGATCACCGGGCAGATCCCGCTCTCGATCGCGGCGGCATTCTCCATCCTGGATCCGGTGCTGGGGCTGGGCGCGTACCTCGTGTGGAGGCGACAGGCCAAGGTGTCGGTGACCGCTCCCTGAAGGCCCACTTCGAGTGGCCCGCGGACGCTGAGGTCGATGACGGCGCCTGCGCCACGGCAGCGGACGAGCTGGTGCTGTTGCTCGATTTCCTCAACGCGCCGCCGACCGGCGGCCACCCCTACGCGGTCTCGACCCAGGTGCTGTCCAGCGCCGACGACCTGCTGGTGGAGTCCAGCGTCGACCTGGCCGAGGAGGAGGGCACGCTCGAGTCTCCGCTCGACGGTCGCATCGAGACCGCCACCGAGCAGTTCCCCCACCTGCTGGACTGCCTCGGCGGCCCGTCCGGGGTGGACCCGGTCGAGCTGCTGACCATCGAGTGGACGTTCGACAGCGAGGTCTACGTCGACCTCTGCCGCCCCCTGGGCCTGGACTGAGGAACCCGGAGTTCCTCGCACACCCGCGCCAACGAGGTGCCCCACCCTGCCCGCGGGCGCTCTGCCTCGTCGCACTGTTCACCCTGCTCACCGGCTGCGAGGCGCTGTGCTGGGGGGGCACAGCTGGCGGGGCCGGAACCGACGCGGCGGCGCTCACTCACACGGCCCGGCGTTGCCCTCCAGCGAGGCGTCTCCCCCCACGTCGAGCGTCTCCACGAATGCCTCGGCCTCGGCCGGGTCGAGGCAGCCGTTGTACTGGATGGTCACCTCTTCCCCCACGGTGATCAGGCCGGCCAGGCCCTCCAGGCTCGCCAGGACGTCGTTGCCCGACACGTGCAGAAAGCCACCCACCTCGCCGACGCCCTCCAGCCCGTCGAGGCGCTCCAGGGCGTCGTTCCCCGTGATGGTGAGATCCCCGGGGACGTTCTCGACACCGGTCAGACCGGCGATGCTGGTCAGCGCGGGGTGGAGGTTCACGTGCAGGTGGTCCCCCACGGTCGACAGGCTGCCGAGCCCGTCGAGATCGGCCAGGACCGCGTTGTCCTCGATCGTCACCCAGCTCTCCACGGAGGCGACGTTGTGCAGCCCATCGAGGTCGGTGAGGAGCGGATTCTCGTAGATCCACATGCGCCCGCCCACGGACTCGATGCTCGCCAGACCGTCGACGTTCGTCAGCGAGTCGTTCTTGAACACGTCGAGGTTGCCGCCCACGGACGTGACGTTGGCGACGCCGTCCAGGTTCTCCAGCCCCGCACACGTCTCGACGCGCAACCCTCCGGCCAGGGAGGTGATCCCGGAGAAGCTGTCGACGTCGCGCAGCAGCGCCATGTCCGACACGTTCAGCCCACCCCCGACCCAGCTCACCGCCGAGAGGCCGTCGATGTTCGTCAGGCCGGTGTCGTGGGCGAGGCAGAGGTCACCCCCCACGTGGGTGACGGTCGCCAGTCCGTCGAGATCGGACAGGCCATGGTTGCTCTGCAGGTAGAGGTGCCCACCCACGGTGGTCAGGCGGGGCAGTTCGAGGGTCTCGAGCGCGTAGTTGTCCACCAGGTTGATCGATCCCTGCACGGACTCCAGGACCGGCAACTCGAAGCTCGTGAGCCAGTCCTGTTCCCGTACGTCCACATCACCGTCGATGCTCGTGCACTGGGAGAGGTGCGCTAGATCTCGCTCGCTCTCGACCGAGTAGTCGCCGTCGCAGGGGACCTCCGTGTCGAAGTCCCCGTCCTCGGGATCGCCTGGAGAGCACCCCATCAGCGAACAGACCATAACCAGGGCAGGGAGCATTCGTCCGGGCATGTCGAGGCCTCCTCCTCGTTTCAGTGTGACCCCGGATCCCGAGGACCGAGCGGGCAGTGGAATGCCTTTGCAACGCCTCGCAGAGGGGGCATGCCAGCGGGACCCAGCGCCTCCGACGGCTGCGAGGCCACCCGCCACACCGTGGTATCGTCGCCGCCATCGTGACGCGGGACTACGACCTGATCATCGTCGGCGCGGGGCCCGGCGGGTCCATGGCAGCCCACACGGCCGCCACCGCGGGCCTGCACACGCTGTTCGTCGAGCGGGGCCGGCGCCCGGGCGAGAAGAACGCGTCCGGCTGCGGCCTGGGGCCGCGCATCTGGCGATCGTTCCCGTTCATGGACCAGCTCACGCCCGAGGTGTGCCCCTCGCTGCGCGAGGGCCGCGCCATCCGCCACCACCTGGTGGACGCCAGCGGCGAGGTCGCCGCCCGGATCATGACGCGACCCACGCCGTCGGTGACGTACGAACCCGCGCGCCGCTTCATCACCATGAACGTGTACCGCAGCGAGTTCGGCCCGTGGCTGGCGGACCTGGCGGTGGACGCGGGCGCGGAGCTGCGCACGTCGACCCTGATCCGGGATCTGCACCGGGAGCAGGGACGCGTCGGCGGCATCGTGGACGAGCGCGGCGACGTGTTCCGCGCGCCCATCGTCATCGGCGCGGACGGGGCGCTGTCCACCGTGGCCCGGGCCGCCGGGATCCGCGAGCGCTGGCGCCGCGACGAGGTGGTGCTCGTGCCCCAGCTCGACTTCCAGGTGGAGCCCGCCCGCATCGAGGAGATCCTGGGTGACGAGTCGCTGGGGTGCTGGTGGGGCGTGGACTTCCCGGCCGCGTACCAGGTGTTCTTCGACGACGGCTTCCACATCGGCCTGGGCAACTGGCTGGACGCGTGGGAGGACGACGCCATGGCCGCGCTGCGCCGCGTGGTCGGGCTGCCGGACTTCCAGCGACTGATCCGCGTGCTGCGCGCGCGGCCGCGAGAGCTGCAGGTCCACCTGCTGCCGTGGCTGACCGACCCGGGGCAGACCTTCACCGACGGCGTGATGCTGGTGGGCGACGCCGGCGGGTTCCCCTGCCCGCTCGAGGCGGAGGGGGTCTACCAGGCCATGGAGACCGGCCGGTTCGCGGCCCTGACCGCGGCCGAGGCCCTGGACGAGGGGGACGTGTCCGCGGAGTCGCTGGCGCGGTACGAGCGCCGGTGGCGGGACTCGTCGGTCGGGCTGGAGTTCCGCGCCGGGGCCGAGCTGGCTCGCATCTGGCGGACGCTGCCGTTCAGCCCGCGCGAGAACATGAGCTGGTTCGTGCCCATGGTGACCGAGCTGCTCGGGGGGATCTTCGACTGGTCGGAACACCACGAACTACGCATGCAGCAGGTGGCCCACCGGCTGCGCGAGCACGCGCCCCAGGCACTGCCGTTCTTCGAGCAGGAGGTCGTGCCGCTGCTCGGCGCGGTGTACGGCGACGAGATCCGGGAGCTGCTGGGCTGGCGCGGAGTCGTGCGCATGGCGCGCATCGGGCTCGGGCTGCGTCGGGCGGCCAGGAGGTGACGGTGGATTTCGATCCCCGCGACCTGTGCACCTGGATCCCGACCGACGCCGAGTTCCTCCGCGTGGACGCGGACCTCTGCGTCGGGTGCGGCAGCTGTGTGCGCGTCTGCGTGGCGGGCATCTGGTCACTGGATCCCGGCTCGGAGCTGGCGCTGCTCGCGACCGACTACGCGCAGCGCTGTTTCGAGTGTGGCGCCTGCGACCAGGTGTGCCCCGAGCGCGCGATCCGGTTCGTCTATCCCCCTGGCGGCACCGGGGTGGTGTTCGAACAGGGTTGAGCTTCGGCGGCCGTCACGCCTCGCGGGGCCACTCCCCGACCCGATCATGGTTCCAGCTGTCCTGCAACACGCCTGAGGCTCGGCGCCTCGGTCCTGCCCCGGGGAGGCCCGGCGCGGAAGCGGCTCTCCTCCTCCCCCCGGCGGCAGCTGCCATCGCATCACCCCGTCGTAGGCCATGGTCGCCGACACCACCGGCTGGCGATCACGACAGCCACATCTCCTTTTTGTTTGACAATAACCAAACACTTGGCTAGATCCGCCCATCAATGATTGGAGGTTGCCATGCAGAATCCAGAGAACACGACCGTGGACGACCTCAGGTCGGGCTACCGGCGCCGCACCCACCCGGACGGCTTCCAGTGCGTGCACTGCGGCCGCTCGTACGAGCAGGGCGTGATCTACCCGGTGGACGAGCACCTGTACGACGCCCGCCGCGCGGTCGAGGACCACGTCGAGCGGGAGCACGACGGGCCGTTCGCCGCGCTGCTGGCCACGGGCAAGGACGGCACCGGGCTGTCGGACATCCAGCGCGAGGTGATCGAGGCCTCCTTCGAGGGGCTCACCGACCGCCAGATCGCCGGCCGCATGGGCAGGTCCGCGTCCACGATCCGCAACCACCGCTTCCTGATGCGCAAGCGCCTGCGCGAGGCGCGGGCGTTCCTCGCGGTGATGGAGATCCTGGACGAGCACGTGCAGGCGGGTGAGCGGTTCGTGCGGTTCCACCCGGCGCTGCCCGTGGACGACGACCGCGTGATGGTCACCGAGGCCGAGGCCCGAAAGCTGCTCGACCGGTTCTTCGAGGGGCCGGACCACGGCCGGCTGCTTCGCTTCCCCAAGAAGGAGAAGCACAAGCTGGTGATCCTGCGGCACGTGACCACGCGCTTCGCGGCCGGCCGCCGGTACGCCGAACCCGAGGTCAACCGGATCCTGGGCGAGCTGCACGACGACCACGCCACGCTCAAGCGGTACCTGGTCGACTACCGCTTCCTGGCCCGGGAGCGGGACGGCAGCGAGTACTGGCGGACCGACGGGTGAACCCAACGGGTGGGGGTCGCCGACACCGGCGATCCCCACCCTTGTCTCCCCCACCAACCCTTCCGTCACGGACTCAACCTGGGCGACACTGGCAGGGTAGGAGGTCCACATGCACCGCGCAGCGCCCTGGCTCGTCCTGCTGATCGCAGCCACCTGGATCACCGCCTGTCCGTCCACCGACGACGATGGCTTCGGCAACGATCCCGACGACGACGCGGCCGGTGGCGGCCCCGCCGACGACGACACCGGCGACGACGACGTGACCGACGACGATACGGGCGACGACGACACGGCCGCGGGCACCTACGCCCTGACCAGCGGCACCTACACCATCACCATCGACGAGCTGACCGCGGACTCGTGCCACGCGTCCACCGGGGACGGGATCCACGTGCACGTGGGCGAGTCGCAATCGATGGAGCTCACCGTGCACGGCGCGGCCATCGAGGGCCAGGACGAGCAGATGAGCTGGGAGGGACAGCGCGAGGGCGACACGTTCGTCCTGCACGGCACCATGGACTGGGACGTGGGCAGCACCATGGGCCTGGACTGCGTGCTGCAGTTCACCACCGCGATGGACGCCGCGATCACGGCGGACGACGCGTTCGACTACGACATCCACAACGTGGTCGACGGCCAGGGCGCGGACTGCGGGCAGCTGGAGGAGGACGACGGCGGCCCGTATCCGCTGGTGCCTTCGTTCCCCTGCGAGCACCGCTGGGCCGGGACGGGGACCCGCCAGTCCGGCTGATCAGGGACAGACGTCCACGGGCGACGCCGAGCAGCACACCGGTTCGTTGAACACGCAGGACTCTGCCAGCGGCTCGCCAGCCAGCCGATCCCGCAACCAGTCCACCTGCTCGTTGAGCGACCACAGCGTGGTCTCCGCGTGCGGCGCGCCCAGGCAACGCAGCTGCTGCAGGGTCCAGCCCCCGTCACACAGGTGCTCGAAGTCCGCCTCCTGCAGGCCCGGCACCACCAGGGTGTCGAGCTCGCCGTACACGGTCAGCAGCGGGGTGTCGCGCAGCCGCTCGATGGAGCTGGATGACACGGAGTTCTCTCGCAGAAAGCACGACCACGGCTCGATCGCGTGCCAGTCCTCGGTCCGCACCGCGTCGATGAAGGACTGCGTGTAGATGTCCTCCACCGCGTCCACCTCGATCTCGAACTCGAGGTCGAACTCGCACTCGTCCCCCACCCCCTCCAGCAGCTCGACCACGGCGTCGGCGAAGAAGTACGGCTCTTCGTTGGTCAGCAGCGAGGTCAGGTCGTCGGGCACGCCGTACCACCGCCACATGCCCACCAGGGCCAGCGCGGCCAGGCCGGTGGAGTCCGACCAGTGGTCCATGGCGTCGGCCACCACCGACACCTGGTCGTGGGCCGGCGAGGCCGCCACCACGCCGACCACGTCGAACTCCGGCGCGTAGTAGGGACCCGCCGCCTCCACGAAGAACGCGGCGTGCCCGCCCTGGGACGCGCCCCAGATCACCAGGTCGTCGCGCAGGGTGCCGACCAGCTCGTCGGCCAGCTCGCCTCGCAGCAGATCCCTGCCCGCCCGGTACGCGTCCCACGACCCGATCGCCACCTGCTCGCCGACCAGGGGGGCGTGGGGCGCCGTCGACGCGGCGCCCATCCCGTTCATGCCGATGTAGTCCGGGGCCACCACCACGAACCCCTGCGCGGCCAGCAGCGCGGGCACGGCCGGGCCGATCAGGTCGTCGCCGCTGGGCGCGCACGCGTCCCACGCGCCCGCGTAGCCGTGCAGCAGCAGGGCCACGGGCCACGGCTCGGCCGGTTCGCCGTCCAGGTGTCCGGGCACGGCGATCATGCCGGTGGCCTCGGTGGGCTGGCCGCGGTCCTGGGTGGTGTAGCGGAAGCGGAACGCCACCACGCCGTTGGGCACCGGCGTCAGGGCCTCGAACCCGGCCAGGGTCAGCAGGGCGTCCAGGCCCTCGGCGGTCAGGTCGAAGGTCTCGATGCGGTCCCAGTACAGCGGCTCCCCCACGTCCGCGAGCTGCAACGGTTCGTAGGAGTCCAGCCCGCAGTGGGCCACGGGCAGGGCCGGCGGCGGATCCTCGGGGAGGGGATCGTCCGGCAGGTCCTCTTCCTGGGACGGGCAGCCGGCCAGCGCCAGCGCGGTCAGGGTGCAGGCTGCGAGTCGTGTCCAGCTCATGGGGACTCCCCGGGTCGTTGTTCACGAGGATAATCGGTATCTTCGGCAAACACCCCGCGCAGGAGGAACGATGCTGCGTTCGTACCGATGGCTCCCTGGTCCCGGCCTGGCCCTGGCCGCGCTGTGGATCGCCAGCTGTGGCAGCCCCGCCCCCACAGGCCCCACCTCTGCCCTGGGCAGCGCTGGCCAGGACGACGCCGTGGAGGACGCGCGGGCCGACGCGGTGGTGGCCGCGGCCGGCCGGGGCATCGCACGCCACGTCCTGTACGGCTAGCCCGCGCCCGACACGGCCGCCCTGGCCGCGCTGCCGGGCCGGCGCGCCTTCGTCTGCGCCTACACCGAGGCCGGCAAGCAGTACTGCCAGACCGGCGCGGGCGACTACCTCGCCGCGTCCATCGAGGCCGCGGCCACGGCCCTGGACGGCGACGCGGGCAACCGCCTCGACGCGACCACCACCCGGCTGAAGCTCGACGTGGTCACCACGTCGAAGGCCCGCACCTTCGACAAGGACCACGACAAGCCCAAGAAGCGGCGCGTGGCCACGTACGGCTACTTCGTGAGCGACGAGGCCGGCGAGGTGTCGTGGGTCCTGCCTGGCGAGGTGCTGGAGAAGGGCCTGCACCACCGCAAGAAGGGCTGCAGGCGCTCCCACGTGATCAAGCAGCTCGAGCGGCGCAACCGCCGGCTGGACGACCTCGACGGATCGTTCGGGTTCGAGGAGTTCCAGACCATCGCCTGGGTCGAGCGTGACCAGCCCGGCCAGGTGCCGCCCGACGTGATCCGGCTGTACCGGACCCACCCCTACGAGTTCCCCGAGGCCGACACCGACGCGCTGTTGCAGAGCATGGTCTGGGCCGCGGACTACCTGCTGTCCTCCATCGAGGCGGACGGCAAGATCCGCTACCAGTACAAGGTGCACTCCGACCGTGACAGCAGCTCGTACAACCTGATCCGCCACGCGGGCACCACGTACTCGATCCTGCAGATGTACGACCGCACCCGGTACGAGCCGTACCTGCGCGCGTCCGAGCAGGCCATGCAGTACTTCTTCGGCCACTGCCAGCGAGACCGGCGCACCGGCCACTGGCTGCCCGAGGACCACCCCGACCACGGCGAGTCCCTGTTCCTCGTCAGCCTCCCACGCAAGAGCCAGACCGTCGGCGACGTGCACCTCGGCGGCGCCGGCCTCGGCCTGGTCATGATCGACCAGTACGTGGAGGCCACCGGTGACACCGAGACCTACCTCGAGCAGTCCCGGGCCATGGCCCGCTTCATCGCGGCCTCGCAGAAGGAGGACGGCGAGTTCCTCTCCTTCCCGTCCCTGGAGCCGGGCGGTCCGCCGTGCCGCGACGAGGTCTCACCGTACTACCCGGGCGAGGCGATCCTGGGCCTGGTGCGGCTGTACTCGTACGACCGCAATCCCTTGTGGCTGGACACGGCCGTGCGCGCCGCGGACTGGCTGATCGACGTGCGGGACAGGGGCAAGGGCCCGTCCGAGGTGGCCAACGACCACTGGCTGATGCTGGGGCTGAGCTACCTGTACCTGTACACCGAGGACCGCCGCTACGTGGACCACTCGATCGCCATCTGCCGCGCGGTGGAGTACCAGTACCACAAGAACGAGAAGGCCTGGGCCGACTACCCCGACTACCGCGGTGGCTACTACGACCCGCCCCGCTCCACTCCGGCCGCCACCCGCGGCGAGGGCCTGGGCGCCGTGCTGGAGACGTGCCGCCTGGCCGGCGAGGAGTGCGGCTGGATCGAGGACCTGCTGATCGAGACCGTGCGCCACGAGATGCTCAGCCAGTACGACCCGGACATGTGCTTCTGGATGCCCAACCGGGCCAAGACCTTCGGCGGCTGGAACGGCGGCCTGCTCGACACGTCGGTGCGCAACGACTTCGTACAGCACAACATGAGCTCGCTGCTGGGGCTGGAGCGGCACCTGCTGCGCGGCCAACGGGTCGTGCCCGGGGGGCCGGGGTGGATCGAGCAGCGCCTGGAGGGCACCGAGTTCCCCGGCCTGCCCGACGACGAGCTGACCCGCCTGCGCAGCGAGACCCTGCGCTACCGGGGGCTGACGATCTGGGAAGAAGCTGCTGAAGAGGCCACGGAGGAGACACCCGCCGAGTAGACGATTCCGGTCAGAGCGTGCCCCATCCTCCGCCTCCCGGGGTCTCAAGCACCAGCCAGTCCCCGGGTTCGACGTCACACGCGTCGACCGCATCGAGCTTCTCCGAGGTGCTGCCTGCCCGGACCAGGCGCTGGGCGCCCACCAGTCCGTCGGCGCCGCCCGCAGCGCCGGCAGGACCCAGGTCGCGATGTTGAGTCAGCAGCGACAGGGTCAGTGGCGCGAGGAAGGTGATTTCCCGCACCACACCGTCACCACCCCGGTACCGGCCCTCGCCGCCCGACCCGCGACGAACAGCGAACCGCTCCACGCGTACCGGGAAGCGGTGCTCCAGCACCTCCACGTCGGTGATCCGGGTGTTGGTCATGTGGGAGTGCACCGCGTGCGTACCGTCGAACCCAGGCCCCGCACCGGTGCCCCCGCAAACGGTCTCGTAGTAGCTCGCGTCCTCGTCGCCGAACACCACGTTGTTCATCGTGCCCTGGCTGTCCGCGCACAGGCCCAGGGCCCGCAGCATGGCGTTGACCAGCCGCTGGCTGACCTCCACGTTGCCGCCCATCACGGCCGGGGCCGCGGCCGGGTCGTCCCCGAACGGCGGATCCAACATGCCCGGTGGGATCCGGATCGTGACCGCACGCAGCAGCCCCTCGTTGAGCGGGAGGGGTTGCTCGACCATCAGCCGCAGCACGTACAGCACCGCGCTGTGCACCACCGCGGGCGTGGCGTTGAGGTTGCCCGGGTGCACGCCCGAGGTGCCGGTGAAGTCGAACTCGATGCGATCCGCGGACGCGCGGATCGCCACGCGGATCTCCGCGCCGTCGTCGAGCACCTCGGTGGCCGCCACATCGCCCGGGAGGCGGGAGGCCAGGGTGTCGACCAGCAGCGCGTGCGCGCGGTCCTTCAGGTCCTCCATGGCCTGCGCCACACCGGCTGCGCCGTGCTCGGCGGCCATTCGCACCAGGGCACGCGCCCCGGCCTGGTTGGCGGCCACGGCCGCGCGCAGGTCCGCGAGGTTGTCGCCCAGCGCGCGCGTCGGGTGGGGACCTTGCTTCAGCGACGCCTCCAGCGCCTCCCAGCAGCCGTGGCCGCCACGCACCAGGACCGTGGGCGGGATCACCGCCCCCTCCTCCACCAGGCGGGTGGCGCCCGCCGGCATCGACCCCGGCACGATCCCGCCGATCTCGGCGTGGTGCGCCCGGCTGGCCAGGTAGCCCAGCAGCCGCCCATTCGTGTCGTGGGCCGGCGTGACCACCGTGATGTCGGGCAGGTGCGATCCCCCGGCAGCCGGGTGGTTGGTCACGGCCACGTCCCCCGATTCCAGGTCCAGCGCGGCGGTCACCGCGCGCACGCACAGGCCCAGCGAGCCCAGGTGCACCGGGATGTGAGGCGCGTTGACCACCAGCTCTCCGTCCGGGTCGAGCACCGCGCAGGAGAAGTCCAGCCGCTCCTTGACGTTGGTCGACACCGCGGTGCGGCGCAGGGCCTCGCCCATCTGCCGGGCGATGGTGTCGAAGCGGTGGGTGAACAGCTCCAGCCGTACGGCCTCGGCGCCCGCGTCCCCGGGGCGGTCGGGGAGCGCGGCGGTCCGCGACACGCTGCTGTCTCGGTGAGCCTCCAGATCGCCGTGGGGCTGTACGGTGACCGACCACCCCGGCTCCAGGACCAGGGTGCTGTAGCGCTCGGCCACCAGCCCGGGCCCGCGCACCCGGGCACCGGGCGGGAGATCCTCCCGCTGCCAGACCGGCACGTCGCTCCAGCGGCCGTGGAACAGCGCGCGCGAGGTGCCCACCGGATCGGGGTCGCGAGGACCGGCGGAACAACGCTCCGGGGCGTCCCCGGCCGGTGCCGACGCCGACACCACGCGCAGCGACACCAGCTCCACCTCGCGGTCCGCGGGCACGTGACCGAACACCTCCCGGTACTGCGCGCCGAAGGCCCCCTCCAGGTCCGCGCCCAACGTCACCTCGACCTCGACCGCGGCGTCCTGGCCGACGAACCGCAGGCTGGCGATGCGGCGGCGGATCACGGGCTCGCGCACCCCCTCGGCGGCCAGCTCGTCTGCGGCCCGCGCGGCGAGCCGCTCCAGCCTCCCGGGCAGCTCCGGCGCCACGTCGTCCAGCCGCTCCAGCACCTGCTCCTCGGCGAAGCGCTCGATCGCGGCCACGGCCATGCCCTGGGCGCTGAGCAGGCCGGGGTCGCGCGGCACCACCACCCGGTCCATGCCCAGCCGCCCGGCCACGGCCAGGGCGTGCTGGGGACCGGCGCCGCCAAAGGCCACCAGCACGTACTGCGCCGGATCCACGCCGCGCCGCAGGGACACCTCGCGGATGGCGTCGGCCATCTTCTGGTTGGCGATGTCGAGGAAGCCCTGCAACAGCGGATCCGCGGCCACCTCCCCTCCCCGGCTCGCCGCGATGTCCGCGCGCACCGCGTCCAGAGCGCGCTGCGCGGCCGCGGGATCCACCGGGATCTCGAACCGGGCTGGCTGCAGCCTCCCCATCAGCAGATTGACGTCCGTGATGCTGAGCGGTCCGCCCGCGCCGTAGCAGGCCGGCCCCGGGTCCGCGCCCGCGCTGTCCGGGCCCACGCGCAGGCTCCGGTCCGCGAACCCGCACACCGACCCCCCGCCCGCGGCCACGCTCTCGATGGCCAGCGCCGGGCTGGCCAGCAGCGCGTCGCCCACCGCGTGCTCGAACACGTACTCGAAGTCCTCGTCGTACCGGGCCACGTCCGTAGACGTGCCGCCCATGTCGAAGGCGATCACCCGCTCACGGCCCACGCGCCGGCCGGCCTGCGCCGCGCCGGCCACGCCCCCGGCCGGACCGCTCAGCAAGCTGTCCTTGGGCTGGTAGCGATCCGCGCCCACCAGCCCGCCAGCGCTGGTCATCACGTGCAGGCGACCGCCGCGGATGGCGTCGGCGATTCGCGCCAGGTAGTCGCCGACCGGGGCCGCCAGGTAGGCGTCGACCACCGCGGTGGTGGCCCTGCGCAGCAGGCCGATGGTGGGGGACAGCTCGGACGAGACCGACACGCGCTCGAATCCGATCTCACGCAACAGGTCGGCCACGGCGCGCTCGTACGCCGGGTTGCGGTCCCCGTGGACCAGGGCCACGGCCGCGGTGCGGTGGCCGGCGCGCACCAGCCGCCGGCCCTCGCTGGCGAGGGATTCCAGGTCCAGGGGCTCGATCTCGAGACCGCGGGCGTCCAGCCGGCCCCACACCTCGACCACGGCCCCGGCCAGGCTCGCGGGCTTTCGCACGCGAAGCGCGAACAGCTCGGGCCGGGCCTGGGTCCCGATCTCGAGCAGATCGCCAAAGCCCCGGGTGACGAACAGCACCGGCCGGTCGCCGGAGCGGGTCAGCAGGGCGTTGGTCCCCCGGGTCGTGCCCAGCCGCATGGACATGGGGGGCAGCGGGTCGCCCGACGGCGTGCCCGTGATCACCCGCGTGGCCAGCAGGGGCGCTGGCTCGGGCGAGCGCACCTCGAACGCCGCTCCCACGGGCAGGTCGTCGGGGAGAGGCGGATCCAGCTCCAGCACCGCTGGGTCCGCTCGGTGGGAACGCACGCGGTGCGGGGCCCCCGCGCGCTCCAGCAGCCGGAAATCGAAACCGGTCGCCAGGCCGTCGACACCGGCCCAGGGGGCCTCAACCTGCGCGAGAGCGCCACCGCCGGCCACCACGTGCCCCCGCAGCGACGAGGAGCTGAGCACCTTGATCCGGCACTCGCCGCCCCCCGGGTCGACCGCGAGGCAATCGGTGAACGTGCCGCCCGTGTCCACGAACACCCGCCACCGGCTGTCAGCGCTTCCGCCCGTCGTCGCCATGGCCCCAAGGATTCCATCCCTGGCCCGGGAACACGAGCGGTTCGGCTCCAGACGTCAACGACTGTTACCCGGTGCACGCGCGGGACGAGGGACGGTTCGCGATCCACGCGGACGGCCGGACCGAACGGCCGGACTGATCCCCGGCGCGGTCCCTGCTACCGTATCCATGTGACCGACTCTGCCCCCGCACCCCCCCTGTCCGGCGTACGCATCCTCGTGCCGCCCGCGCGCCCCGAGGTCAACCCGCTGGCGAGCCTGCTGCGACGCCAGGGCTCGGTCACGCTGTACTTCCCGGCGCTCGAGCCCCGGTACCCGTCGTCATGGGACTCGTTGGACCGGGCACTGCGACAGCGGGAACAGGTGGACTGGATCGTATTCTCGGGCAGCAATGCGGTGCACCACTGGATCGAACGCGCGGGTGAGCTGGGCATCGACCCGGTCTTCCCACGCGGGCCCCGGATCGCGGCCATCGGCCACGGCGCGGCGCGGGCCCTGCGCACGGACGGCCGCGAGCCCGACCACGCCCCCGACCGGCACGTGGCCGCGGATGTGGCCGCGGGCCTGCCCGGGCCGAGCGACGTGCACATGCTGCTCGTGCGGGTCGAGGGGGCCAGCGACGCGCTGCCCACGGCGCTGCAGGCCATGGGAGCACGAGTCGGGATCGCCGACGGTTACTGCATGGCGCTGCGCGCCAGCGCCCGGGAGGCGCAAGCGCTCGGCGCCCGCGTGCTGGACGTGGTCGCGCTGGCCAGCCCCACGGCCGTGCGCTACCTGGCGCGGGGCGCCGAGCTGGCTGGCGTGGAGCTGGCGTCCATCATCGGAGATGCCGCCATCGCCTCCGTGGGTGAGGCCACCTCCCGCGAAGCCGTTGCCCACGGCATGGAGCCCACGCTGGAGGCCAACGGGCACATCGCGGATCTGGCCGCGTCCATTGCGCGCTGGTGGCCGGATCGTCCCCTGCACCGGTTGGACCTGGCCGACCAGGCGGACGCGTTCATCACGGCCTGGTCGACGGCTCATGACATGGAGCAGCAGACCATGGTCGACGAGGGCGCCGACCTGGCCCGCCGGCTGCGTCACGGCGCCATGGACCTGGGGTACTCCCGTGCAACGGAGTTCGACCCGCGCATCCGGCAGTACGAGCAGCTCGCCGACGCCATCGAGGGGCTGACCGGGATCTAGGGTCGGCCCAGGAGCTGCTCCAGCCGCAACGCCGTACCCCCGACGGCCTCCCTGAGACCGAGGTACGCCGGGCCGGCCCCGGTCACGCCGTCCGCGCCCCGCCGGGCCCGTAGCAGCGTGTTCCTGGGCGTGTGCCTCGAGGACACGAACTCCATGGCCGTGACCCGGTAGCCGGCGTGGCGCAGCAGCAGCGTGCGCAGGGCGTCGGTCAGGGTGGCGGCGGTCTCCCGCCGCAGGTGGGGTGACGCCCAGACCGGGGCGAACGCACCGCCGTGATCCTCCTCGGCCAGGGTCGCCCAGTGCCGGGCGAGCTCGGCGTGACAGCATGGCGCCACGCCGATGAACTCCGCGTCCAGGCCCACCCCCAGGGCGATGGCCTCGTCCGTGGCCGTGTCGCACGCGTGCAGCGCGACCACCGCCTGCACGCCCAGGGGCTCGATGGGCTCGTCGAAGGCCTCGGCCCACGTGGCGGCCGTGTCCAGTTCGCCCAGCGACCCGGGCTCGAAGCGCAACACTCCATCGAGTCCGGCGTCCCGCGCCCGGCCCCGGCTCGCCTCGACCACACCCGGGTTGCGGTCCACGCCCAGTACCTCGCAGGGGTGGCGCCAGCGGTGCTCGAAGCACCACGCCAGCAGCAGCGTCAGGTAGGAGCTGCCGCAGGCCGCGTCCAGGATCCTGACCACCGGGTGGTCCGCGGCCAGGTCCAGGAACACCGGCTCGAGCAGGCCCACCATGTGGTTGATCTGGGCGGTCTTGCGTATCCCGTCGGACGACATGTCGCCGTGGCGGTCGAGCAACCCCAGCAACCGCAGCAGCGGCGCGGACTCCGCCACCGGCAGCAGCAGCCGACGGTCACCGAACGCCTCGCGGTACCGGCGCTCGGTCCAGGTGGCGGCCGCACGAGCGATGATCTCCTCGGCCCAGCGTTCGCGCACGCGCCCCTTCCTACCACAGGAGGCTCGATTGCGAAGCCACAGCCGCTCTGATATCCCGGCGACATCGAGTTGTTCGAGGAGGCCCACCATGAGATCGCTCTTCACGCTGCTGATCCCGTCCTGTCTGCTGTTCGTGCTGCCGGCCCAGGCCGCGAAGAACATCGACATCGCGCGGGGTGATCCCACGCCCGGGACCCTGCAGACCTACCTCTGGAGTTGCGAGGACACCACCGTCGACCTCAGCGACCGCAAGGGCGTGGGCGCTTCCATCTGCCTGCGCCAGTGGACCCACGACCGGGACACGGGCCGCTCCCGCATCGAGTTCGGCCTGGTGATCGACGCGAAGAAGTCGATCGATGTCGCGAACCTGGACATCGAGCTGCGGCTCGACCGGGAGCGCGGCTGGCGCAAGTTCACGGTCTGGACCGATACGACTCCCGAGCTGCCCGTAAAGGAGCTGCCCGACGGCCTGCAGCGCGTGCAGGCCGGGCTGGAGTACGAGCTGGAGCACTGGGCGGGCGAGGCCGCGGTCACCGGGCTGCGGCTTCGTGTGCAGGGGCGCGGCCAGGCCCGCTGGACCCTGGACCGCAACGTTGGCTTCGAGCTCGACCCGGCCCTGACGATCACCCCGGGCGTGGCCGCGCCGACCGAGGCGTGCGTGTTCGACGAGGTGGCGCCACGGCACGCCGGAGACGTGAGTGACAGGCTGACCTCGGGCTGCGCACACAGCCGCTTCTACGTGGGCTGGATGGCCGCCGGCGGCGAGGGGACCGAGCTGAAGCTGGTCGTGGAGGAGGCGGACTTCGAGGTGTCCTTCGACGAGGAGTCGCTGGTGGTGCGCGGGGCGGAGTCCCTGCGCACGAAGCTGGTGGAGTGGAGCGAAGACGAGCCCAACCCGGTGTGGATGCACTTCGATGGAGAGAGGCTGCTGATCCAGGCCGGCGGCGAGCGCTTCGGACCGCTGAGCGTGCGGCGCCGCCCCGAGGGCGAGGAGTCGCCCGCACTCAAGCTCGAGATGGACGGCCGGGCGCGGCTGAGCCAGGTGGTGGCCGGCCCGGCGGACGGCGGCGACCAGGCCATCGCCTACCTGATCGAGACGGCGGGGTTGCAGGAGGTGGAGACCTCGGCGGACGACGCGGCGACCGCTGTCGCGGCTCGGGCAGGCATCGACGGCTCGCCCACCGTGACCGCGGGCGAGGTGCTGCCCCGGCCCGACACCCACCCCGCGGAGGCAGCGGCCGAGGGCGCCCAGCAGGCCATGGCCGTGGCCGAGGCGGCCCAGGGCGCGATGGCCGCGGCCGAGGGCGTGGCCCAGTTCACGGACATGACCGCGCGGGGCCTGCAGGACACGCGCTCGTTCGAGCACACCGGCTCGGTCAGCGGCGACGGCCTGTTCACCGAGCACGACGACGGCAGCGTCTCCGTGCACTCCATGGGCGTGGACGGTCACGCCGGCCAGGACGGCGGCTCGGCCCAGCTGAGCCACGGTGGGACCACGGTGAGCAGCACGGTGGACCCGGGCGGCACCGGCGCGATCGGCGTGTCCCAGGCGGGCCTGCCCGCCGTGGGCGGGGCACCGACCGTACAGGCCCCGGCCCTGGTGTGGGTGGTGGTCGGGGATGGCTGGACCGGCGACCACGTGCTGAAGATCGACGGCGTGCGCACGAGGCTGTCCGCGGAGCGCGCCTACCTGGAGCTGCCCATGGTGCCCGGCCGCCACACGTTCGCCCTCAAGGGCGGGGACGGCGTGGTCTACAAGGGCACGCTGCAGCTGGCCGAGGGCCAGCACCTGGGCCTGGCCGTGGGTCCAGGCGGCGTGGTGGTCGACGGCGACCTGACCGCGGTCCGATTGCGCTGATCAGGGGGCCCGCCCGCCGATCCGCAGCACGTCCACGTCCGCGCCCACGATGGCAGATCACAGCCCGGGGGACGCGCGCAGGTCAGACCGCGGCGCGCTGCAGCTGGCCCTCCCGGCGAGCCGCGGTCGTGCGCCACGCGTCGATGGCGAAGCAGGTGTTCATCAGGAACACGGCCGCGAACATGGGCCAGTAGTAGGCCGGGGCCGCGCCCTTGATGCCGAACTCCACGTAGGTCAGCCCCACCGCCCCGATCATCCAGCCGAGGCCGAGCAGCTTGTGGTGGCCGCTGTACAGGTAGCCGGTGCCGGGAAGGAAGAAGTTGAGCAGGGCGGCGACGATGGGGTAGCGGGTCATGGTGTGTCCTCCGTGTGTTGTTGACGATGACCATCGTGCCCCATGAATCCGGACGAATGAATGGCTATTTGTCCTCTTTTCTTGTCCATTCGTCCGGATCTCTGGATTTCCCGGGATGAACGGCGATAATCGAGACTGGAGATCATCGTGGACGCCCTGAGCCGCATCCTGCACACCGCCCGCGTGAGCGGGTCCCTGTTCTCGCGCGCCGAGCTGACCTCACCGTGGGGAGTGCACAGCCGCACCATGCCCGACGCGATCTTCCACGTGGTGGTACGGGGCGCGGGCTTCATCACCCTGGACGAGGACGCGCAGCCGATCTCGTTCCGTGCGGGCGACCTGCTGATCCTGACCCGCGGGCACGCACACACCATGAGCGACCTGCCGGAACGGGCGGCCCAGGACATGGGCGATCTACGGTCGGTGACCGGCGACGACGGGCTACCCTGCGTGGTCGTGGACGGCGTCGGACCGCGCACCTCGCTGCTGTGCGGTACGTTCACCCTGGACGAGGACTGCCGGGACCACCTGCTGCCGCTGCTGCCGCCGTTGCTGCACGTGCAGGGCGGCACGCCCACGGCCGCGTGGCTGGACCAGACCCTGCGGGTGATGGCCGACGAGGTGGTCGCCGAGCGGCCCGGCTCGGCCGCGGTCCTGACGCGACTGGCCGACATCCTGCTGGTACAGGCGCTGCGCGCGTGGCTGCAACAGTCCGCCAGCCACGCCACGGGCTGGCTCGGTGCGCTGGACGACCCCCAGCTCGGCCGCGCCCTGAGCCTGATCCACGACGACCCGGCCGAGCCCTGGACGGCCGCCGTGCTCGCGCGCCGCGTGGGCCTGTCGCGCACGGTGTTCTACGAGCGCTTCACCGCTCGCGTGGGCGAATCTCCCGCCGCCTACCTCACCCGCTGGCGGATGATGGTCGCGCGAACACTGATGCGCGGCACGGACGATGGCCTGGGCGAGATCGCCGAGCAGGTGGGCTACCGCTCGCTGGCTGCCTTCCACAAGGCGTTCAAGCGGGTGGTGGGCGACAGCCCGGGCGCCTGGCGACGCGAGGTCAGGGCTGCCTGATCCGGAATCAAAAAAAAGGGAAAAAAAAGGGACGCTCATAAGTTCATAAGAAACTCCGGGTTCGGCGCCTGTTGGACACAGGTCTGCGGATGGCAGAACTTATGAACTTATGAGCGTCCCTTTTTCTCCTGTCGCGCCGTGAGCGTTCCCGCGCCTCCGAAGGTATCGAGGCCCCGAGACACACTCATAGATGAGTGTGCACGTTCCTGGCCCGACTGGGCTCCAGCGGTGATACGCTGTAGTGGCGAGGGGGTTCCCATGCGAGTCATTCTCGTATTGCTGCTGACGTGCCTCGGCGCGGCCGGGTGCGTGGGGACGGACGACGACGACTCGGCCGCGCCCGGTCCGATCGGGGACGACGACACGGCCTCGGACGACGACACCCCGGCGGACGACGACACGGCCGCGGACGACGACGACACCCCCGCGGACGCAGACGGCGACGGCTGGGACGAGACCCTGGACTGCGACGACACCGATCCCGCGCTGAACCACGACGACGACGATGGTGACGGCCACGACACCTGCGGCTCACCGACCGGCGTGCCCGACTGCAACGACTACAACCCCTTCGTGTACCCGGACGCGCCGCAGATCTGCGACGCCATGCTGGACAACGACTGCGACGGACTGCTCGACAGCAACGAGCTCGACATGGACGGGGACGAGTACACGGGCTGCGAAGGTGACTGCGACGACGACGACCCGGATCGCCACCCGGGCCAGGCAGAGCTGTGCGACGGGATCGACAACGACTGCAGCGGCTGGCTCCTGCCGTCGGAGTCCGACGACGACGCGGACGGGTTCGCCGAGTGCGAGGGGGACTGCGACGACTATGACGCCGCCCTGCAGCCCGCGGACGACGATGGCGACGGGTGGTCCACCTGCGCCGGCGACTGCAACGACACGGACACGGCCATCCACCCGGCCGTCGCCGAGACGTGCGACGGCATCGACCAGGACTGCGACGGCGTGGCCGACGACAACACGCCCTGCTACGACGACGACGGAGACGGCTTCAGCGAGGACGACGGCGACTGCAACGACAGCCGCGCGCTGGTGTACCCGGGCGCGCCCGAGCGCTGCAATGGCGGCGACGACGACTGCGACGGCGTGATCCCGGCCGACGAGGTGGACGGCGACGGAGACGGCTACTTCCTGTGCACGCCCGACTGCGACGACACCGATCCGACGATCAACGAGGGCGCGCCCGAGGCCTGCGACGGCGTGGACAACGACTGCGACGGCACGGTACCCGACGACGAGATCGACGACGATGGCGACGGACTGGCCGATTGCGAGGGTGACTGTGACGACACCGACCCGGCGATGAACCTGGACGACGTGGACGGCGACGGGACCAGCACCTGAGACGGGGACTGCGACGACACAGACGCCACGATCCTGCTCGGCGTGACCGAGGTCTGCGACGGGTTCGACCAGGACTGCGACGGGCTGATCGACGACAACACGCCCTGCTACGACGACGACGGGGACGGCCTGACCGAGGACGAGGGGGACTGCGACGACACCGACGCGTCCATCTACCCGGGCGCGCCGGAGCTGTGCAACACGCGCGACGACGACTGCGACGGGTTGCTGGCGATCGAGGAGTCCACGGACGACGACGGGGACGGCACGGTGCAATGCCTGGACTGCGACGACACCGACGCGGCCATCTACCCCACGGCCACCGAGGTGTGCGACCTGATCGACAACAACTGCGACGGCTACCTGCCGCCCGAGGAGCGGGATCTGGACGGGGACGGGTACAACGAATGCCTGGACGGGGACTGCGACGACGCCGATCCCCTGGTCCACCCCGGCGCGGCCGAGCTGTGCGACGGCCTGGACAACGACTGCGACGGCTCCGTGCCCGCAGACGAGACGACGGACGCGGACGCAGACGGCTACCCCGAGTGCGAGGACTGCGACGACGGGGACCTGTCGCTCAGCCCGGGCGCGGTGGACGTGTGCGGCGACGGCGTGGACAACGACTGCGATGGGCTGGTCGACGTGGACTGCACCACCTGCGACCTGTGGGTCCCCACCGACCACCCGGTGATCGCCGACGCGATCGCCGCGTCGGTCACCGACGACGTGATCTGCGTGGAGCCGGGCACCCACGACGGCGGGTTCTACTTCGACGGCGCCGCCATCCACCTGCTGGGCGTGGCCGGGCCCGAGGTCACGATCCTGGACGGCAACAACAGCGTGCCCGTGGTGCGCATCGTGTCCGGTGAGGGGCCGGACTCGATCCTGCAGGGGTTCACGTTGACCGGCGGCAACGGGATCAACGGCGGCGGGATCGGCACCTGGAACACCTCCCCGACCCTCGTCGATCTGCTGATCACGGGAAACGTCTCCAACGGTGACGGTGGCGGCATCTTCGTCAACGGCGGCACACCCACGATCACCGACGTGACCATGTCGTTCAACTACGCCCAGAGCGACGGCGGCGGCATCTGCGTGGAGGGCGGGGGCGCGCCCACCCTCACCGACGTGCTGATCACCGACAACGTCACCGACTTCAACGCCGGTGGGGTGGGCATCTACGGCAACTCGCAGGTGGTGATGAACGACGTGACCGTGGCCAACAACGCCACGTACGACGACGGCGGCGGCTTCGAGATGATGGACTCGGCGATCACCATGAACGGCGGAGCGATCACCGGCAACGAGGGCGGCGACGACGGCGGCGCCATGTACCCGTCCAACTCCGACCTGTGGCTGACCGACGTCCTGGTCGCCGACAACTACACCCCCGAGCAGGGCGGCGGGATCTACATGCACAGCAGCTGCTATGCCGTGCTGACCGACGTGGTGTTCACCGGCAACTCCGCGGGCACGGACGTGGGCGCCCTGTGGATCTCCAGCTCCACGGCCACGCTGACGCGGGTACAGATCGTGGGCAACGACGGCGCTACGGACGCGGGCGGGCTGTACATCTCGAGCAGTTCCCCCACCATCACCGACCTGCTCGTCGCGGACAACGACGGCAACGAGGTCGGCGGGATCTACATGTCCAGCAGCAACCCCACCATGCGCAACGTACGCATCGCGGGCAACCGGGGTGCCGACGCGGGCGGGCTGCGCCTCAACAGTTCGAATCCGGTGATCGAGAACCTGGTCGTGGTGGGCAACCACTCCAACACCGACGGCGGCGGCATCCACATGAACAGCTCCTCGCCCGAGATCACCGCCGCGGTCGTGGCCGGAAACACGGCGGGCGGAGCAGGGGGCGGCATATATGCCAGCGGATCGCAACCGGTGCTGAACAACACCGTGATCCATGGCAACGAGGCCGTCACCGGAGGTGGATTCCGGGTCAACAACACCACACCCACGCTGACGTACTGCGCCACCCTCGACAACGTGCCGGACGACTACCTCGGCATGTCCGATCCCACGGGCACGGACGGCAACATGGCCGTGGAGCCGGTGTTCGCCAACACCAACAACCCGGACCCCCTGTACTGGGACCTGCACCTGTGCACCACGTCTCCCCTGCTCGACCGGGGTGATCCCGCCCTGTTCGATCCGGACGGCTCGCGCTCGGACATCGGCGCCTACAGCGGCAGCAGCGCGGACGAGTGGGACCTGGACCGGGACGGCTGGTACGAGTGGTGGCTGCCCGGGCCCTACGACCCGCTCACCTCCCCCAACAAGGACTGCTCCGACCTCGACGAGACCGTCTATCCCGGCAACGGCTGTTGATCAGGGCGAGTTGGTCTGGCCGAAGTTGTTGAACCCCCAGCAGCTCAACGAACCGTCGTCCAGGATTCCACAGGTGTGGCTGTTGCCGGCGGAGATGGTCTGGAACGTCGCGGACGGAACCGCGGACTGGCCGTAGTCGTTCGCACCCCAGCACACGGGATCGCCGGCCACGGTCACGCCGCACACGTGCGAGGTGCCGCCGGCCAGGCTGGCGAAGGTGTCGGTCGGCTCGGCGAGCACGCCGTCATTGTCGTGCCCCCAGCACTCGGCGCTGCCGTCGTTGTGCACGGCGCAGGCGAAGTAGATGCCCGCGGTCATGCCCGCGACCGTGCCCGCTGGCCCGTCGCTGCACTGGCCGTAGGAGTCGTCACCCCAGCAGCGGACCTGGTAGCCGGTGGTCAGGCCACAGGTGAAGTGGTGGCCCGCCTCGATGGCGAGGAAGGTCTCCGGCGGCGCGAGCAGCTCGCCGTTGGCGTTGCCGCCCCAGCACTGCACCGTGCCGTCGGTCTGCAGGCCGCAGGTGTGCAGCCAGCCCGCAGCCAGGGCCTGAAACGAGCTCCCCCCCGGAGGCGTGCCCTGGCCGTCGCCGTTCTCGCCCCAGCACTGCACCGAGCCATCCACGGCCACGGCGCAGCAGTGCAGCTTGCCGCAGCTGACCGCGGTGAAGTACCCGGTCAGCGGGTGGCTGCACTGGCCCGCGTCGTCGCGGCCCCAGCAGGCCAGCGAGCGGTCGCCGGCCACCGCGCAGCTGTGGTCCCGGCCCGCATCCACCGCGTCGAAGCAGCCCTCGTCGAGGTCGAGGTCGCAGTCGTTGTCCAGGCCGTCGCCGCACACCTCGGCCACGCCGTCGACCGCCGGGTCGGTGTCGTCGCAGTCGCCGTCGCACTCGCTCACGCCGTCCGAGTCGTCGTCCCGCTCCTCGTCGTCGGTGATCCCGTCGCAGTCGTTGTCCTCGATGCCGTCGCACACCTGGGCGGCGCCCGGGTACACGGTGGCGTCGCCGTCGTCGCAGTCCTCGCTGGCGGGGTAGCCGTCGCCGTCGCCGTCGGGATCGGCGGCGCTGTCGTCGTCGTCCGCGGCCGAGTCGTCGTCGTCCGGGACCTCCGAGGTGTCGTCGTCCGCGGTGACGTCGTCGTCCGCGGGGCCGTGCGTGTCGTCGTCGTCGCCGGTGTCGCACGCGCCGGATACGAGCGCCAGCGCGAGTAGCAAAGGCAAGACCGCGATGCGGTGCATGATCCCCTCCAGTGGGCGCAAGCCGTAGGCACCCGCAGCCAGGATATCACGACGCTGCCGGCAGGATCGCTTCTGCACGGCCGAACGGCTCGAGACTTGCTTGCCCTCGTCCCATGCCCATCTCTCGTTCCATCTCGTCCATCCTGACGATCGTCGTCACCGTGGTCTCCTGCGGTCCGGGCTGCGCGCCGCGCTCCGAGCACGCCGAGGCCGCGGTCGTGCTGACCTTCGACGACGTCTTCATCGAACCGTGGCACGAGCACCGCTGGCTCTTCGACGAGCACGACGCCCGCGCCACCTTCCTGCTGGGCAGGCTGGAGGGGGTCACGTCCGAGCGGTTCGAGCTGCTACGGGAGCTGCAGGACGACGGCCACGAGATGGGTTGCCACACGCTCAACCACGTGGACGCCATCGACTACGTGCACGAGTCGTCGGTGGAGGCCTACGTGGACGAGCAGATCCTGCCCGCCCTGGAGATCATGGACCGCGAGGGGCTGGCACACAGGTCGTTCTCCTACCCCTACGGTCACTACACGCGCGAGACCAACCGCGCACTGCTCGAGCACTTCGACATCCTGCGAGGCAGCGGCCGGATCGGCGACCTGGGCGACATCTTCCACTCCTGGCGGGGCGAGACGTTCGTGAACGCGGCCTCGGTGGATCTCGGCGCGGTGGATCTCGAAGCAACGGCCGAGGCCATGGACCTCGCCCGCGAACGCGAGGACGCGCTGATGCTGTACGCCCACAAGATCATCGAGTCCGAGGACGTCTACGATCCGGACACGCCGTCGATCACGACCGAGGGGCTGGCCGACGTGCTGCAGCTGGCCACGGACCGCGGCCTGCCGCTGCACACGATGTCGTACCTCGTGGCCGAGTGAATCAGGCGCCGGAGAGCACGGCCTCCAGCCCGCCACGGGCGATGGGGTGGTAGTCGTCCTTGCTGGCCTCGAAGATCTCCGCGGCCAGGGCGCGGGTGGACTCGTTGCCGTGCAGGGCCGCGTAGATCGGCTTGAGGAACTTCATCCGGCCGACCGATCCGAGGAAGGACCGTATCCGGTCGAACGCGGGCTCGTAGCCCGATCCTGCGGCGATGATCAGCCACTGGTTGAGGATCTCGGGGTTGCTGGATGCGGTGAGCTCGAACTGCTCGTCCATCCACCCGCAGTCCGCCACGTCCAGCACCGCGGGGATCCGCTGCAGGTAGACCAGCTTCTCCTCCACGGACCACGCGCTCCACTCGTCGAACGGCGGGCGCGCGCCGTCGGCGAAGCCGTCGCCGAGCTCCCACAGCCGGTCCAGCACCGGTGACGGGAACACCGGCGCGGTCTCGGGCACACCCTCGCCGTGGATCCAGCGGTGCGCGTCCACCTGCGCCAGCAGCCCGGGCCGGGCACCCTCCACGAAGGCCTCGAACTCCGCGGTCGTGAGCGAGGTGAACTGGAAGCGCTCCATGTACTCGAGGACGAACGCGTCGAATGCCTCGCGCCCCAGGGTGCGCTCCATCAGCGCCACGAGCAGGAAGCCCTTCTCGTAGGGCACCACCGAGTACACCGAGTCCGGGTCCACGCCCTCGAGATCGTTCTCCAGCCGGGTGTACTCCGAGTCCTCTCCGAACCGCTTCACGGCCTGGTCCAGGCCATGCCGGCCGATGGCGGCGCCCATGGCCGCGGCCTCGGGCCCGTATAGCGCCTCGATGATCCGGCGCTCGGCCCACACGGTGAAGCCCTCGTTGAGCCAGAAGTCGTTCATGGTGGCGTTGGTCACCAGGTTGCCGGTCCAGGAGTGGGCCAGCTCGTGGGCCAGCACGTTGGTCAGCGAGC
>CAZXHG010000033.1:0-47956 GCA_964639985.1 uncultured Rickettsiales bacterium
ACCGTGTCCTCGGTGGGGCAACCCACCGCCAGGACCAGCGCGATCCCCATCAACCATCCTGTTCGAACCATCGAATCCCCCTCTCAGAACTCATGAACTCATGAGCGTCCCTTTTTTCCGAGCAGCACCATCACACCGACGGAGAGCCTGGGTTGGGCGGCGGCGCGGCGGAGCTGGGTGTTGCCCAGGTAGAGGTAGCGGTTGGTGGTGGGGTAGAGGTCCACGCCCACCTCGGCGTAGCCGGCGAGCCATGGGGTGGCGTGCAGGCGGGGGCGGAAGGAGGCGGTGAAGGCGGCGTCGGTCTGCAGGGTGTCGATGTCGGTTTCGGCGGTCTCGTAGTCGAGGTCGCGGATGCGCCAGGTCTCGATGGAGGCGCCCAGGACGAGGGCCAGGTCGATGAGGTCGGTGCCGGCGATGCCGGCGGCGTAGACGCGGACAGGCCAGCGGGCCAGGGCCACGTCGCTGCCGGGTACGTTGAGGTCCGCGGGCTGGGCGATGACGAAGGTGGCGCCGAATTCGAGGTGTCGGCCGATGCCCACCCCGATCCCGACCGTGGCGCCGTGCAGGTACGGGCCCTGGGCCGACAGGATGGTGGGGGTATAGCCGCCCCCGACCACGAGGTGGGCGCCGGGGCCGCGGCGGGGAGGTGACACGTTGATGTCCCCGTCCGCAGGCCCCGGCACCACGACCGGTGCGACCCCCTCGTCCTCTTCTTCGACCGGCAGCGTGCCTGCCAGCACCGGCTCCAGCACGGATCTCGCCACCGTGGCCAGCACCTCGCAGCGGGCGGGCCAGCCCTCGCCGCTGTCGGGCACGTCGCGCAGGATCGGCTGGTCGCTGAGAGCGGGCGCCAGGATTCCGAACTGCGCGCCGCTCAACCACAGCTCGGCCACGCCGTCGCCCTCGCCCACCAGCACGTCGACCTGCCAGGCGCTGAGGTGGGCGGCCAGCGCGCCTCGCAGCTCCTCGGCCTGCTCCGGGGTCATCTCGGCCGGTGACAGCACGACGGCCTGCTCGGCGGCGGCAGACCACGGCAACAGCATCAGCAGCAACAGCAACGTCCGGATCACGGTGTCCCCCCGCACGCCTCGAGCCCGGTGCGGGCCTGGGCGGCGAATGGCGATTCGGGCCAGCGGTCGAGCACGGCCCGGTAGTCCTCGGCCGCCACCCCCAGCATGCCAGCCCTGCGCAGCGCGTCCCCGCGCAGCGCGTAGACCTCGGGCGCGGCCGTGCCGCGGGGGTGCAGGGCCAGGTACTCGGTGGCGGAGGCCAGCAGCTCGTCGTGGCGGTCCAGCTCGGCCAGGGCGCGCACGCGGCCCACGCGTGCCTCCTCGGCGAGCACGCCGGAGGGCGATGCCGCCAGGTAGTCGTCGAAGTGTACCAGGGACTCGGCGGGCTGCCCCATGGCGCCCTGCCGGACCTGGCCCAGCGCCACGAGGCTGTTGGTCGCGGCCGCGCTGTGGGGCCAGGTGTCGATCAGCTGGCCGTAGATCTCGCAGGCGTCGGCGTAGCGCCGCGCCCGGCGGTGCTCCTGGGCCAGGCGGGCGAACACGTCGATGGTGCGGGGGCTGTCCGGCTGCTCCACGGCCACGACCAGCGCCAGCTCCCGCGCCTCGTCCAGCCGGCCCGCGTCCAGGGCGGCGATGACCGGGGTGACGGCCTGCAGGGCCTCGTCGTCCAGGGCGTCCTCCGCTGCACCGTCGGCCTCCAGCGCGTCCGCACGCACGGCCGAGGCCACGTCGATCGGATCAGCTGGATCGGGATCGGTGAGGACCTCGGCGACCGGCTCGACCACCGGGGCCAGCACCGGACCCTGGATCGTTGGCTGAGCCTGGATCGGCTCGATCCGTGGGGGCGTGGCCTGCGCGGGCCCCGCGTCGGAGACCGGGATCTCCGGCGGCACCAGCAGCCGCGGCACCAGCCAGGCCGTGGCCAGGATGGCCGCGGCGATGGCCATGGCCCAGCCCAGGGGGCGCCAGTCCCGTCGCATGGCCCGTGTGGCGGTGGCGGCTGCTGCGCCCCCCGCCAGGATCCTCGCCTCCACCTCCGCGTCGAGCGGCGGCAGGGCGGTGTCCTTCATCACCGAGCCGATCACGGACCACCCCTCGTGCAGGTCGCGGCACGCCGGGCACACGTCCAGGTGCACCTGCAGGGCTTCGCGATCGTCGCCGGTCAGGGTGCCGTCGAGCAGCTCGTCGAGGCAGCGGCGGGCCTGGTCGCAGTCGAAGCGCGTCACCGGTCCAGCCCTCCCAGCACGGCCCGCCAGTAGGGGTCGGTGTCGAGCCGCTGGCGCAGGTCGCGGCGGCCGCGGTGCAGGCGCTTGCGGGCTGCCTCGAAGGAGATCTCGAGCATGGCCGCGATCTCGGGGACCGTGTAGCCGTGCACGTGGCGCAGCACCAGGGGCAGGCGCTGCTGGGGCGGCAGGGTGGCCAGGTGGCCCGCGAGGCGCTCCAGCAGGCGCTGGCGTTCGGCCTGGTCGTCGGGGCGTGGCGCGGGCTCGTCCTGGGGCCGGCCATCGTCGTACGGCAGCAGCCGGGCGCGGGCGCGGGCGCGGTAGTGATCGCGCACCGCGTTGACCGCGATCCGGTCGACCCACACGTGGAAGCGGGCCTCGGCGCGGTAGCCCTCCAGGTGGGCGAACACCCGGGCGATCACGGTCTGGGTCAGGTCGTCGGCGTCCGGGGTGGGGCCGACCGCGAGCCAGATGGTGCGGCGGATCCGGGGCAGGCACCAGCGGGCCAGGGCCTCTCGGGCGCGGGCGTCGCCGCGGCGCGAGGCGTCGACGAGGTCGATCACGCCGTCGGGGCGGACGGGCGCGAGCTGGGGACGGGGGCGCGGCATGGGTTCGTGATCATTCTATGACGCGGGGCGGGGGAAACAGGGGACAGGAGGTCCGATGCGGATGGCCGCCCCGCTGTAGCATCGGACCGAGGGGGGAGGGGTTACTCGCTGGGCAGCTCGGCGCGGGCGATGACCAGGGAGTCGGGGTAGTAGGAGCGGGCCAGGTCGAGGTGGCGGTTGGCCTCGCGCTCGCGGGCCTTGCGGTCGGACAGCAGGCCGAGCACGCCGCGGGGGCCGCCGGTGACCAGCTCCACGTAGCGCTGGTAGTGGCGGGCGCCGCACAGCTGGTGGATGTAGGTGTTGCCGGCCTGGGCCTCGGCCTCGGTCAGGTCCAGGGGCAGCAGGTTGAGCACAGCCTGCTGGTGCACGGCCTTGCGGCGCACGGCCGAGATGGTCAGCCGCTGGTCGGCGCGCTCCATGGCCTCGCCCACGTCGAACACCACTTGCACCTGCTCGGGCAGCATGGGCTCGAACTCGGTCATGGACACGGACTTGGGCTCCACGGTCTCGTTGTCGTCGTAGAACAGGTTGCCCAGGGAGAAGTGCTTCGCCTCCAGTTCCTGGGTGTCCCAGGTGAGGTTGGCCACGGTCAGCAGGGCCAGGATCTCGAAGGTCTCGCCGGTGCCGGCCACGTTGCGCTGCACCGCGTCGAGGCTGACGAGGAAGTCGCCCACCGCGGCCACGCCGCCGGTGAAGGTCTCCTCCGGTGCCAGGAAGATGGCCAGTGGCTGGGTGCCGTCGCCCCCGGCCACGGTCTCGCCGGGGATGGTGAAGCGCAGGCCGCGGGCCGTGGGCGGGACCCCGAAGCGCAGGCGCAGGGTCTGTCCCGAGCCCGGGGCGAGGGACACCGGCATGGCGCGCGCCGGCCGGTACACGTTCTGCAGCGCGTCCTGCAACTGGAACAGGTTGGGATCCACGGTCATGGTCTGGCTGCCGTTGTTGAACAGCCGGACACGTACCCGCTGGAACACCAGGTCCGGATCGATGCGTTCGCCGAACTCCACCTGGCGGGCGGCCTCCTCCAGGATCACCTCCAGGCCGTTGGATGTGTTGACCGGGGCGCTGACGTCAAAGCGCTCGTACGCGTCGCGCGGGGAGCGCAGGCGGCGCGCGTCCACCGCGCCGTTGGGGCCCAGCAGCAGGTCCCACTGCTCGCCGAGCAGCAGGGGGAGGTCGTGGCCGGCCAGCTCGGTGGTGTCCACGGACACGAAGTCGGGCGAGGGCTTCTCGCCGTTGAGCCAGTCCCACATGCGCCGCGCCGTGCGGCGCACGCTGCCCTCCTTGTCGCCCCGGTACTCGTAGTAGAACGGCGCGTCTTCGATCAGCGACTGGCGGGTGGCCTCGCCGTACTCCAGCGACGCGAAGTAGTACACGTCGAGGGGCTCGTCCCACTTGCGGTGCTGCAGGCCGGTCTTGCGTACCCCCACGTGGATCGACTCGCCCGCGACGGACACGGTGCGCTCGTTGCCGAGGCCGCCGGAGGCGTCCACCTCGGACCAGGTCATCTCCGTGACCACCTCGCCGTCGATCAGCGTCTGGCTCAGCACGTTGACCCGCACCGCGGCCTGGGCCTGGTCCACGGTCTCGCCGATGGTGCCCAGGTTCTTGCGCAGGGTGGCGCGCTGGTTCATCCAGCCCAGCAGGGCGATCACCAGCAGCACCACGAGCACGCCGGCCGCGCCGATCAGGCGCGTCTGGCGGTCCTCGGGTTCGCCGATCAGGGTCCGCCACCAGCTCCGGCGGTGAGCGCCGGGCCGCCACGGGCTGTCACCGAAGGCGTCCGTCGGCGTCGGTTCCGGGCCGGCCTCGGGTTCGGGGCTGGCTTCGGGCTCGGGGCTGGCCTCGGGCTCGGGGCTGGCCTCGGGCTCCGGGATTCCCTCCCCGTTGTCCGGCGTGGTGCCGTCTTGTTCAGCCATCCGATGTCTCCTCCTGGATCGGGCTCACGCCCGCTCACGCCCTCCGCTGTCGTGGGGACTGGCGGAAGTCGTGGCCGTCGATCTCGATGAACGTGCACATGGCCTTGAGTCGCGAGTAGATGCGGGGACCCACGCGCTCGGCCAGCGACTCGAAGCCGTCGCTACGCGCGCCGCTCTCGCGGTCCGGGTAGTTGGTGGTGACGATGGTGGTGGCGCCGGCGTTGTAGCGGCGGCTGACCAGGTCGTCGAGGATCGTCAGCTCCCACTCGGTGCCGCGCCCCTTGCCCAGGTCGTCGATCACCAGCACGTCGACCTCGCCGAGGGGCTCGAGCAGCGCGGCCGTGCCCTCGCGCTTCTCGTAGGCCAGCTTGAGGTCCTGTAGCAGCTGCAGGTTGTCCAGGAACAGGCTGGTCACGCCCTTGGTCAGGGTCAGCTCCCGCACGATCGCGGTGGCGAGGTGGGTCTTGCCCACCCCGACCGGGCCGAGCAGGCACAGCCCCCGCTTGCTCAGCGGGTAGCTGCTGGCGAGCTGATGGGCCGACATGTGCGCGTCCCCCTGGGACTTGGTGCAGCGGTCCAGCGCGAAGCTGGCGAACGAGGTCGCGGCGAACAGGGCCGGGATTCGCGCCCGGTTGAACAGGTCGATGTTGCGCTTGAGCTGCCGGCAGGCGCAGGGCCGGAACACCTCGTAGCCGTCTTTGTCACGCTCGGCCACGCCGCCGAGATCGTTGCACATGGGGCACGGCCCGTTCGAGGTGCGCGCGGCGCGCGCGAAGGCGCCCTCCGCGGTCACGCGATAGGGGGTGGGTGGGCTCAGGGGTGTGCGCGGCATGATCTACCCATCTTGCCAGAAACGGTCCGGATCCAGTACCGGGTCGGCCTCGGCGAGGCGTCGCCGGGCCAGCTGGTCGAGCATCTGCTGGCGCGCCTCGGGCAGCATCGACCTCAACGCGGGCGCGACCGGGCCGCGGATCTCCTCCATCAGCGCGTCGCGCGCGTCGAGGTCCATGGCCTCCAGCCGGCTCTGGTAGTAGTCCCCGGAGATGGCGAGCAGGCGCACGAACGCGCGCTCGGCGCCGAGGTCGGTGTCCGCGGCCAGGGTGGCCAGCTCGCGGGCGAAGGGCTGGGGCACGGCCGCGGCCATCTCGCGCACCGCCTCGCGCCAGGCCTCGTGCTCGTCTGCGGGGGCCGGAGATCTCGCGGGGGTCGCCTGCGCGGAGGTGCGTGCGTTCTTCTTCATGACCTTGCGCACGTCCGTGCGCACGCGCTTCAGCGGCAGGCCCCGGGGACGGCGTTTGAGACCGGCGAGGCGCTTTGCGCCGGCGCGGATCCCGGCGAGGGCCGCCTCGATGGGCACACCCTCGGCGTGCAGCTCCTGGATCACGTGGATGTCCATGTCGCCCAGCAGCGAGGCCTGGGGCGACAGGTGCTGTACCAGCGATTCGATCTCCCGCATGTACGGATCGAGCTGCATCGGACGGCCACGATACCACGCATCGATCGGTGGCAGCGGGGGACGCGTGCGCTTGAAATCGACGGGTGTTTGTACTTGAATGGAGCGGCCCTGCGCCCCCCTCGCAACCCCGGGGGACGACGTGGGGCGGTCGGAGGGAACGATGCTACGCACCCTGCTGGCTCCCTGGTGGGCCGTCCTGATCGCGGCGCTGGTCGCGCTGCCGGTCGCGGCCCAGGACGAGGACGACGACGAGCTCCTGATCTTCGACGAGGAGGAGGAGGAGCCGGTGGAGGTGGACAACCTCCAGCTGTACAGGTCGTTCAAGGAGGAGGTGAAGGACCTCCCGCTGGAAGAGGAGCTGGACGCCTGGTACCGCTACCTCGACAAGTACCCGGACACGGCATACGCGCGCGAGATCCGGTCGCGCATCGACGAGCTGCAGACCGTCATGCTCGACGAGGCCGAGGCCGAGGCCCCCTCCTACGTGGAGGTGGGCGACAGCGGCGGCCGCGGCGCCAAGTACGAGGAGATGCCGTTCGTCGAGCCGTTCACCTTCATGACCAACAACACCCGCAAGAAGGTGCACCTGGCGATCGCCTACGGCGCGTCGTCGACCTTCAACTACGGGTTCGGCGTGGAGTACGCCATCCTGCGCAACCTGTCGGTGTTCGGCATGGCCAACCACTGGGGCCACGGCATCGGCTTCACCGCCCACCTCGGCGCCAAGTACGCCATCGTCAAGGACGTGCGCACCGGCGGCCTGTTCGTGGTCGGGCTGGGGCTGAAGGGCGGCGCGGATCCGTCGCTGCTGATCGGGTTGGACCCGTTCATCGGCATCGGCCTGTGTCCGCGCACCGGGCCGGTCACGCTGCAGTTCCAGGTGGGCTTCGACATGCGCTTCACGCCGTGGCACTGGGACGCCCACGCGGGCCTCAACCTGGGCCTGCGGCCGTCGGAGAAGGTCACCATCTTCCTGGAGACCACCGGCCACAACATGGTGCGCCGCATGACCAGCTACGACGTGCCCGCCGGCGAGACCTGCGGCGACGACGGCAGCGGTGACCCCCATTGCTCCACCGAGTACTTCGGGTTCTACGAGGCGGCCGCCGGCGTGAAGGTGTTCCCCCGCGAGAACATCGAGATCACCGTGGCGCTGCGCGCGCCGTACTTCTACCGCAAGTGGCAGCACTACACGCCGGTCGGCGGTGGTGCGTCGGTGATGATCTACTTCTAGCGGTCACCCCTCAGCGACGGCAAGTCTGGCGCCCATGCGGAGGCATGGGCGCAGGGAGCGCACCCGTCCCCTGGTCGGATGATGCCTGCGGTTGTCGGGAAGTCGTCTACCGGACGCGGACGTGCGTCTCGAGGTCGGAGTTGACCAGGTGCAGCAGCTGGGTCGTCAGCTCGATCACCTGCTGGTGGGTCAGGCCGTTGGCGCGCAGCTCCTTGTAGTAGGACCGCGCCATGATGCCCCTCGTCCGCTTCCACTCGTTGCCGCTGTACTTCGGCGTGCTCAGCTGTTCCTTGACCATCGTGATCGCTCCACGTTGAGGTTGCAGCGTTTGTAAGCAAATGACGTGCCAATTGTGGAGCGAGTGGGTCTTGAATTGAAAAGCCAAAGAAATCAATGACATGGCTGCGGCCGGAGGTTGCCAGGGGGGAGGATCGGCGGCAGGGGCGAAGGGGATTACGCGGCTGGGCCATGAGCGGTGCGAACGGGGTTACGCACCGCAACTGAGGGGCTGGGCGGGTGCGCAGCGGATGCGAGGGAGGCTGCGGAGTTGTCTTCCCCCGGAGATCCGGCCTGGTTCGAGATCGGCGTATGACCGGAGATCGTCGGACCAGCGGCTTCGCCCTGCGGGGCTGCCCGTCGCCCGACGAAATCACGGGTCGGATATCGACTGGCCATGGTGCCGGCGATTACGTGGCTCCGGAGTTCGAGGCCCCCCTCGAGATACCGAAGTGTTTCCCGGTGACGGGTCAACCCGAAGGGCGCGATCGTCGGCCCTGTCGGAGACGGTCTCCGTGTGCTCTTCGTCGGCGACGGGATATCCGGGAGAAGACGATCAACAGCCCTTCAGCCCATTCCCCCCGTGCGATCAGCTCTGACGCCCCACCGGTGAGATCGCCCATGCACCCGTCGACGGGGAACGCTTCGCGGCGGCGGTGAGCGTAACCCCACAAGAACGCCACCCCGCAGCCTGCCACCGCGTTCCCCGCCCACAAAAAAAGGCCCCATGCCGGAGCATGGGGCCAGGGAGATGGGGTGGGCCCGGACGCGCCCTACTTCTTGTCCTTCTTCTTGAGCACCTTCATGACCATCTGCAGGTACTTCTTGATGTTGGGGATGTCCGGGTCGAGGCGGTAGGCCTTCTGCAGGTCCAGGAACGCCTTCTTGTGATTCTTGCGGTAGTAGTAGCTGAGCCCGCGGTTGCAGTACGCCAGCGCCAGGTCGTCGTCGAGCTTCACGCACTTGGAGTACTGCTTGATCGCGGCGGCGTAGTCCTTCTGCAGGAAGTGCACCTCGCCCATGCCGAGGAACCCCATGGGGTTCTCCGGCGCCAGCTCCAGCGCCTTGCCGAACTCGGTGGCTGCGGCCTCGAAGTCCGGGGTCTGCAGGTGGACCTGGCCCAGGCCGATGCGGGCCTCGACGTTACCGTCTTCCAGCTCCAGGACCTTGTTGTACAGCTCGGTGGCGGCCGAGTAGTTCTTGCGGTCGCGCAGCTTGTACGCCAGCTCCAGGTAGCGGCCGATGGCCTCCTCGTCCTCGTCGGGGAAGTCCTCGACGATCGGGATCTCGACCTCCTCGTCGGCCTCGTCGCCGGCGTCCTTGCTGTCCATGACGACGACGTCCGCTGCCGAGTCGTCCAGGCTCGGGCCGAGGCCCTGGCTGATCTCGACGTCGTCCTCGTCCATGTCCAGGTCGACGTCGTCGCCGCCCACGTCGATCTCGACCGCGTCGACCTCGCCATCGTCGTCGCCGAGGTCGATCTCGACCCCGCCGTCGTCGGCCTCGATCTCCTCTTCCTCTTCGCCGGCCTCGATGACGACATCCTCCTCGTCGGCCTCGCCGGCCTCGATGACGACATCCTCCTCGTCGGCCTCGCCGGCCTCGATGACGACATCCTCCTCGTCGGCCTCGTCGGCCTCGATGGCGATCTCCTCATCGTCCTCGCCGGCCTCGATCTCCTCATCGTCCTCGCCGGCCTCGACGACGTCGTCCTCTTCGGCCTCGCCGGCCTCGATCTCCTCTTCCTCTCCGCCGGCCTCGATCTCCTCGCCCACCTCGATTTCCTCGTCTCCGAGGACCTCCTCGATGGAGCCGGGGGGGAGCTCGTCGGTGACGCTGCTGCGCTCCTCGATGTCGCCGACGAACAGGTCGCCCACGTCGAGGCGGACGTCGCGGACGTCTTCGATCTGGTCGAGCAGCTCGTCGCCGCCAGCCGCGCGGATGCCCTGCTCGGCGGCCTTGCGGGCCTCGTCGAGGGCCTTGTTCACCCGCTCACGTTCGGCCGCCGCGGAGGCGATCTCTCGCATCCGCTCCTCGAGGGTCTCCTCGAGGGTGCGCAGCGAGTCGGTGAGGTTCTCGCGCATGATGTTGAGCAGCTTCGCCTCCAGAGCGCTGCTCTGCTGGCTGATGGCCTGCTCCACCGCCTCGCGCACGTCGCCGGTCTGGCTGGCCATGTCGGCCAGGGCCTTGTCCACGTTCATCGTGGTCTTGTGCGCGATGAGCGCCTCGATCTCGTCGCGACGCATGGTCTCGTCGCCGCCCGTCTGGGAGGCAGTGACCACGCCGCCACTGAGGATCGAGCGGCGCTGCGTCTCCCACGGCATCTCCATGGGTTTGCCGGCCGCTTCCAGCCCGGCGGCGAGGATGCGCTGGCGCGCCTGGAACGCGAACCGTCCCTGGACGGCCTCGTTCATCGCCTCCTGGGCGGCGGCGACTGACGCCAGGATCCCGTAGCAGGCCGTGATCGCCTTGTCGCTGTCGAAGGCGACGGCCTCGTCCACGACGGGCGCGTCTTCATTGGTGTTGTCTGCCATGACTCACCCCAGCAAGATCGTCGGTTCGGCCGGTCCGGGGACCGGCGCAGCGTTTAGGCACAGGAGGGCGGTCAGCCTTCCTGGCCCTCTCCCTGGGAGGATGCCAGGTCGGTCATCTCCTTGTTCAGGTCCTGGATGCTCCGCATGTACTCCTCGCGGACCTTGCGCATCCGGGTCACGCCCTCCTCGAGGACCTTGACGCGGTTCTTGAGCTTCTTGTTCTCGCGTTCGAGCTTCTCGAGCTCCTTCTCCAGGTCCTTGATGTGACCCTCGCCGTCCTCGATGTCCTTGCCAGCCGAGGCGATGTCGTTCTCCATCTCCTGCATCTTGCGTTCGGTGGCGAACTTCTCCTGCTGCTTGGCGTCGCGGGCAGAGGTCAGCTCGTCCGTGGTCGCCTGCAGGGCCTCGAGCTCGCCGCCGATCTCCTCGGCCTCTTCCTTGAGCTTGGAGCCCATCTGCTGGTTGCGCCGGATGTCGATCTCGGCGTTGGCGATCTGCTGGGTCAGCCGATCGGTGTCCTTGAGGGTGGACGTGAGGAACGTGATGCGCTCCTCGAGGATTGCCTTGAGTTCGTTGTTCAGCTCGACGAGCCGATCGTCACCCTGCTGCGCAGCCTCGGCCATGGCGACTCTCCTTGTTCCGCTCTTCAGGCGGGTTGGTTGTGCGTCTTGATCCGGAGCCCGAGATGGTGCGGTCCGATCCCGAGTCCAACCGCTGGAAAAAGAAACGCTATCACGCGCGATCTTTCAGTGTCAATTTGGCCTGGGGGGCCCAAAATGGGGTCGAATTCGGGCGACGTAGGGGTGGTAGACTCCTCGTTCTCGTCTCTCCCGGAGGGGTCCTGGATGCCGGAATCTCGGCCGCTGACGGTCGTGCTCGCGCTCGCGCTCGCGCTCGCGGTGTGCGCGAGGGTGAGCGCGCATGCCCAGGGCGCGGGCGAGGCCGTCACCGAGGGGGAGGCGGTCGGGTCCCGATCCGTGGCTCCGCTGGAGCTGGGGCGTGCGGCCGAGCGGGAGGAACGGCTCGACGAGGCCGAGGGCCACTACGTGGCCGCCCTCGAGGCTGCGCGCGCCGCCGGGGACACCCGCACCGAGCGGCTGGCGCTGTGCCACCTCGGTGGGCTGCTGTCCGCGCAGGGGCGCGTTCGCGACGCGGCCGCTGCCCTGCAGCAGGCCGTGCCCCTGGCCGACGAGGCAGTGGACCGCAGCGCCCCCACCGCGGTGCGGCTGATGCTCACCGACACCTACCTGGCCCATGGGGCGCCCGTGGACGCCCTGCCCTGGGCGGACGCCGCGGTCCGAGCGGCGGTCGCGTCGTCGTCGTCGGAAGCGGCGGACGACGCTGTACTGGCCGCGGCATGTGCGACCTACGTGCGCACCACCCGGCTGATCGGCGACGATCCCCGTACCCTGCGCTCGACCGCCGCCCACCTCCAGGAGCTGTTGCAGGCCCATGCCTCGCCGCCGACCGTCGCGGCCGAGCTGCTGTTCGTGCACGGGGTGGCGCTGCTGCAGGCAGTTGACCGGGAGCGGGCGCTGATCACGCTGGAGGATGCGCTGGCCCTGGCCGACGCCGAAGACGCGGACCTGGACCGCGGCGGGCTGTTGACCGCGATCGGCTACACAGCGCTGGAGCTGGGCGACGCGCGGCGGGCCCGTGAGGCGTTCGACGCGGGTCTGGGGCACGGCGGCCCGGCCCGGGTGGCCCTGCTGTCGGGCCTGGCCCTGCTGGACTGGCAGGAGGGGTGGCACGAGCGCGCCTTCGACCGGCTCGGCCAGGCCGAGCGCCTGACGCGGGCGGAGCGCGCACCGGTGGATCGCGCCGAGGTGCTGACCACGCGGGCGACGTTCCACGAGCAGCGGGGTGACCTGGACCTGGCCCGCCGGGATCTCGACGACGCGACGGATCTGCTGGCCGATCACGGGTCGGCCGAGGCCGAAGCGCGCGCACGCGGCCGCCTGGCCCGGGTGAACGCGCGTCAGCGCCGCTGGGCCGAGGCCGAGCTGGAGGCGCTGCGCTCGCTGGCCCGCAACCGCAGCCGTCACGACGAGGCGGGCCAGGCGCCCCGCTACCTGTCGGTGGACGCGGGTGTGGACGCGCTCGTGGCGCTCGCCCAGGTGCATCGCGCGGACGAGGAGCCGGACGAGGCCCAGGCCACGATGCGCCAGGCGCTGGGGCTGCTGGTACAGCAGGGCCGGCACGGAGACGCCTCCCTGGTGGCCGCGGCTCGTGGCTTCCTCGACCTGGAGCTGGGCGAGCCACGCCGTGCCCTGGAGAGCTTCGACGCCCTCTGCGCGGCCGAGGGGGCGGGGGAGCTGCCCGCGGGCTGGGTGGCGTCCCACGGCGCGGCGATGGCTCACTGGCGGCTCGGAGATCTCGCGGCTGCGGAGCAGGCCCTTTCGCGGGCGGCGGCCGCGGTGGAGGAGGGAGCGGTCGTGCCGGCCGAGGACCGCACGTTGCCGTGGCTGCCCGGGGAGCGGGCGCCGTTCATGGCCCTGGTGGAGCTGCTGCTGGAGCAGCAGCGGTACGAGGAGGCCTTCGCGGTCACCTGCCGGGCGCGGGCTGCGACCGGCGAGACCACCGGGGTCGACGACGTCGAGTCGTTTCGCGCCGACATGGGGGACGGTGACGCGGTGCTGGTGACCCTGCTGGGCGCGGACCAGACCGTGGCGTGGATCGTCACCGCGGACTGGCTGACGCCGGTGCGCTGGCCCGTGGGCCGGGTGGCCATCGAGCAGGCCGTGCTCGACCTGCTCGCCGCACTGCGCCAGCCGCCCCAGCACGGGCGTCGGGCCGGCGAGGCGTGGCGTGAACCCGCCGCCCATCTGTACGACCTGGCGCTGCGGCCGGTGTCCGAAGAGCTGAGGCACGCCGGGCGGATCTGGTGGCTGCCGGACGGAGCGCTGGCCCACGCGCCGGCCGCGGCGCTGGTGGGCGACGACGGGGTGGTCGTCACCTCACGGGCCTGGTCGGTGCGGGTCGGGACGGGTGGGACCGGCGACCCGCCATCCCTGGGCCGTCGCACGGCCGCGGTCGCGATCGGCGATCCCGCGTCACCGCAGCCGCTGGCCGAGACCGGGGAGTTCGCCGCGCTGCAGCAGACCTGTCGCAAGGCCGACGTGCTGGATCTGGAGCTCGCCACGGAGGCGGCCGCGCTGCAGCGGCTGGGCGAGGTGGTCGTGGCCCATGTGGCCACCCCGGTCGAGTACAACCCCGTGCGTGTAGAGGCCGGTGGCTTGCTGCTCGAGGAGGGCGGTGGCCACGACGGGCGGCTGTGCGTCGGCGAGATCCGGGAGATGCCGTCCGCGCCCGCGCTGGTGGTGCTCACCGGCTGCGGCGCCGAGCCCCTGGTGGGGCTAGGGGCGGACGCGGCCGTGGAGCGTTCGCCGGCATCGGCCCTTGCCCTGGCCGAGGCGTTCGTCGAGGCGGGCGCGGGCAGCGTGCTGGTGAGCCTGTGGGCGGTGGATGACGCCAGCCTCCAGGCCGTGCTGATGGAATTCTACGCGGCCATGGCACGGGTGGACGCGGCCACGGCGCTGCAGCAGGTCCAGGCGGCCATGGCCGCCGACGAGGTGCACCCGCACCACTGGGCCGGGTGGTTCGTGGTGCAGTGAGGGGGGCCTCCGGGATCAGTTCTTCAGGTGCCGGATCCTGACGATATCGGCGTCGGGCCAGGCTGCGCTGACCCGCTGCACGCCGGGGTCGGCGTGCGCGCGGCGTTCCCGCTCGGCCTTGCGCTCGGCCGCCTCCTCGCGGGCCTGCTCACCGGGGCTCAGGGGCGTGGCGGAGTCGGCCAGCGCCTCGGCGCGCAGCCGCAGCGGCCGGCCGAAGCGGCGTCGCAGGGCGTCGCGGAGATCGGGCGCGGCGAGCCGCTGGCTGGCCATCTCCCGGGTCTCCTCCCGGGGGAATGCCAGCACCACGTCGTCGCCCTCGACCCCCACGAAGCGGCCCTCGGCGATGACCGCGCGCAGGGCGCCCAGGCGGCCGCCACCGAGTGACTCGACGAACGCCCGCCAGGCCGCGGGATCCAGGTCCACGGGGAGCGCGGGCTCGCTGAGCTCGGGCTCGGGCCTGGGTGGTGGTGCGGGCTTTCGCGCCTCGGGTGCGGGCTCGGGCCTGGGTGGTGGTGCGGGCTTTCGTGCCTCGGGCGCGGGTTCGGGCCTGGGTGGTGGTGCGGGCTTTCGCGCCTCGGGCGCGGGTTCTGGCCGGGGCGGCGCGGGTGGCCTCGGCGCGGGCTCGGCCGGCTGGGTGTCCCGCATCTGCGGGGCAGGGCGGCGGTACTGGGGCCTCGGTCGGCCGGGTGAGCCACCGGCGCCGAGGCGCCGCTCCAGCTCCAGCAGCCGCTCGACCAGCGCGTCCACGGGGGCGTAGGGCCGGATGGAGGCCATGCGCACCAGCGCCATCTCGAGCACCAGCTCCGGAGAGTCGGAGCGGGCGACGTCGTCTGCGGCGCGGGCCAGGATGTCGAATCGTCGCTGCAGCGACTCGGGCCCGGCCTGGCGAGCGATCTCCTGCAGGGCCTGGATCTCCTCGGCCGGCAGGTCGATCAGGCGGTCGGGCTTGCCGATCACGGCCGCCACCGTGGCGTGCCGCAGGGTGGTCAGCACATCGTCGGCCAGGGAGCGGGTGTCCACGCCGAAGCCGGTGATGCGGGCGTACGAGGTCAGCGTGGTCTCCACGTCGCAGCGCGCCATCGCCGCCACCAGCTCCAGCAGCAGGGTGCGGTCGACCAGGCCCAGGATCTCGGCGGCCTGCGCCTCGGTGATCGGCCCGTCGGCAAAGGCCAGCACCTGGTCGAGCAGGCTCTGGCCGTCCCGCATGGAGCCGCCGGCCTCGCGGGCGATCTGCGACAGCACGCCCGCGGGGATCTGCACCTCCTCGACGTCGCAGATGTGCTGCATACGCTCCTGGATGGTGCGCGCGGGCAGCATCTTGAAGTCGAAGCGCTGGCAGCGGCTGACCACGGTCTCGGGCAGCTTCTGCGGATCGGTGGTGGCGAAGATGAACACGACGTGCTCGGGCGGCTCCTCCAGGGTCTTGAGCAGGGCGTTGAACGCGGCCGTCGTCACCATGTGGACCTCGTCGATGACGTAGATCCGGTACCGGCCCTTGGTCGGCATGTAGCGGACGGTCTCGATCAGGTCGCGCACGTCGTCGACGCGGTTATTGGAGGCGCCGTCGATCTCGGAGACGTCAGGGTGGCTGCCGCGGGTGATCTCCTGGCAGGCCACGCACTCGTTGCAGGGGTTCTCGGCCGGGCCGTTCTCGCACTGCAGGGCCTTGGCCAGGATGCGCGCGCCCGACGTCTTGCCCACACCGCGGGCCCCGCAGAACAGGAATGCGTGGTGGATGCGCTTCAGCCGGATGGCGTTCTGCAGCGTGCGCGTGATGTGGGTCTGCCCCGCGATGTCGTCGAATCGCTGGGGGCGCCACTTGCGGGCGATGGCGAGATAGCTCATGGACGTTCCACCCGTGGGTACGAGGGATGGCTGGGTTGGACCGGGAGCCCCGGAGTACCGGCTACCGTTGCTCCCTTCCGGGCCTGGCGGAGTTCACCAGCTCCGGTCTCCCGGGACCCAGCCATCCCTCCTACCCGCGGAATGAATGGCGTGGCGGAGAGGGAGGGATTCGAACCCTCGGTACCTTGCGGTACACACGATTTCCAGTCGTGCACCTTCGGCCACTCGGTCACCTCTCCACACGTAAACCTCACGGCGGACTGTCGCCTGTGCGCGAGGAACAAGTCAAGTGGCGGAGAGCGGGGGATTCGAACCCCCGGAGGTTTCCCTCACACGATTTCGAATCGCGCGCCTTCGACCACTCGGCCAGCTCTCCACCAGGTCTTCCCGGGTAGGGGAAGATTCATCGATCGTCGTTCGCTCCCTTTTTCGTACGCGCCCGCAGCCGGGCGAAGAAGGTCCGCAGCAGGGCCGCGGACTCGTCCGCCAGCACGCCACCTTGCACCTCGACGGCGTGGTTGAGGCGGGGGTCCTCGCCCAGGCGGTACAGGGTGTGGGCGGCCCCGCCCCTGGGATCGGCGCAGCCGTAGACCACCCGGTCGATACGCGCCTGGATCACCGCGCCCATGCACATCAGGCACGGCTCCAGGGTCACGTACAGGGTGGTGCCACCGAGGCGCCAGCGTGTGGGCGTGTCCGGGTCCACCACCGCGCGGATGGCCACCATCTCGGCGTGCGCGGTCGGGTCGCCGGAGGCCTCGCGAGTGTTGCGGCCCGTGGCCACGATGTCGCCGTCGGCCACCAGCACGGCGCCCACCGGCACCTCGCCCTGGGCGGCGGCCTCCCGGGCCTGTTTCAGCGCCACCTCCATGAAGGAGCGATCGTCGTTCTCGTCCATATCAAAGAGCCTACGTCAGAGCAGCGGAGTGATACCCAGGGCGGGGTGGGGTGTCAAGCACAACCGCCCCCGGCGGCGAGCTGCGTCGCCCCGGCTTGCCAGCGCATCGGCCGTGACTATGGTGGGTCCGACCGCGCCCGGCGCCCCCCGGACGAGGCGGTCCCCGATGACCCGTTCGATGTTCTCGGTCCTGGCAGTGGGCTCGGCCCTGCTGCTGTTCTCCGTGCGCAACCTGGCCTGTGGCCCCCCCGCACTCCCGTCCGCGGTCCCACCGCTGGAAGGTGAGGTGGCGATCACCGAGGTGATGGCCGACCCCCTGACTGGGGATCCCGAGTGGATCGAGCTGCGCAGCACCGCGGACGTGCCCCTCGACCTGGGGGGGTGCACCCTGTCCGACGGAGGCGAGTCCACACACCTGGCCTTCGTGCCGCCGCTGGTGCACCTGCCCCCCGGCAGCTTCCTGGTGGTGGCCGAGCAGCCGCTGCAGCCGGACGACCTCGAGACCCACGTGGTGCTCGGCGACGGGGCGCTGGTGCTGGCCTCGTCCGATCCGGAGGAGCGGCTGCGGCTGCACTGCCCCGGGGACGAGGGCCTGGTGGCGGTGGACGAGGCGCCCCTGGGCGCGCTGGGCGCCTCGGCGCCGGGCGTGTCGTGGATGCTGGCCGAGGGCGAGGCCGCAGCCTCGCGCAACGATGATCCGGGGGCGTGGTTCGCCGCTCCGGACGACGCGATCTACGCCGAGGACGAGGCCGGGGCGCGGCGGGGCACCCCGGGGTGGGCGAACCTGCGCGGCGGCCGGGTCCTGCCGTGGCCGGCGCCGGGGGACGTGCAGGTGAGCGAGGTGATGGTCGCGCCCGACCTGGGCCGGGAGTGGTTCGAGGTCCGCAGTCTGGCCGACGAGGCATTCGACCTCGCCGGCTGCCTGGTGGGGGAGGAGGGGGGCGGGCCAGTGCACGAGCACGTGCTCGATCCGGAGCGGGGCGCCACGGCGCTGCAGCCCGACCGTCCGCTGGTGCTCGCCGCGTCCGGGCTGGACATCGTGCCGGGCGATGCGGTGGTCGCGGATTACGCCTACACCACGCTGACGTTCAACAACGGCGAGCACGAGGAGCTGTACCTGCGCTGCGGCGATCGCGAGGTGGAGCGCGTGGGCTACGACTGGGTGACCCACGACGCCGACCGGGGCCGCAGCCTGAGCCGCGATCCGGACGATCCCGAGCTGTGGTGCGTGGCCGACGAGTCGTTCCACCTCGACGGTGACGTGGCCGAGTACGGCAGCCCGGGCGCGGCGAACCCGCCGTGCCCGCGGCTGGTGGACGGCCCCCCCTACCCGATCGTTGGGGAGGTGGTGATCACCGAGATCATGGTCGCGCCATCCAGCGGAGACCTGTTCCCCGAGTGGTTCGAGGTGGCCGTCGTCGGAGACCGCGAGGTGCAGCTGGATGGCTGTCGGGTCGAGGACCTGGTCGGGGACGGCGCCCTCCACGTGACCTCGGCCCTGGGACCCGGCGAGCTGGCCCTGCTCGGCGAGGACGCCTTCGACCCGGTGTGCGCGCTGGAGTTCGACGGGGACTATGGCGGTGGGGTGACGTTCAACAACGGCTCGCCCGACCGCTGCGCGCTGGTCTGCCCGGACGGTGAGGGCGGCTGGGAGGTGGTGGACGAGGTGTTGTTCGACTGGGCCGGCCTGGACCTGGACAAGGGCGTCTCGCTGGTGCTCGACGCCGACGCGGTCGACGCGGAGCTGAACGACGATCCCGGGCGATGGTGCCCGGCGCCGGAGGACGCCTGGTCCTGCACGGTGGACGGGTACACGGATCGGGGCAACCCCGGGACCCTGTCGTCCTGCGGGGCGCGGTGAAGCGCGTGGGTCAGTCGATGTCGTCGAGCCGGATCAGGCCCTTGCCCTTGGCCCGGGACAGCAACCGGTAGATGGTGCCGGGGTCCTGGTCGGGCAGGGCGGCGTACAGGTCGCGCAGGCTGGTGATGCCGTCCATGCGGCTGAGGATGGTGCCCATCACCGGATCGCGGATCAGGTCGGGCAGCTCCCAGGCCTCCACGGTCAGCACCGGGATCGAGTCCGGGGTCTTGCCCGGGAAGTACACGTGGATCACGCGGGCGAGGATGTCCTCGTACCACGCGGCGATCTCCTCGTCGCCCGCCAGCAGCCGGGTCAACTGGTCCAGCAGGGACAGCTCCTCGTCGAGGCGGTCCTCGGCCTCCAGCCGGCGGGCCTCGGCCTGCAGCCACTCCACCTCGTCGTCGTCGTCCATCGAGTCCACGAGCACGGCGTCGTCGTCCAGGTGCGGGTCGTCTCCGGCGTCTGGCCCCTTGCCCGCTGTGCGGGGCGGCGGGCCGAACTCCATTTCCAGATCGAGGGCCGTGGCCAGCGGCGCGAGCGGGGGTTCGCCGGCGTAGGGATTGACGATCGGCACGTCCGGGGGCGCGGCGCCCGGTTCGGTCGAGGGCGGGATCGAGAACGGGTCGATGTCCTCGTCCGGATCCAGGGACACGCGCGAGCCGGCGACCACGGGCGCGACCGCGACCGGTTCGATATCGATGTCGACGGGCGTGGCCTCGAGGTCGATCTCGATGAGCAGCCCGCCCTGGGGCGCGCCCACCTCGATGTCCAGGGGCACGGACTCCTCGCCGGGCTGGAAGTCCAGGCTGTCGTCCGCATCGGCCACGTCGTCGTCCGGCCACATGTTCTCGTCGGTCAGCTCGATGTCGGCGTTGCCGGGCTCGTCCGGGTCGTCCTCGGAGATCTCTCCCTCGGGCAGGAGGTCGTCCTCGGAGATCTCTCCCTCGGGCAGGGGTTCGTCCTCGAGGTCGCCGGTGAGGTCCACGTCCTCGTCGTCGAACGAGCCGGAGTACGCGGCCGGATCGGTGCCCTCGGCCCACGCGCCGCGGCCCTTGGCCGTGTTCGGGGCATGCTTGTCGGGGCGGTCCCGCCGCCGGCGGGTCTGGTCGGTCTCGTCGTTCACGAGCGGTCCAGGTACCCGAGACTAGCAGCCTTGGCGAGCCGTGACCACGTGGCAGCGCCCGCGTACACGCGGTTCTTGACAGTCGGCAAGGGTGCGCCTACCATCCGCCCGCTCCGGCCCCCCGGGCCGCGCATGTGAGGAGATACGGGCATGGCCAACACCAAGAACCTGGATCGTGAGAGCCGCAAGCAGGCCAAGCGCGAGTCGCGCCGGGCGATCAAGGCGCAGTTCGCCGACCTGACGCTGGCCCAGCGCAAGGCGCTGCGCAAGTTCGAGGGCACGCGCACCGAGTTCCTGCGGGAGCAGGCCGCCAAGTCCGAGGGCTGATTCCCCGCCTCCGTCGCCGGTCCCCTTCCAAGGTTCCCCCCCAGGTCCATTCCCGAGTGCGGTGTGGAGATCCGTTCGCCTACCTGGGGGCTGGTCACGTCAATCACCGCGTTTCGTCACGGTACAGAGTGACGTTCTTCCGAGGTGACGTCTCACCCTCCCCCTTGGTCTCGGTTGTGCGTGACGTTTGCCGGGGGTGACGTCTCACCCTCCCCCTTGGTCACGGTTATGCGTGACGTTCGCCGGAGGTGACGTCTCACCCTCCTCCTTGGTCACGGGTTTGCGTGACGTTCGCCGGGGGTGACGTCTCACCCACTGCGTTCGTCAAGGGATGGCGTTTGGCTGGCCCCGGGGTGACCGCATGGGGTATCCGGTGATTCGAATCCAGGCCCCCTGCAGGCCGAGGCCCAGGGGAGTGGCGGATGGACGACAGACGCGTACTCCACAGCATGGGGATGCTGCTTCGTGTACGCTGATCTCCCGTCGGTTGGTCGTGGGGGTTCCAGTGGCTTCGCCGCACATGACCTGGATTACTGTCCTCGTCCTCCTGGGTGGCGTGCTCTCTTGCCAGCGCGTCGAATTCTCCCTCGAACCACCTGAAGGAAGCGGCCCCTTCTCCCACGTGACGTCGGGAGCGGATCACAACTGCGGCCTCGAAGTGGACGGTGGCGTCGTGTGCTGGGGGCGTCCGCTGGAGGCCATTCTGGAGGCCCCGGCGGACTCGTTCGCGCAGGTGAGCGCCGGCTGGGCGCACTCGTGCGGAACGACCATGGACGGGGAAGCCCTGTGCTGGGGCACCAGTGGTTTGGATGATCCGCCCGAGGAGCAGATCGCGGGCATCGACGTCGGCTACCAGCGGGCCGTGGGCATCACCCCCGACGCCGAGGGCGTCTCCTGGAGCGACTACGGACCGTCCGAGCTGGACAGCGATGGTGTGGGGCTGGCCGAGTTGACCGTCGGGATGGGCGGGCATGTCTGTGGCATCGACGTCGAAGGTGCCGCCCGATGCTGGGGGGGAATCTCCGAGCCGCCCCAGACCGTGGTTCCGGAGGGCGACTTCATCTCCCTGACCGCAGGCGACGAGCACACCTGCGGCCTAACCAGCGTCGGCAACGTCGACTGCTGGGGAGTCGGCGGCGGCGGCCAGACCAGCCCACCAACCACCACCTTCACCCAGATCGAGACCACCGAAGACCTGACCTGCGGCCTCACCCCCGCGGGCACCGTCGAGTGCTGGGGCTGCTGCGACCACACCCCCTGCGACGTGATGCCCGAGGTGGAAGGCACCTTCACCCAGATCAGCGTGGGGACCTGCCACGTCTGCGGCGTCGACGCGGCGGGCAGCATCACCTGCTTCGGCGAGTACGTGGACGAGAGCGATCCGCTCTGACGCGTGGGCACCCCGTGGGCAACCCCCCACCCCCCGATCCCTAACGGTCCGAAATCCCGAGAGATTTGCCCCGGAACGACTTGATTGATTGAATAGGTCCGTGCGCCCGCGGGTCTAGATCCCCGGGTGGACGAGGGAACCGCCCCGAACGAGCGATGAGCACGACGCAGCACAAGCACTACTGCAGCTACTGCCTGCGACCGGTGGACGCGGGGGACGACTTCTGCCCCACGTCGAGCTGTGGCCGCACCCGTCCGCCGGGGGGCTGGGCCCGCTACCTGGAGGCGGGCGAGTCCATCGACGGCCGCTACCGGATCCGCAGCCGCCTGGGATCGGGCGGCGCGGGCGTGACCTACCGCGCCATCGACTTCGTGGCCGACGACGAGGAGCTGCGGGACGTGGCCCTGAAGGTGCTGCATCGGGACCGCTCCCAGGGGATCCTGCGCGACCGGCTGCGCCTCGAGGGCGAGGTGCTCCGCCGCCTCGAACACCCGCACGTGGTGGCCTTCCGCGACCTCAAGGTCGACGGAGGCGGCGAGTACTACCTCGCCACCGGGTTCATGCCCGGTGGGAGCCTGGACGAGCCCATGCGCAAGGCCGGCCGCCTGCCGGCCCGGACCGTGCTCGTGGTGGGGGCGCAGATCGCCCGGGCCCTGGCCGCGGCCCACGCCATCGGTGTCACCCACCGGGACCTCAAGCCCTCCAACATCATGGTGCGCAACCTCGACGAGTACCCGCTGCACGTGCGCGTGGGGGACTGGGGCATCGCCCGTGCCGTGCCCGAATTCGTACCGCGGCGGCACGTGACGCTGCAGGGCGGGTTCGTGGGGACCCCGGAGTTCGCTTCCCCCGAACAGCTGCGCGGCGAGCCCACGGTCGGCCCGCCCACGGACATCTTCGGCCTGGGCGTGCTGATGCACACGCTGGCGGGGGGGCAGCCTCTGCGGGACCTCGTGGCCCGCGGCGCAGTGGACTTCCAGGCGCTCAAGGAGGGGGCCAGCCGCTACGAGCGCGTGCCCCTGACCCCGGGGGGTAGCTACGAGACCCATCTGCCGCTGCTGGACGAGCTGGTGGATCAGCTGATCACGCGGGCACCAGAGACCCGCCCGGACGCCGAAACCGTGGCCGCGTACTGCGAGGAGCTGCTCGAGGCCGGAGACACCACCCCGAGCAAGGGGCGCTCGGAGGTGCCCTTGCCGGCGTTGATGCCGGCCGCCGCCTTCGACAGCCCCCCCAAGGAGCCGTTGCTGTTGCCCGAGGACAGCCGGCCACCCCGGCCGCTGCGCCTGTCCGACGAGGAGCCGGAGTCGCCGCGGGTGAACACCGTGGAGATGGACCCGGCCGACGTGTCCGCCGGGGCGCCATCGGACTCCGGCCCGATCACGCCGACGGCCGTGCCCGAGGATCTGGCGAGCGTGCCCGGCGTGGAGGTGCTGGCCGAGGCGCAGCCCACGCCACCCGAGGATACGCCCGCGCCACCGCACGTGATCGGCGAGCCCACCCCGTGGGAGACGACCCGCTCGCGCCAGCTGCGGTCGATCGCGCCGATCCGTGAGCGCGATGACGAGCCCGTGGTGGGCGGTGGCCGGATCGTGATCGGCCTGCTGGGCATGCTGGCGCTGATCGCGTCGCTGGGCGTGCTGGGCGTGCTCGCCGTGTCGCCGGTGCTCCGCGGTGAGCTGATCGGCGCGTTCGTGGCCCTGGCCGGGGACGAGGCAGAGACGGTCGGCGCGGCGGACGCAAGCGACCCCGGGCTGGACGGCCAGCGCGGCGATCGCGACCGCAAGGGGCGCAGGCTCGGCCTGTGGGAACGCCGCGCAGGCTCGCCGTCACCCTGGCCCGAGTCCTACCGCGCGCGCCGCCACAGCGAGTTCCAGCGTGCACCCGGCGCGCTCGCCTCGTCCCTGGCGCCAATCCTCGACGATCCGCCGCCGGTGCAGGACCGGCCGCGACAGCCCCGCCGCGACCCGCCGCCCCGCGACCCGCCGCCCCGCGACCCGCCGCCGGGGCCGGAAGGCCCGGCGGCCGATCCGGCGACCGAGCGGGCTGATGAGAGCGGTGCGGCCGCCGGAGAGCCGCCCGCCTCGTCCAGCGACAGCAGCGGCACCGCCGGCGGTACGCGGACCTTCGGCAAGTACAGCGAGGAGGCCGAGCCCACGCCGGCCGAAGGGGCGGACCCGGAGGAGCCGGTCGCGGCCGACGACGAGCTGCCCACCCCGCCCCCGGACGACGACCCCACGGTGCGCAAGCGCCACAACCGTTCCTCGGGGGTGCCCTCCTCCGGCCGCCCCCAGCGACGCTGACCCGCCGTTCGCAGCGATCGGTTCGGGCTCCCCGAACCGGCTCGGTTGAGGCACAATGGTTCGTTTCCTCGCCACGGAGGTCGGTCAACGCATGGATCCGCTGACACCCGCCGAGATCGCGGCCATCGAGGACCAGGAGCGCCTCGCCGCGGCCGTACAGGACGCCATCGCCGAGGCGAGGGTGCGCAAGGAGGGCGTGCGCAACCTCGCCGAGCGGGTGGCCCAGCTGCAGGAGGTCGCGGCCACGGCCAGCGCGGTCGATCTGCCCCCCATCCTGACGCAGCTGTACGTGCTGCGGCGCCAGGCCGAGCGGCTCTCCGCCACCGAGATCCCGTCGACCGACGTTCCCTACTTCGCCCACATGCGGCTGCAGGTGAGGGACAAGGCGCGTGACGTGCTGCTGGGGTACCAGACCTTCATCGACGCGACCAGGGGCGTGACCATCGTGGACTGGCGCACCGCGCCCATCGCGCAGGTGTTCTTCAACTATCGCGAGGGCGACGACTACGAGCACGAGGTGGAGGGGCGCTCCAGCAGCGGCGTGCTCGAGCAGCGCAACGTGGTGACCTTCGAGCGGGGGCGGGTGGTCGCCCTGACGACCTCGCAGGGGGTGCTGCGCCGCGCGGCCGACGATATCTGGGTACGCGAGGGGGACGACCGCCCCCAGCTGGACGCGGGCGCGACCGAGGACGGTTCGCGCCTGTTCGGCACGGGCGAGGCGGGCCAGAAGGTGCCGGCCGTCACCGCCCTGCTCGACGCCGAGCAGTTCGCTGCGCTCCAGGCCGACAGCGATCAGCCCCTGCTGATCCTGGGGGGCGCCGGGTGCGGCAAGACCACGGTCGCGCTGCACAGGCTGGCCAGCCTCGCGTGGCGCGATCCGAAGCGGTTCAAGCCCGAGGACATGGCCGTGATCGTGCCGGAGCGGGGGCTGGAGTCGCTGACTCGCATCATCCTGCGCGAGATCGGCATGGGCGACGTGCGGGTGTCCACCTTCGACGACTGGATCCGGCGGCAGGGCACCCGGCTGCTGCGCGGCCTGCCGCGCAAGCTGTGCCCGGATACACCCCTGAAGGTGAGCCGCTTCAAACGCCACCCGGCGATGTTGGCGGTTCTGCCGGAGCTGCTCGAGGAGCTGGCCGTGGACCTGGGCCAGGGCCTGGACCGGGAGCTTCGCAGTGGCGACGTCGTGACGTCGATCCTGACCGCGCCCGGGGCCCGGGGGAGCACACTGCGGGCACGCATGAACCGCGCGGAGCGAACACTGGCCAAGGGCCTGGTCCCCGGGCGGCAAAGGCAGGTACACGCCACGTTCCGGCGCCACCGCCGCAAGCTGGACCGGATGGTGGGTGACCGCCATCGCCTGTTGCTGGACCGGGGGCTGCTGGCCCGCGCAGTCGAGGCATCGGGCGGGGACCTGACCCAGGGCATGGCCGACGAGGTGGTATCCCACACCGCCGCCCAGCTCGCGCAGAAGACCGAGGACGAGTACTCCCACGTGGATGCCGACCGGCTGGAGACGCTGGACAAGCGCTCCATCGACGCGGGCACGCCCACGGAGATCGCCGGCACGATCGACGTGGAGGACTATGCGCTGCTGTTCGAGCTGCACCGGCTGAAGACCGGGTCGCTCAACACCGACAAGGGTCGCTTCCCCTGCTTCAGCCACCTCGTGGTGGACGAGGCGCAGGACCTCGCGCCCGTGGAGCTGGCCGTGCTGGGCGCGTCCCTGGGGGATGGCGCCAGCGTGACCGTGGCCGGCGATCGGGCCCAGCAGATCGATCCCACGGTGGTGTTCGCAGGCTGGGAGCAGGTGCTCGACGCGCTGGGCGTGCAGTGGTCCAGCCCGGTGCAGCTGCAGACCGGCTACCGTTGCCCACGGCCGATCGCCGAGTTCGGCCACCACGTGCTGGGGCTGCTCGCACCGGCGACGCTGCCCCACATCCCCCGGGACGGGGCGGACGTGGTGCGCGTGCACCGGCCCAGCGAGGGTCACGCGGCCGTGTACCTGGTCGAGGCGCTGGCCAGCCTGCGCAAGCGTGAGCCCCGGGCCAACGTGGCCGTGATCGCGCGCACCCCGGACTCGGCCGAGCGCCTGCACGCAGCCCTGAGCCGGGCCATGAGCGCCAACCTGGTGCTCGCGGGCGAGTTCCGCTTCGAACCCGGCGTGGACGTCACGGACGTCTCCCAGGTCAAGGGGCTGGAGTTCGACTACGTGGTGATCCCGGACGCGTCGATCAACCACTACCCGGACTCGGACGACAACCGACGTGCGCTGCACGTGGCCGTGACGCGTGCCTACCACCAGCTGTGTGTGGTCACCATCGGCCGGCCTTCACCGCTCGTTTGACGCCACCGCGGTCGCGGCCGCGCCGCTGCGGGTGCGGGCGTGGTAGCGCATGATCCGGTCCACCACCTCGGCGGCGTGGGTTCCGCCCAGCCCGGCGCCGGGCATCACGCATACCACGGCGATCGCCGGCTCACCGGGGGCCTCCGCCTCCAGCACCCCGGCGAACCACGAATCGGTGACCAGCCCGCCGCCGCCCGTGGCGCGCTCGGCCGACCCCGTCTTGCCCCAGATGCGGTCGCGGTGGGGGTTGTCGCCGAAGGTGGTGGCGGCCGTGCCCTCGCTCACCACGCGGGCGAGCCCGGCCCTCACGCGGTCCAGGGCGACGGGGTCGAGGTCGAGGTCCACGGCCGGGTCGGGCGGGGCGGGGCGGCCGTCCACGGCCGCGATCACGGTGGGTTGCACGAGCCGGCCGCCATTGGCCAGCGCGGACACGACGCGCGCGAGCTGCAGGGGCGTGGTCTGGACCTCGTCCTGGCCCACGCCGCACGCCGCGACGCGCGGCTCATCGAGGCGTCCGTCGGGGAAATCGCCGGTCCACGCCACGAGCGCGTCTCCGGCCGACACCGGGCGGCCGCGAGCGTCGCGCAGGGGGCCTACCCGACCCCCCTCCTGGCCCGCGCCGGCCGGGACCAGGTCCAGCACCTGGCCGAAGCCCAGGCGCCGGGCCATGGCCGCCAGCGGCACCAGGTCCGCGTCGTGCGCGGCGAGCGCGGTGTCGGGCCAGCCCTCCCGCAGGGGGCGGTGCAGCAGCAGTGCCAGGTAGCCGAAGTACACGTTGTAGGAGCTGGCCAGGGCCGCCTCCAGGTCCGTGCCCGGTGCCACCGGATCGCGGCGGAAGTTGGACAGCCGCGAGCGCAGCCGGATCGCGCCCTCGCCGCGGCCCGCCCAGCGCCCGTCTCCTGGTGCGGCGCGGGACAGCCGGGCCCCGGCCAGTGAGCCGGGGGCGCCGCGGATCAACCCCTCGGGCAGCTCGCCGTCGAGCATGTCTGCCACCTCCGGGTCGGTGGAGTGCAGCGCGGTGAGCGAGGTCACGATCTTGAAGGTCGAGCCCGGCCGGAACCAGGCCAGCCGCCAGGCGTCGGCCGCGTCGGCGTCCTCGCCCTCGGCGGCCGAAGCCAGGATCGATCCGTCCCGGGTGTCCATGACCAGCACAGCTCCCCGCAGTCCATCCGGTCCCGGGAGCACTTCCAGGCCCGCGTCGGCGTGGATCGCGTCGGCCAGCGCGACCTGGGCGGCCAGCTCCGCGGCGGCCAGGCGCTGGAGGTCGTCGTGGAGCGTGAGCTCCACGCTGGGCGCCTCGCCCCGCCGCACCCGACCACGGCTGAGGGTGTCCGCCGCGGTGCGCAGGTCGCCCAGGCCAAGGCTCTCTCCCGGGGCACCTCCTGCCACGAGCAGCAGGCCGCTCGAAGGACAGGAGATGGCGTCTCCGGGCGCCAGCTCCAGGGGCAGCTCCACCGTGGCGCCCACGGCCGCATGCAGCGCCCCGCCGCGGTACACGGCCGTGCCCTGGGCGGCGTGCAGCAGCTGCAACGTGTCCCGCGTCGAGGTCACCAGCAGGTGGTCGGCCTCGGTCGCGGGGGGGACCGGCTCGATCCCGCCCGGTCCGGCGTCGACCACCAACCGGTGCACGCCGTCGTCCCTGGCGATCACGACGTGCCCCTCGATGGCGGCCGGGTCGCCGCGCCGGTAGGTGACCTGGCGGTCGCCGAGGCGCAGGGCGTCGCGGTCGTTCTGGAGCGGGTGGGCCCAGCCGTCCGCGACCCGGAAGCCGCCGAAGGGGCGATAGGGGCGCCGCATGGGGTCGATCTGGCGGAACGCCTCGGCTGAACGACCGCTTCGGTTGGTGGCCCGGAACGGGTCTGCGGCCCCCGGGTCGGCGTGGAGCACGAGCCCATCGTCGAGTTCGAGCACTGGCTGGTCGATGTCGTCCAGGGTCGTGGGCAGCCACAGCAGCGATTGACCGTGCACGAGCCAGCTCGTGCCCTCCTCCAGGCCGGGCGCGCCGCGGACCACGACCAGGGAGGATGCCCGCCCCGGCGCCGAGGCGATCCGGGGAGTCCGTCGCCCGCGACGTTCGATGGAGCCCCTGCGCTGTTCGCCGGTGTGGGGGTGCAGGCCGACCAGGGCACCTCCGTCGAACACCAGCCGCACGCCGTTGCGTTCGCTCGTGGGCGTGGCCGCTGGCTGTCGTACGCGCAGGGCCAGCAGGTTGCTGCCGCGGCGCAGCGACACCGGCACGTCCGCCTCCTCGCCGGGGAGGTAGGGGAGGTCCACGGCGGGTAGCGGCTGGCCGTTGAGCCAGGCCCCCTCGAGGTAGCCGGCGGTGGCCAGGGCGAGGGTGGCCTGTCCCGCGGCCGGGGTGTCCAGCAGCACCTGGAAGAACCCGGTCACGTCGTGCTCGGACGGCGGCGTCTCGGCCAGCCAGTGGTAGCCGTGTTCCCCTTTGGCGACCGCGGCCCACAGCCGGCCGCGGTCCGCCCGATCGGTCCAGCCGACGAATCGCTGTCGACCGCCGTGGAACGCTACGTGTTCGGCGGCGGCGCAGCGCACGCGCACGCCCGCCACCTCCCCGTGGGCTCGGGCGCGGCCGGTGAACCGCGCCTGCAGCTCCAGGGTGTGTTCGCCGGGGGAGAGGGGCAGGGGGACGGCCCGCTCGTCTCCGCGGACCGCAGCCAGCAACTGGCCGTCGAGCAGCACCAGCACGGGCACGTCGGCGGCCACCACCAGCTCACCCTGCTGCTCCTCCGTCCCCGTGAGGGTCCGCACGAGGGTCCACCGTACGGTCTGCCCGGGCGGGAGGTCGGCGGGGGACAGGTCCCCCGGAGGCGCCAGCTGCAGGCCGCGAGCGACCGGCTGCATGCCCACCGCCGGTCGTTCGACCCCCCCGTCGGTGCGCAGGGACCAGCCGGCCGCCCGGGCCAGGTCGACCTCGCCCACCTGGCCTGCGACGGTCACGGTGGCGGGGACCTCGCCGCGGTTGAACCGCACGAACTGCTCGAGCAGCTGTCGACCGGCGGTGCGGCCGATCTCGTCGTCGAGCCGATGACGGGCCTCGGTCCCCTCGTCCAGCCCGATGAACCCGCGATGCATCCGGATGGCGCCCAGCTCGAGGCCGCGGTCGAAGTCCGCCAGCAGCTCGGCGCTGCGCAGGCCAGCGGGGATCACTCGCCCCCGCAGCGGGAGCAGGCGGTCCAGGGCGCCGTACAGCAGCGTGGGCCGATCGTCGGGCAGGGGCACGGACACGGCTGCGCCGCTGCGGTCGGTGCAGGTCAGGTAGGCCCGTCGGCCGGCCGCCTCTCCCGGGACCCCGCGGCTGAACACCACCAGGGTCGGCTCGCGGTGCCCGCGGTGCCCCACCACAGCTCCATCGGCGTCGGTCACCGGGACGGCTCGGGTGCGGTCCTCCAGCACGACCTCGAGATCGAAGCCAGGGCCGACCAGGCGGTCGCCGGACAGCAGGTCCGCGGACGTGCCGGGCGCCAGCGGCGTGTCCCTCTCACCCCGGACGCGGGTGAGCCCCTCGACCTCGGCCACCACGCGGAAGTGATCGTGGTCGAGCCGGAAGACGTCCCCATCGGCGGGCACGAGGTGGGCCACGCCACGGGTGCGGTCGAAGTCGGAGCGGGCCGCGGCCGGGAGGTGGTCGCGCACGCCCCGGTGGTCCACATAGATCCGGTCCCGGGTCCCGCCGGCCGCACCCAGCGGATCGCCGCCCACGTCGATGCGGTGGAAGCCCCCACGTGGGCCCGAGTCGGTCTCCCGTGCGGCGAACACGCGCAGCGGCTCGGCGAGGATCTCCACCTTGCCCCCGTCGTGGTCGAGCTGGTGGAAGACCAGCGTGGTGGTGCCCGCGACCAGGGTCTCGCCGTCGGCCAGGCGGTGGTCGAGGCCGGGGCCGCGCACGAGACGGTAGCCCTTGCGTACCGGCCGGATCACGATGCCACCGCCGAGGTCGTCCACCGGGAGTTCGGCCAGGTGCATGCGCCGGTGTTCGCCTGCCGCCCGCTCCAGCTGGATCAGCCGCAGCCCCAGCCCGACCGTGGCCACCATCCCGACCGCGCCCAGCAGCAGGACCGCCCGCCGGAACCAAGGGGCAGGGGCCACGGCCCTCGACGGCTCGAGCCCGGTCGCGCGGCGCGTGGCCACCAGGGCCAGCGCGACCGTGGGAAGGCAGAACAGCAGCAGGTGGGAACCGCCCGCGGCCAGGAAGGGCAGCGGCTGGCCCATCACCGGTGCGCGGCCGAGCACCGACGCGAACACCAGCAGGACCTGGATGCCGAACATCAGCACAGCCGCGGTGGCCAGCATGCGGGAGCGGTCGAGTCGACCGTCGGTGTTGCCGGCGCTGGCGGGGGAACCGATCGCCCGGCCCGCGGCCCACAGCCCGCCCGTGACCACCGCCGCGCAGGTCACCCCCACCAGGGCGATGCCGACCAGGCCAGCCCGGTTGCCCAGCACCGCCAGCACGAAGTCGTCGTGGGCCGCGGGAGGCACGTGGGCCAGGGGCGTGCCGAAGCCGCGCCCGAACAGGCCGCCGTCCAGCATCGCCCACAGGGCCTCCACGAACTGCGGTGAGGTGGCGGTGTGCTGCCACGGATCGAGCCACACGTCGAGTCGCTCGGCCACGGTGCCGCTGTCCGCGCGGATCAGCACGGCGAGCACCGCGGCGGCCACGCCCAGCAGCGCGACCTGCTCGAGGTAGACGTTCTGCAGCCACGCTCGTGGTGGCCAGAAGGCGCGGGCCGGTCGCAACAGCGTGATCAGGTACATCACCCACAGGAACGCGCCGAGCACGAGCACCGGGGAGATGTCGTCCAGGCCGAAGCACAGGCCGGCCACCCCCAGGATCGGCACGGCGTGCAGCATGTACGCCCAGCGGCTGCGGAGGCCCTCGGTGCCGCGCAGCCGGAAGCGCTTGTCCTCCAGCGCGCGCACGCCGAGGAACGCCACGAAGACCGCCAGCAGGGTCTTGGCCCCCTCCACGGGCAGCAGCGAGCCGAGCCAGGGGAGGCGGAGCCCCTGCTCTCCGAACGGCAGCTGCAGCAGCAGCAGCGCCGTTGCGGCGAACCACAGCACCCAGACCCGCGAGATCGTGCCCAGGCGCCCGCGCAGCCGGCCCGCGAGCAGGGGCCGCTCGAGGAACGCCACCAGGCCCCCCCCCCGCTCGCGGTCGCGTTGGCCGCGGGTCCACAGCCAGCCGCCGATCGTCACCAGCAGCAGGGTGGCCAGCCCGCCGGCTGCGAATTCGGCCTGGCGCACGACCACGTGGGCCTGGCGCGGATCGCCGGCCGGGGACAGGTCGGCCAGCACGGCCAGCCCGACGCCGAGCAGCAGCGCGGGGCCGTGGAACAGGGCCGCGTTGTCCGCGTGCAGGTAGCCGCGGCGCCACAGCACCGCGGTGAGCGCGAGGTACAGCAGGGCGCACAGGGCGCCCGCACGCACGAGGCGGGCCTCGGGCGTGCCGGGCTCGGCGCCGCGGAGCAGGGTCGCCGCCGCGGTGGGGGTCCGGTAGCGGAACACCTCCTCGTGGCGATCCCCGCTCACGATCAGGCCGGAGCCCCGCGAGAGCGTTACCGGTCGCGTGTCGCGCACTTCCTGGTCGTCCCGGTGCAGCCAGGCGTAGCCCCGTCGTTCGTCGAGGTGCCACGCCGGATCGGTGCTGATCAGCCCGAGGCCGGCCTCGTCGTCGAGCGCGGACACCTGCAGCACCACCGGCCGACCCGTGGCCCAGGGCAGGTCACCTCCGGGCCCGACCACCAGCAGGCCCTCGGCCGGTACAAAGGTACGCCGCGGGGGCGCGCCGACCACGGTCAGCTCGAGGGTCCCGTCCGCGTCCACCCGGGCCTCGTACGTGGTGTAGCCCAGGGTCAGGTGATCGCCGGAGCGCACCGGCACGGGTCGATCGGCGGGCCGCGCGGCGGTCCCGTCCGTGGTGTGCACCACCACGGGGCTGGCGTGGCGGTCCGCCGGCGTGGGGAAGCGCAGCAGCGGGAGACGACCGCGCAGCGCGATCTCCGCCGTGGGGGCGGTGTCCAGCCTCGTGCCCCGCGGCTGCGAGCGGGCGAGCGACACCAGGCGGGCCTCACGAGAGCCGGGGACCTCGCCGTCCAGATGCAGGGTCAGCTCCGCGACCCCGACCTCGAACCGGTCGCCGATCAGCGGGACCGCGCCGGCCAGCCGCCGCAGGGGGGACGGGGTCAGGCGGATCACCGCGCCGTTCGGATCCCGCAGATCCACGCGGGGTAGCAGGGCGCCTTGCTCCACCACGGTCCACGTCCGGCCGCCGAGCTCGAGTGCGGAGCCCGTCTCGAGCGGCACGTGGTGGATGTCGATCCCGTTGATCTCCAGCCGACGGTCCGGGGTCAGGCTCTGCAGGGTGGGGCCCTGGTCGGTGAACCGGATCACCCCGTGTACGGCCGCACCGTGGGGGTCCAGCAGGGTGACGTCACAGGCGGGATCCGTACCCAGGGTGACCGGCTCTTCACCCGCGCCGATGCGGATGCGCCACGCTTCGAGAGAGGGTTCCCGTCCCTGCCTGGCCCGGTGCAGGGCCATGCCGGACAGGAGCAACACGATCATGGCGGTCGCGAACTGGGGCAGCAGGGCGCCGCGACCGGTGCGGCGAGGCGCGATCGCCATCGCCCCCAGCACCGCGAGCACACCGATCCACCCGATGAACCAGCCAGCTGGCATGGTGTCGTCCCCCTGTCAGCGATCGATGACGGTCAGCGTCTCGTCCAGCGAGATCGGCGTCAGCCAGCGGTCCGGGAGGGCGCCGCGGCGGCGGAGCGCTCGCGGAACCTCGCCGTACACCGGCCCCAGCGGGTCCTCCGGTGGCGGGTCCGGCGGCTGCTCGTCGATCGGCGCCGGTGGCAGGTCCGGCGTCTGCTCGGCCGACACGGGAGCAGGAGCCTCGGACAGCGAGCAGGACTGCTCGCCGCTGTAGGTGTCGGGATCCTGCGTGGGATCGGGCGTGGGATCACCGCCGGTCCCTGCGTCGCCTGGAGCGTCCGAGTCGGCCTGGTCCGCCTGCACCGGCAGGATCACGCGGAACAGGCTGTTGCCGATCAGCAGGTCGTCCCCGAGCAGCAGCGGCTGCCCGGTGGCGCCCTCGCGGGCGATCAGGCGAAGCACGGCGCCGCTGCGGCGTCGCACGAACACCGGACACGACCCGCTGAGCGCGCGCACCTTGGGTTCGCTGCCCCGCAGGTCGATCTCGGCGTGGCGGCCCGCCACCATGATCGAGTCGGTGGTGAACGACTCCACCGGTACCTCGCCCGCGCGGGTGCGAATGTTGCCGGTACCCTGGATCGAGGGATCCCACAGGATGTTCTCGTTGACGGCGCGGTCCGGCAGCGCGATCTCGCACTTGCGGCGGTCCCGGCCGACGCGGAACGTGGTGCCCATGGGCAGCTCCACCGGCTCGGCGGGCACGGTCACCTCCCCGAGGTACGGCCAGCGCCGATCGCCCGGTCGGTCACCCCCGCGCCAGGTCAGGGAGACGTTGGCAAAGGCGATGCGGTGTTCGTTGCCGGCCAGGCGCACGCGGTGGCCGACCCGCAGCGGGGTGCCGTCCAGGGTGACGTCCCGGCGCAGCGGTTCGAGGAACACCTGGTCTTCCTCCACGCGGAAGCGTGAGGCGGGCTCGGGCAGGACCGGAGCCACGGTGCCGTCGAGCCCGATGTCCAGCCGGTAGCCGCGCATCACACCCCGGAAGTGCGGCCGCTGCAGCAGCACGGCGCGGCGGCTGAGGATCAACGACGGCTCGGGCTCGGGCTCGGGCATCATGGTCATGCCCTCGACCGCGGGCAGCTCGTCGGGAACCAGCGTGCCGCCGGCCCCGTCGTAGTCGTCCGTCGACTCCCGGGTGGGGGCGGCGGCGACGAGCATCACCTCCATCACCGGTGAGGCGCTGGCCTCGTGCTGCACGAGCACGGACTCCCCCTGGCTGGAGGTGGTGCGCAGCAGCCTGTAGGCGTCGGCGAGGTCCGCGTTGAGCCGGTGGTTGACCGCGTCGCGGCCCGGGAAGCGATGCAGCGTGTACAGGGCAGACTCGGGGAGGTGCTCGAGCTGGCCGTTGTCCAGCCAGTGCCGGCCGATGGTGAACGCGAGCTGATCGTCGTAGAAGGTGCCCACCGATCGGAAGCCGCCTCCGCCGCCCACGGCCCGGGGGATGCGCACGAACACCTCGGCGATGGGGCGCGATGCCACGGTCGGCCCGTGGTACAGGTGGGGCAGCATGGCCGTGGCGAACTCGCCCTCACCCAGGCCCACGGGGCGGCCGCCCATGGCGGGTTCGCCGTCCCCGATCACCCTCACGCGGATCGGCCGGTCGGGTACGGCCAGACGCCACCCGCGCTCGTCGAGCATGCGCTGGACCTGCTCGTCGACCAGCTCCTGCAGCTGGTCCTCCCAGGGGGTGACCAGCCGGTCGCGGGCCCGCTGCAGGTCGTCGCGGTTGAGCAGCACCAGGATGTCGGAGTACACGATGCCCTCGTGGCGCTCGGCCACCTCCTCGAGGTGGACCCCGAGCCCGCCCCGGGCGGCCCAGTAGCCGGCGCTGCTCCACACGTAGTCGGGGTAGCGGACCAGGTCGCCCTCGGCGCGGAACCGCATCAGGCGGTAGTTGTAGTACCCGTTCTCGGGAGCGTCGATGGGTAACCAGCGCTCGTCGTCGCCGGGACTGCCCCCGCCCACGAGACTCCTGAACCATCGTGCGATTCCACCAGCCATCGGTCTTCCTCCCGGCCTGGGTCCGGGGCGATCGTCGCCGCCAGGCCAGCGTCCATCCGCTGTCTCGGGATAGTCGCTTCGGCCCCGGCCTTTATTCACCGACCGCACCCCGAGAATACGTCACCGCAGGGCCGTGTGCTGTTCCCTGCCTGTTACCGCGGCCCTACCGTCCGGAAATCGAACGCACCGTTCGATTTCCGGACGGTCGATCCCTGGACCGATCGCGAGAAACGCGTACTGCGAGCTTGGCACGGGTCTTGAATCCTCCCCTTGGTGCGAGGCGCCGTCCCATGGTGGGGCGGCCCCATGACCGGCTCCGGGGGCGTTCCGTCCGGTCTGCATTCCGGGGGGCGCCGGAGCGCCGAGGAGTCGGTGGGGCCGCGGGTGATTCACCCGCGGCCCCTCACGTTTCTTCAACCCGGATCCACATCCGCGGGAACTTCTCGGGACGGCCCGGTGTCCATCCCGTGTGGCGGCGACTCGTGTGCGGGACCCTGGAATCGCGCGTGTTACGGTTTTGCACGAGGGCCGTTGGAACAGGACAGCGGGGTGACGGTGGACGACAGGAAACTCATGCTCGCGTATTGCGAGGGGGACGAGCGCGCCTTCGAGGAGCTGTACCTGCGGCACAAGCAGCAGGTCCACTTCTTCATCCGGCGCTTCATCCCCAGGGACGACCTCGCCGAGGAGGTCTACCAGGAGGCGTTCGTCCGCCTGCACAAGGCCCGGCATCGGTACCGGCCCACGGCCAAGTTCACGACCTTCCTGTACACCATCGTCCACCGGCTGTGCATCGATCGCAGCCGTTCGATGGGGTGGCGGGACATCGAGTCGCGGCCGCGACCGGAGAAGCCGATGCCCGAGCCTGCCTCCACGGGCCCCGGCCCGGAGAAGGAGGCGCGGCGCGGGGAGAAGCGACGCACCTTGCTGGCCAACCTCGACCGGCTCGCCGAGCGGCGCCGTGCCGCCGTGCTGCTGCACGACATGTACGGCTACACGGCGGCCGAGGTGGGGGAGGCCCTCGACTGCACGACCGCCGCGGCCAAGATGACCATCTTCCGCGGCCGCCGTCAGCTTCGGGAGATGCTCGCGGCGGAGATGGCACGGGAGGAGAAGACAGGATGAACGCGCGGGATCACGCGGACGTGATCGAGGGGCCGGAGCCGCCCGTGGCCGAGCTGTCGGAGATCGAGCCGGCGGAGCCGGTGCCCCCGCACCTCGATCGCATCGTACTGGACGACATTCGCGGGCGGCTGCGCGCCGAGGCCGGCGGCGGCCGGCAGGGACGCATGGTGCTGGTGGCAGCCATCTCGGCAGTGACCGCGGCCGCGGCCGCGGTGGCGCTGACGTTGATCATCGGCCCGCAGCTGGGACGGGACCAGGCCATGGTGCCCAAGGGCGCGGGCCCGGACGGGGCCGAGGTCTACCTGGACTACCTGGTGCAGCACGGCGAGACAGACGTGCCCCACCGGCAGGCCGTGGGCGAGGACGTGCTGATCGGCGATGGGATCTACCTGCGGGCGGACCTCAACCAGCCCGGGGCGCTGACGTTCCTGGTGGAGGAACCGCAGGGTGCGTGGACCCCGCTGGCGACCATCGACGGCCAGCCCGGAGCAAACGATCTTCAACGGGATGGCAAGCTCAAGGTATTCTATGTGACGGAGGCGGGTCCCTACCGTTTCGCCGCGTTGTGGTCGGACGAGCACCCACCGGGCGACTGGGAGCCCGGAGACGGCGACGAACCCGACTCCGCGAACCTCGGTGACGGGGTGGAGGTGGCTTGGGTCGAGATCGAGACACGGCACGCGAGACCCTGACGGTCCTGTGCATGCTCGCGCTGGCGGCAGCCCTCCCGGCTGCGGCGCAGGACCGGTCCGCGACTCCGCGGGGGCTGGCCGACGCGCCGGTCGACGGTGACCTGCTCGAGGAGGCGTACGAGCCCCGGCGCGTGGCCGTGCTCGTGGGCGTGGACGACTACGACGACGGCGCGTTTCCCCGCCTGCGGTTCGCGGCCGACGACGCCATGGCCGTGGCCGAGGTGCTGCACGACACCATGTTCGGCGGCTTCGACGAGCTGGTGCTGCTGACCGGCCGCGACGAGACCGGCCGCGCCGACATCCTCGCCACCCTGGACGACATCGCCGCGACCCTGCACCGCAACGACACCTTCGTCTTCTACTTCAGCGGCCACGGCACCCTGTCCACGGACGATTCCGGGCGCACGTCCCTGTACCTGTGCACCCGGGACACGGACGCGGACCGACCCCAGAGCACGGCCCTGCGGGTGGACCTGCTGCAGCGCTTCTTCAAGAACCGCGTCCACTGTCGCCGCAAGGTGATGGTGCTGGACAGCTGCCACAACGGCGAGGCCAAGAGCTTCGTGGACGACGGCACGCGCGAGCGCATGGCCCGACGCCGCTCGCCCCTGGATCCGGCGATCCTGACCCGGGTGGGCGAGGCCGAGGCCCACCTGTTCGCGGCCGCCTTCCACCAGCCCGCGCTCGAGGACCCGGAGCTGGGCCACGGGGTGTACACCTGGTTCCTGCTGCAGGCCCTGGGCGAGCGGGGGCCCCTGGCCGACCTCGACGGCGACGGCGTGATCTCGGTGATCGAGGCCCACCAGTACGCCCGCGACCACACCATCGCCCACACCGGTGGCGCCCAGGTGCCCCAGGCGATGTTCCGCGAGGTGGGCCGCGAGGAGATCTTCCTCAGCGGCGGCGAGGGCGCCCTGCTGGCCGCCGAGCGGGGGCTGCTGACCAGCTACAGCCGGCTGCTGGCGGACTGCCAGATACACGTGGACGGCGTGCCCCGCGGCATGTTGCCCAAGGCGTTGCCCGTGGAGCCGGGCGTGCACCACGTGGAGGTGGTGGAGCCCTCCACCGGCCGCGTGGTCGTGCAGCGGGCCGTGCGCATCGGCCCGGGCCAGGCGCTGTCCGTGGACGCGCTGGCCGACGAGCGGCGACCCGAGAAGTCGGCCAGCCTGGCTGCCGGCGCCTCCCTGTTCGGGGTGGCCGGACCCTACGGCGACAGCTACCCCGCGCTCTCGGTCGGGCCGGACCTGTCGCTGCGCTGGCGTTTCCATGGCCCGGCCCGCAACGTGCGGCTGACCGTGGACCTGTCCAGCGGCCACGGCGAGGGTACCTACGTGGCCGCCTACGACGTGCCGGTGGCCGCGCACATGGTGCGCCTGGGCGGCGGCGTGCAGGCGTGCGCGGACGTGCGCCGCGCGAGCTTCTGGATCGGGCCGCGGATGCAGCTGATCGGCGTGTCGATCCAGCGGCTGGACGACGAGGTGGCCGCGCAGGCGGCGCTGACGCCGGCCGGCGGCCTGCGCGCGGGCGTGGACCTGTGGGGCAACGACCGCGTGGGCGTGCAGCTGGCGGCCTACGTCGACGTGTTCGCCCCGGTGGTGCGGGATCGGCTGGACAACCCCGAGACGCGCTTCGGCGTGCTGCTGGGCGGCCAGGTGCGTGTACTGGGGGTGCTGCGGTGAGGGCGCTGGCGCTGCTGGCAGTGGTCGGCCTGGCCGCGGGCTGCTCGTCGTTGAGCGACCGCGAGATGCTGTTCCACGCCGGCGCGTTCAGCGTGATGCAGGTCCCGCTGGCCAGCGGGGACCACGATCCCATCGGCGCGGACACGGTGATGATCGATCCCGGGACCCACGTGGTGTACGTGGCCGGCGACCAGTCCGATCGGCTGGCCGTGGTGGACGGCCTGGCCGCGCACCTGGTGCGGTATGCGGCCGTGCGGCCCGACGGTGAGGCCGGCGGGCCGCCCGAGGGCCTGATCGCCACGCCCTACGGCGGCGAGGTGTTCGTGCGCCTGCCCGACTACGACGGCGTGCCGGTGATGGTGCACATCGGCGGCGAACCCAACCACGTGCTGACCGCGGACGCGGTGACTTCGACGTCGGACATGGCGGATCCGCTGCCGCGGCGGCTGATGGTCGCCAGCGACGAGGCGGGTTTCGTGCTGCTGGCGGACCGGGGCGAGCGGGGCGGCATCGAGTTCCAGTGCCTGGTCACGGACGACGACCCGTTCCTGATCTGCCCCGGGGCGATCCCCGCGGAGTTCCCCGTGGATCTGGCCTGGTCGCCGCACCAGCGCCGCGTGTACCTGCTCAGCGCCACGGACGGCTCGTCGAGCCGGCTGCGCGCGTTCGGCACGGCCGGCGAGCTGTGGTCCGTGGAGTTCCCCGGCGGCCCGGTGGAGGGGCGCGTCCTGGTGGACGAGGCCGACGACGCGATCTACGTGATCCAGCAGAGCCTGGCCGCGGTCCACCGCTTCGACCTCGACGGCGGCGTACCCGACGCGCTGATGGCCGAGAGCGGGCCCATCGAGCTGGTGCTGGACCGGGAGACCGGCTGGCTGTACGTGGCCTGCCGCGACGCCCACAGCGTGGTCGCGCTGGATCCGGTCAGCGGAGAGCGCGAGTCGCTGCGGCTCGGCGCGTCCCCCTCCTCGCTGGTGATCGACCCGGACGCGGGCTACCTGTTCGTGGGTCTACGCGAGGGGCGCGACATGGCCGTGGTCGACCTGCGCACCCACCTCGTGTCCGAGGTGGACGTCTTTGGCCCGCAGCACCACCTTGCCATCGACCCCGACTTCCGGCTCGTGTACGCCGTGCTCGAGGGCGAGTCCCTGTCCCGCATGGTCTACTGAGCTTCCCCCGATCTTCCCCCCCGGACTACACTGCTGACCCATGGCGGGGTTGCGCATCAAGACCGTGGCGAGCCGGACCGGGTTGAGCCCGGAGCGGCTGCGGGCCTGGGAACGGCGCCACGGCGTGGTGACGCCGGTGCGGTCGTCCGGGGGGTACCGCGAGTACAGCGAAGACGACGTGCACCGGTTGACCCTGCTGCAACAGCTGACCGGACGCGGGTACACCATCGGCGAGGTGGCCCCGCTCGACGTGGGTGAGCTCGAGGAACTGGCCGACCGGGAGGACCGACCGGGGCCGGTGCGCGAGAAGCCAACCGCGCGCCCCCGTCGTCCTCGGCGCCACGAGCCCCTGATCGGCGCGGCCCTCGAACTGGACGTGAGGGCCGTGGGTCGTGTGCTGCGGCGCACCCTGGCGCTGTCGGGCGGGGCCGAGGCGGTGCAGCGGGTGCTGTTGCCCGCGCTGGCGGAGCTGGCCGGGCGATCCCAGCCCGCGACCGAGCTGGCCCTGGATCTGCTCGTGGGCGAGGTGCGCGGCCTGCTGGGCACCTTGGCTGCGGACCTGCCCGTGACCGCGCCGCTGACCCTGGTGACCTGGTCGGGGTCGTCGGCCCCGCGCCGCCGCCTGCTCGAGGCCAGCCTGGCCAGCCTGGCCGCGGGGCGGCACGTGGTCCGTCACGGGCCGGCCGGGGTGGACCTGCGTGACATCGCCGGGCAGCTCGGCGCCGACACCATCGTGTTGCTGGGAGACCGCGACAGCGGCGCTCCGGTCCGCTGGCTGGCGCCGCCTTCATTGCTGCTGTGGCCCGACCACCATCGCGGCCGGAGCCCGCAGGCGCCGGGCCTCCCGCCGGTGGTCTTCTCGGGGATCGATCTCCTTTCTGCGTTCCACTCGGTTGATCAGGACTGCGGGTGACCGCGGGTTCTGGGATCTGGATCGTCTCGCTCGCTGCGGCGGCCGTGGCCGCTGCCGTGGCGTCGTGGCTGGGCTGGCGCGCCCGGCGGGGGCCGTCGCGGTCCCGGCCGAGCTGGCTCGGCGCGGATCCGGTCGCCGTGGAGGAGCTGCTGCGTGAGGCGCTGGACGAGCGCCGGTGGTCCGCGCGGCAACCGCCGTTGCGGAGTGAGCCGGGGCTGGACGAGCTGGCGCGCCACCACGCCCACGGGATGAGCGTGGCGGGCGAGACCGCGGAGCGTGACGAGCAGGGCCGGGACGTGCAGGGACGCCGCGCCGATCTGTCGCCCGAGCTGCTCGGCCCGGTCGTCGAGATGCGCGCGGCCGGGCAGGCCGCGTCGGTCGACGACCCGACCTGTGCGCGGGCCCTGGTCGAGGCGATCGATTCCGCCTCGTGGTGCGAGCCCCGGTGGACGGCTGGGGCCGTGGGCGTGGCGGTCGGCCACGGCCGGGCCTGGGCCTGCGTGGTGCTCGCCCGGAGGCTGGCCATGCTGGCCGGCCCGCCGGTCACGGCGGAGGGCGGAGGGCTGGAAATCGAGGGCCTCCTGCTGGAGGGAGCCGCGGATGCGCGGATGTTCCAACGAGTGCGACCGGACGGCAGCGTCACCGATCTGCGCTGCCGGATCGGCGAGGACCGGCGCTTTCGCCTGCACCTGCCCGCCGCCGCGGCCGCGCCCCAGCAGGTCCTCCTGGACGGGGAAGTGTTTTTCATTTGGTGATTGGCTGACTACCGGTAACGATGAAAAAAGAGCCGGTAGTTTAAATATTAGACATTCGGGGCCATCACCATGAATCCACTCCGCACCGTCTCCATGGTCGTCTTCTCCGCATTCACCCTGCTCGCTGGCGGCTGCTTCGAGATCGAGCAGCCCCCCGACGATCCCACGCTACCCGATCCCGCCGATCCGAGCCTGTACGGGCTGTCGGTGGAGGACGCCTGCACCGATGAGCTGGCTGCTTTCGACGGGTCCAGCGAGGTGCAGCTCGACGGACTGCGCTGGCTGAACTGCTACCGCAACCTGGTGGGCGCCGAGCCCGTTCCGCTGGCCGAGGAGGCCTCCCTGGCCGCCAGCCACCACGTGGCCTACATGGTCGAGACCGGCGAGTACAGCATGGTCGAGACCGACCGCGACGCGACCAACTACACCGGGTACGACACCCTGGAGCGGCTGTTGGCCGCGGGGGACGAGGTGGACCTGGCCACGTCCAGCCCCTACGAGGCGGTCACCCGCCTCAGCGGCGGCGAGGCCGAGCCGATGGGCGCCATCGACAACTGGATCAACACCGTGTACCACCGGTCGCCGCTGCTGCGGCCCCTGGTGGATTCGGTCGGCCTGGACTTCCACGGCGAGTACGGCGACCTGGTCACCGTAGGGCCCTGGGACACGGCTGACGGCGACGGCGGGTTGCGCACCGCGCTGTACCCGGCTCCGGGCCAGACCGGCCTGCCCACCACCTTCTACAGCGACCGCGAGTGGCCCGACCCGGTATCCGACCGCGACGCGGTCGGCTCACCCGTGTCCGTGACCTTCCAGACGGATCGCTGGGTCGACAACGACAACCACTTCGGCGTGCACCTGGTCGTGGAGAACTGCACGCTGCAGACCGAGGACGGCCAGGAGCTGGCCGTGGAGCTGCTCGAGCCGGCCTACGAGGCGTACCTGTGGTCCACAGTGGTGCTGCTGCCGGCCGAGCCGCTCGAGCCGTGGCAGACCTATGTCGTTCAGATGGAGGCCACGGTGGGGGACGCTCCCTGGAAGACCGTGTGGAGCTTCTCCACCGGCGGCGAGTGAGCCGCTCGAGGGGGGGTCAGACGCGGCGCCGGCCACTGCGCGGATCCGGGTCGTCCCTGGCCGGGTAGATGTCCAGCCGCTCGTCCCGCAGCACGAACCCGTCCAGCGTCTTCTGCGCCAGCCGCGCCTCCTGGATCGAGCCGAGCTCGACGAAGCCGAAGCGCTTGCTCAGCCCGGTGGCCCGGTCGAAGATGACCCGGGCGTCCAGCACCTCCCAGCCCGCGGCCTCGAAGATGGCGCGCAGCTCCTCCTCCGTGGCGGAGTAGGGGAGGTTGTTGACGAACAGCCGGGGGCTGGTGAAGACCATCTGCTGCGTGCGGTGCATTCGTTCCAATCCGTTCCGGGCGCACGAGGCCGGGCACACACCTACGCCCAGCAAGCGCCGCAGCCGCGATTCGGGGGTTCCTATCGCTGGCGGTAGATGATGCGGCCTCGGCTCAGGTCGTAGGGCGAGACAGCCACGATGACACGGTCGCCGAGCAGGACACGGATGCGGAACTTGCGCATCTTGCCGCCCAGGTGGGCCAGAACGTTGTGGCCGTTCTCGGTCTCCACCTTGAAATTCCCGCCGGGGAAGACCTCGGTGATCGTTCCTTCGAGCTCGATCTGATCTGCACTGCTCATCGAGCGTCCGTCCTATCGCGCTCTCCATCCCACCCTTCGGGCAGGGAATGGAGACACGCCTCCGCTTCGAGTTGCGAAGAGGGTAGCCGCGGCCTCGGACGTCGTCAAGCCGCCGGGCTGCGGGTCAGGACGTGGGCTCCGGATCGCCCTCGACCTCGTCGGATCGGATGGCCAGGAGGAAGCGCCGGCGGGTCTGCTGCCAGCCCAGCCGCATCAGCTCCAGGTCCCGCTGCGCGGCCAGGATGTCCGGGTGATCGGGCAGGTCGGCGAGGTCCTCCCGGGTGCGGCGGATCAGCTCTCGCGCGGCCGCCTGGGCAGCGGCGTATCCGGACGGGTCGTCGAACCGCGCGTCCCACTCCTCGGCCAGGAAGCGGTTGAGGGACTGCAGCGCCTGCAGCCGCCCCCGCAGGATCAGCAGCGACAGGCGAGCGCGGTCGCTGCGGCGCATGTGCGGGTCCACCACCTCGGCGAGGCGGTTGAGGAATCCAGCGATCACCTCCAGGGCAAGGATGTCGAATTGCTCGCCGAACAGGTCGAACATCTCCTGGGCCTGGGCGTGGGTGCCCAGCAGGTTGGCCGCCGGGATGGTGCAGTGATCGAACACCGCGGTCGCGACGGGGCTCGTCGGACACCAGGCCCTGTCCGTACCCGGGGTGAAGCGCAGGCCGGGCGTGTCGCGGTGCAGCAGGTACGTGCCCAGGCGGCCAGGCGCGTCCGGCAGCGGCGAGTGGGCGAACACCACGACCAGGTCGGCCATGGGCGCGTTGATCACGCCGGTGCGGGTGCCGTGCAGTTCGAAGGCGCCGTCGGGCAGCTGGTGGGCGACCAGGGAGTCCTCGTCCTGCTCGGCCAGGGCGATGGGCATGCCCCCGGCCGTGGCGGCCATGGACTCCCCCGACGCCAGCCGGGGCAGCCACGCGGCCTTCTGGTCCTCGGTGCCGTACTTGCCCAGCTGGAAGCGGCTGACCACGTGGTGCACGATCCAGGTCAGGCCCACGCCCAGGTCGAAGCCGTCGCGGCCCACCCGGCGTGCGGTGCGCCAGACCTCGGCCGGGCCGCCGCCCTGGCCGCCGAAGCGGGAGGGAAGGCCGACGCCGAGCATCCCGGAGCGGCCGAGGCCCGACCAGTGCTCGTTCAAGGTGGTCATCATCCGTCCCAGTTCCGTGCCCCTCCCACCCCACAGGATCACCCGCGGGGGCCCTCCGCTGCAAGCGTGGGGGCTCAGACCGGGGGGAAGTCGCTGCTCAAGGGGTCGGACAGGTGGCGCACGATCGCGTTCCAGCTGGCCATTGCCTCTCGCGCGGCCAGCACGAACGCGGCGCGGAAGATGGCGTCGTCGGGCCAGCCGCCGTCGCGGATCCCCTCGATCACGGTGCGGTCGATCTTGCGGGGGGTGAAGCGCATGCCCTGCACGAAGCGGTCGGGCAGCGCGCCCTGGATGGGGCCCAGCGCCTCCAGCAGCTGGCGCAGGATCACCACCGCGGTCTCGCCCGCGCCCGCGTCGGACAGGGCGGCCACCGCGGGCAGGGTGTCGGACTTGCGCAGCCGCGCGGCGATGCCGTGGGCCGTGACCCGCAGCGACTGCAGGGTGCCGCGGCGCGAGGGCGAGCGGTGAGGCACGCCCAGGCCGTCCACCAGCCGGTTGAGCAGGTTGAACCACACGACGACCGTGGCGGCCTCGCGCAGCTCGACCACGCCGAGGCCGGCGTCGAGGGCGGCGTGCACGGAGCGGCGCTGGTCCTCCATGGGATCGCGAGTGGCGTTCTCGGCCAGGGAGATCAGGGCCAGGTGGGCCGCGTCCGTGCCCGGGTCGGCGCGGAACAGGGCCTCGATCTGGGCCGCGGGCATGCCCATGTCCAGCAGCCGCTGGGTGGCGCCGTCCACGCCGTAGCGGCAGGCGTTGACCCGCGACACGGCCAGGGCCGCGAGCTCGCGCTCGGCGCGGCCCAGCGAGCCGTTCTCCATGGCGTAGGGGTAGGCGCGCCAGGCCTCGGCCAGGATGCGAGGGTCCGCGCTCATCAGCTGGAACACGGTGGGCACGGCGCCGAGGTGAGCGCGGATCTCGGCGTAGATGCGCGCTACGTCGCCGCTGGCCTGGTACTCGTCGATGGTCTGCACGTAGGTCATGGTGGGCGTGCCCGCGGGCGAGTATACGAGCAGTTGGTAGGATTCACGACCATGGGTCTGCAGGTTCCTGCGGGTGCCTGGGTCAGAAGCAGGTGCCTTCCCAGGTGCAGGTGAACGTCGCGTTCGCCCCCCATGCATAGGTCGGTCCGTTCAGGACTCCCGTGTCCCAGGGCGTGTTGTCCGTGGCCCCGGTTCCCCAGTCGCTGTCGATGCTGTGCAAGGTCGCACCGGAATCGTCGTCGATCAGTGCGGCGCCACCGGTGTTGCTGGTGACGGTGCACCCATCCAGGGTCAACGTGGTGTCGTCCAAGACCCAGAACGCACCCCAGTCGCCGCCCGTGCATGCATTGGAATCCACCTCGACCCCGGCGAGGGCGACGTCGTAGGCGGGGTATCCGACGGTCAGTGGCATCAGGGCCATGGCGCCGCCTGCGCTGCCACCCTGGTTGCCCGACAGGCTACCGCCGTCCATGGACAGGGTCACGTCGCCGCCGGTCGCGGCGTAGATGGCGCCGCCGTTGGCGATGGCGACGTTGTCCAGGAAGTGGGTGTCGGTGAGCGTGGCCTCGAAGCGACCGCTTCCCCCCATCGTGACCGCACCGCCATAGTAGCCGGAGGTGTTGTCGCTGAAGGTCACGCCGTGAAGGCATGGCTGGAGGATCTCGCTGCCCGTGTACGTGTTGAGCAAGAGGGCACCACCGCCGGCCGCAGCGTTGCCCTGGAACGTCGTGTCGGTGATGTCGATGGGTGCGGGCGTGGAGCGGGCATGGCTCAGGATGACCGCGCCACCTTCGTATCCAGCCGAGCTGTCCTCGAAGGTGCACTGTGAGATGGCCATGGATCGGTAGAACGAGAGGTCTATCGATCCACCGTCACCTTGTTCAGCCTGGTTGCCGCTGAATGTCGAGTCCGAGACCTCAAGCGTCACTGCCGCATCGCTAGGGCCTGTGTCACCGCGAATGTAGAGCGCACCTCCGTTGAGGAATACCTGGTTGTCGTCAAACGTCGAAGCTTCGACGGAGACGGAGTAGTCCTGGTGTCCCTTCGTGCAGACGGCTCCCCCCTCACCGCCGTCACCGCTGGCGGTGTTGCTCGTGAAGCGGCAGGCCGAGACGACGACTTCGGACCCTGGATCATCGCTGGAAGAGACATAGTGGGTAACTGCTCCGCCACACCCCCCCGGTTCATCGACCCCGTTGTCCTCGAAGGTACAATCGGACAACTCAAGCCGATCGGCGAAGCTCATGATGCCCCCGCCTGCGTAGTCACCACCGATCCACGCTTCCCCTAGGCCGTTGCGGATCGTCAGGTGGGATACGGTCACGGACAGGTCGTCACCCAGGTACAGCACCGTGTGCAGCCCCTGGCCGTCCAGGATGGTGTCTTCCGAGGTGCCACTAAGGGAGGTTATTGCCAGATTTGCTTGCAGTGGGGCGATGTGGAGTTGCTCGGTATGCGTGCCAGGGCAGATGGACAGGGTGCTGCCGTCCTGTATCGCTGCCACCGCGCTGGCGAACGCCTGGAATTCGAGGCCATCGACCACGGCCATGGCGAAGATCGATCCGCTGCCGTCACAGTCGTTGTCCACACCGTCGCAGTGGACTTCCGCTGCATCGGGATTGACTGCGGGATCCGTGTCGTCGCAGTCGCCCTCGGCTGATGACCAGCCATCGTTGTCCTGGTCTGTATCGGATGCGGAATCGTCGTCTGTCGTCGCGCTGTCATCGTCGTCACCTGCTGCGCTATCGTCGTCCTGGATGGCGTCGTCATCGTCATGATGGTCGTCGTCCGTTGTCGTGGGATCGGGACAGCCGGAGAACATGAGCAGCGCGATCAATCCCAGGTGAGCACGGCTTCTGTAGATCATCACTCCTCCTGACCGGAGGCGACAACGAATTCCCGCTCACCTGTCCGTCGGCGAATTGCCACTACGACTGTTCGAATATGGGTTCGACCCTATCACGGTCGTGCGCTACTACGGCCCGCACAGGCAATCATCTGTGTCGGAGTCCGTGTCCACATGGTCGCAGTTGCTTCCTGTGTCTCCCTCGGTCGAGTAGTAGTAGCACAGGTCGCCATTGACGTCGGAGGCGTTGCCGTTGAGGGTGTCTGGATCACCATCATCGTTGAGCCCCGTGCCAGAGGAGCCGCCGCACAGACAGTCGTCTCCTGCGTCGCCGCCCACGAAATCCTCACCGCCGTCCCCCATGACGTCGTCATTGCCGGAACCACCGAACAGGTTGTCATCGTCGGCGCCCCCCTCGATGGTATCGGCGTGGCCCTCTCCGCGTAGCCCGTCACCTCCGTTGCCCCCATCAATCGTATCGGGACCGCTGCCGGCCCACACGCCGTCCCCGTCATAGCCGCCGTCGATGACGTCCGCGCCGTCTCCGGCGTGGATGATGTCGTCCCCGGACATGCCGTAGATGGTGTCCTCTCCATCGTAGGTGTAGACGACGTCATCCCCGGAACCGACATTGACCGTGTCGTCGTATGCGCCTGATGGTGACGTCAGGACCAGGTCGTTGCCGCCGTCGGTGTCGATGTCTGCTCCGGCGGTCCAGTACTGGAGGCCGGAGATTCGATTCTCGCAGCCGGACGCGGTGCTGTCCTGGAGACAGACCCAGTCCATACTCGTGCTCGAACCCGGGTCTGCATCGATCACCACGTATGCGCACGCGGAAACACCCATGTCGGACGCTGTGCAGCAGAAGTCGTCCTCGGAACCCTGGCCGATGTGGATGGTCCCGTACGCGATGGGTTCGGTGTCCTCGATCAGGATGATCCGGTCCTGATCGGCAGTGAGGTCGCAGCAGATCTGTTCGGTCCCACCTACGTCGCAGTCGTAGCAGACCCCCTCGCAGGTTTCCTCGTCGTACGGTTCCGGGCAACCAGCTTCTGCTGCGTGGCCGAAGCTCAGGAACAAGACCAGCACCACCGCGAAGTGCACCTTTTCGACCGATGTCATCGCAACCTCCCCTTGTGAGATACGGCCCCTGGAGGTGGCTCCCCTGTCCGCCTCCTGCAGCCATTGCAACCCAGAAGGGGGGGGGGGAATGACAAGAAAAATGGACAGGGCCCGTGCCCCGTGACCGCGGGG
>CAZXHG010000033.1:47966-51045 GCA_964639985.1 uncultured Rickettsiales bacterium
CGCCCGATGTCATCGCAACCTCCCCTTGTGCTAATCAGCCCCCTGGGGGGGCCCCCCCGCCCCCCCCCCCCCCCCATACCCCCCCCCCCGGGGGGGGGGGTAAGTCAAGCAAAATTCGACAGAGCCCTTGCACCTGTACGGCGGGCTGAGCGGGGCCGCTGGGCTCCCGCCACGTGTACCTGGGGGAGGAGCAGCGGAGCTGGTACGATGCACGCCCCATGGCCTTGCAGGTTCCCGAGTCCTGGCTTCCCTGGCTGTCACGCGGGGTGGGCGAGCGGCTGCCCGCGGTGGGCGCGCGCTGGCACGAGGCGGGCGCGGTGCTGGGGCGGCTGGCCGAGCACGTACCCGCCCGCTCCACGCGCGCTGCCCTCGAGCGGCGGGCCGCCGGCCCGGTCGAGGACGTGGACCTGCATACCGCCGACGGCCTGCGGCTGGCGGGGTGGTTCCTACCCGCGGACGGACGAGCCCCGGTCGTGGTCCATCACCACTTCGGCGGGTCGCGGCACGACTACCTGCCCGTGGCGCGCATGCTGCGCGCGGCCGGCCACCCGGTGCTGCTGTTCGACGCGCGGTCCCACGGGGACAGCGAGACAGGTGACGCGCTGGGGCTGGCCCTGGGGGCGCGTCCGGCGGACGTCGATGCCGCGATCCGGCATGTGCTGGACAGGGGCTACCGCAGCTACCACGGCCTGGGCTTCTCCATGGGCGCGGGTATCGTGATGGTGGGGGCCTCGCGGGGCCCGCTGCCGCTCTCCGTGGTGCTGGATTCGGGCCCGGTGGCCCACCTCTTCACCGCGTGCAAGGGGGTGATCGACCAGCGGCTGGGAGATGTGGACCCGGAGCTGCGCCTGCTGGCCGCCCGCCGCCTCTACCTGGACGGCATGGGCTGGCGCTACCGGCTCGACATCGAAGAGGCGGCCCGGGCTCTGGGTCCAACCCCCGTGCTGATCGTGCACGGGGACCGCGACACGGTGATCCCGCCCGCAGAGACCGAGGAGCTGCGGCGCCAGGTGCTGCAGGGCCCGTGCGAGCGGGTGGTGCTGCCCGGCACCGAGCACGTCACGGGCTGGGCCCGCCACCGGCTGCGCTACCAGGCCCTGGTCCTCGACTTCCTGCGCGGGGCAGAGGAAGCTGTGCAGGGCCACCCGGGTCGTACGGGCGAAGGAGGTGAGCCGCAGTGATGCGATGGATCCCGATCGCGCTGGCCCTGGCCCTGGCCACGCCAGCGCTGGCGCTGGAGCCGCTCGACGCGGTCCGCGCCGCGGCCGCCGAGGCCGAGGTCACGCCGGCCACGTTCACCCTCGCTGCCGTGGGCGACGTGATGATGCACTCCCTGCAGGTTCGCGCCGCCCGTGGCGAGGACGGCCGCTACCGGATATCGGACGCGTTCGCGCCCGTGGCCGCGCACATCGCAGGCGCGGACGTGGCATTCGCCAACCTGGAGGCCCCGTTGGCCGGCGAGGACATGGCCTATGCCGGCTACCCCACGTTCAACGCGCCGCGGACCCTGGCCGATGCGCTGATCGCCGCGGGCTTCGACGTGGTGCAGACCGCCAACAACCACTGCATGGACCGCCGGGAGAAGGGGCTGCTGCGCACCATCGACGCGCTGGACGCGGAGGGGCTGTTGCACGTGGGCACGCGCAAGGACCCCGAGGACGATCCGGTGCTGTGGCTCGAGATCGCGGGGATCCCGACGGCGTTCCTGGCCTACACGTTCTCCACCAACGGGATCCCGCTGCCGCCGGGGCGGGAGGGGATCGTGGGCATGATCGACTCCGAGCGTATGCTGGCCGACATCGTGGCCGCGCGGGAGGCGGGCGCGCAGCTCGTGGTGGTGGGCTGCCACTGGGGCATCGAGTACCGCCACGAGCCCGAGGCCGACACCGTGACCCTGGCCGCGGAGCTGATCGAGGGAGGCGCGGATGTGGTGCTGGGTGGCCACCCGCACTACGTGCAGCCCTACGAGGTGCTGACCACCGAGGATGGCCGCGAGGGGTTCGTCACGTATTCGCTGGGCAACTTCCTGTCCAACATGCGCAAGCGCTACCAGGACGCGGGCATGATCCTGAAGCTGACGTTCGAGGCGGTGCCGGGCGCGGGGGTGGCGCTGGCGGACGTGAGCTACGTGTCGACCTGGGTGGACACGACCGACGAGGCGGGCGGGACGCACCACCAGGTGGTGGACGTGAATGCGTCGCTGCCGCTTTGCGGCCAGGCGCCGCGGCTGGACGCGGCCGACTGCCGGGCCATGGAGCAGGCGCAGGCGGACACGCGCGAGGTGCTGGGGGCGTCCGACGAGATCCTGCCGCCGGAGCCGCCGGCGTTCACCGACCCGACCACGGTGGACGAGCCGTGAGGTGGGCGCTGCTGGTGGTGCTCGTGGCCGGTGTGGCCGCGGCCGAGGAGTCGGCCCCGGGGATCCCGGAGGGCATGGTGCTGATCCCGGCCGGGGAGTCGTGGATCGGCGACGACAAGGGGGACCCAAACGAGGGCCCGCGGCGGCAGGTGGCCGTGGTGGCGTTCTTCATCGATCGCACCGAAGTGACCAACGAGGCCTACGCGGCGTTCGTGGCCGACACCGGCCGTGCCGTGCCCGGGACCGGCGTGGACTGGGCGAAGCGGTGGGCGTGGAAGGACGGCGCACCGAGAGGCGGGATCAGTGACGACCCGGTGTTCCTGGTGACCTGGGCGGACGCGGACGCGTACTGCCGCTGGGCGGGCAGGCGGCTGCCCACGGAGCTGGAGTGGGAGCGGGCCGCTCGCGGGGACGACGGCCGGCGGTGGGCGTTCGGCGACGCGTGGGACGAGGCCGAGACGCGTGCCAACTGGTTCGATGGCGACGGCCACCCGGACGGGCACTCGCACGTGGCGCCGGCGGAGGCCTACCCGGAGGGGGCGAGCCCCTTTGGCGTGCTGAACCTGACCGGCAACGTGTGGGAGTGGGTGGCCGATCCGTACGTGGAGCGGCCCTGGGAGCCCGGCTCACCGGCCACGGAGTACCGCGTGGTGCGCGGGGGCTCGTGGTACACCAACAACTGGTACTGGATGCGGGCGAGCTTCCGCTACTTCCTGCCCG
>CAZXHG010000034.1:0-50330 GCA_964639985.1 uncultured Rickettsiales bacterium
CCGCGGACGACGACACGGGCGACGACGACGACTGCGCATGCGACGCCACGGGCGAGGACCGCCACGCCGGCCCGTTCGCCCTGCTGATCGGCGCGGCCTTCCTGGCGCTGCGCCGCCGGCGCTGAACCATCAGGCTCGGATCATCCACCCACACGGACCCACAGGGTGCCCACAGCTTATCCACAGGCATACTGCGGCCAACCCGACCATCACCACTGCGAACCCGCTGCGAAACCCGCGCCGCATCCACAGGCCCCGTGGGAAGCCTCCCCCGCCCCCCGGTGTCCTCGTAGCGGTGCGCGCCATTCTCCCGCTGCTGATGCTCCTGCTGGCCTGCTCGACCGCGGCCCCTCCGGCCGACGCTCCAGCACCGGCCGCCAGCGACTCTCTCGACTCCCCGTCAGGCCCTCCGGCCGCTGCTCCAGCGTCGGCCGCCGCCCTCCCCGCCGATGCTCCTGCGTCCGCGGACCAGCCCGGGTCCTACCCCGACCTCCTCGCCGCCCTCGCCGCCACCCGCCAGGCCCTGTCCGCCGAGTACACCGCCGCCCCGGACGCTGCCGCCCGCACCGTCGTGCTCGCCCGCGCCCGTGAGACCGCCCTCACCGCCATCCGCGACCACATCATCCCCCGCTGGTACGGCACCCCCTGGGACTTCTACGGCACGTCCGAGACCCCGGGCGAGGGCGTGATCGCCTGTGGCTACTTCGTCAGCACGGTGCTGCGCGACGCGGGCTTCCGCGTCGAGCGCGTGACCCTGGCCCAGCAGCCGTCCGAGTTCATCGTCAAGACCTTCGCCACCGAGGACGCCATCTGGCGCTACCGCAACCGCGCCGCATCCGTGGTCGCCGACCAGGTCCAGTCCCACGGCGACGGCCTGTACGCGGTCGGCCTCGACATCCACACCGGCCTGATCGTGGTCGACGGCGATCGCGTGGACTTCTGCCACGCCTCCTTCCTGGACCCGGTGGCCGTGGTTTGCGAGCCGGTCACGAACTCCCCGGGCTTCGCCTCGGACTACCGCGTGGTGGGCCGGCTGCTGAGCGACGAGATGATGCGCGCCTGGCTGCAGCAGATCCCGATCCGCACCCACCCGTACGGCGAGCTGGGCCTCTGAACGCGCCTGCACCTTCCTGGTATCTTCGGTGGCCGGATGACGACGCCCTCCCCGCTGCCGGCTCGCATGACCCTCGACCAGGCCGCCGCACTGCTCACCGAGTGGGAGCACCACGACCCCGAGCGCTGGCTGATCCACAAGCGCGACAACGACCTGCTCACCTTCACCGGCGACCCCCCCACCTGCGCCGGCGACCAGCTGTGGCACCTGTTGCTCAGGGACGAGGCGGACAAGCTGTACAACCAGGCTTGGTGCGCTCTCGACCAGATCCAGGCGGCCGACGACCCCGAGGATGCCCTGATGCTCGCCATCGACGACCTGCCGTCGGCAGTGGAGCAGGCCTGGAGCCTCGATCCCACGAACGCCGACGAGCACCTCGGCCTGCTGCGCCAGCACAAGGCCGGCCGCGTCGAGCGCTTCCTCGCCGAGATGGCCGCGGGCACGGACCGCGAGGCGGCCGAGCGCGCCGACTCCCTGGCCTTCTGGGAGGAGAACGCCGAGATCACCTCGCCGTTCCGACAGCGCCTGTACCGCGAGGTGCGCGCGGTGTTGCTATCCTCCCGTTGAGGGAGGGAGTCCCGTGAGAACCCCGGCACCGGCCGTCCTGCTGCTCTGTCTCGGATTGCTGATCTGCGCCTGCCCCGCTGGTGACGATGACGACGACGACGTCACGGCGGCGGACGACGACGCCACCGGCGACGATGACGATGACGCCTCCTCGGACGACGACACCACCTCCGATCCCTGCTCGGACGTGCCCGGCGTGAACAGCGATGGGCTGTGCGACGACGCCTGCGGCGCGCCCACGCCCTGCGACGGCGTGGCGCCCGGCACCGACCTCGAGACGTGCACCGGCGGCGGCAGTCATGGGATCCAGGACACCTGCGACGCTGCCTGCCAGCCGGTGGATCAGGCCGACATGATCTGCCGCGCGGTGGGCGTGGCCGACTGTGCAGGCGATCCCGAGTGCGACGGCGTCACCGCGGACACGGGCGACTGCGACCACGACTGCCAGTACGTGGGCCCGGACTGCGACGCTCCCGGCCGCATCACCGTCACCATCGACGGCGTCACGTACTTCGATCGCTCCACCGACATCGCCCTTCGATGCCTCGACCTGGCCTTCGACAGCTACCAGTACGGCAACGGCCCTCCCGGCGCCGTGATCCAGCCCACCCTGCAGCAGTCCGGCACCTTCCACGCCGACCTCATCGGCTTCGAGGACGACCACGCCAACTGCGAGGAGAAGTGGGGCTTCGTGTACCTGGAGGGCGACTGCGCCGACGTGTTGCTCGAGAAGTGGAACTGGAACGTCTGCAACACCGAGTACCACACCGACCTGATGAAGCTGGAGACCTGGGTCGACACCGACGGGGGCTGTGACTACTCCGATGCCGAGAACGACGAGCCGTACTCCCACCTGGGCCTGCACTGGAGCAGCGCCCACGTCTACCAGCTGGTGATCACCTGGGAGTGAGCCCGGCGCGGGCGGCTCCCGGCCGCCTGTCGCGGAAGTTGTTAGGATTTCCGCACCGTGAACGATCCCAAGGTCCACAGCCCCGCAGACCTCGAGCTGGCCAGGCGCATCCTCGCCGGCGACGAGGCCGCGTTCCGCGACCTGGTCGCCCAGCACCACACCTCCATGGTCCGTCTGGCCGCCATGTACTGCGGCACGCCGCCCGTGGCCAACGAGGTGGCCCAGGAGGCGTGGCTGGCCGTGCTCAAGGGGCTGCCGAAATTCGAGGGGCGGTCCGCGCTCAAGACCTGGATCTACCGCATCCTGGTCAACCGGGCCAAGACCCGCGGCCAGCGCGAGGGACGGCAGATCCCGTTCTCTGCCCTGGGCAGCGACGACGAGGGCCCGTCCCTGGACCCGTCCCGCTTCAGCAACAAGGGCAAGTGGTCCGAGGCCCCCCAGACCTGGGAGGCGACCACGCCCGAGGACATGCTGCAGCGCAAGGAGGCCATGGCGGCGCTCGAGCAGGCGCTCACCGAGCTGCCCGAGCGGCAGCGCATGGTGGTCACCCTGCGCGACATCGACGGCTGGGAATCCGAGGACGTGTGTAATGTCCTGGAGATCAGCGAGACGAATCAGCGGGTGTTGCTGCACCGTGGGCGGACGAAGCTGCGCAGCATCCTCGAGGGGCACCTGTCGGGAAGGTGAGACACATGATCAGTTGCAAGGACATCACCGAGCTGATCACCGACTACCTCGAGGGGACCATGTCCTTCGTGGACCGATTGTCGTTCACCATGCACATCGCCATGTGCCCCCCGTGCAAGCGCTACGTGGAGCAGATGAAGCTCACCGTGGCGACCACAGGCGAAATTCCCTCCGAGCCGCTCCCCGAGCACGTCGAGTCCGAGCTGATGACGATCTTCCAGGACTGGAAGGCCGGCTCCTGAATCACCTGCTCCCATGCTTCCGCATGGGAGCAGGTTTCCTTACTTACGGCATGAACATCGGCGGGATGAACGGCTCGTACCACATCGGGTAGCACTCCATGTCCAGCTGGACCCCGATGTGGTCCGACGGCCAGCAGATCGCGTCCGGATCCGGTCCACAGTCGTCGGCGAACGGGTTGGGAAGGTCCGCGAACAGGCGCGTGGCCTGGCCGTCGCCGTCGTCGTCGTCCGGCCCGTCGATGGCGCAGTTGCCCTCGGGCGCGGCCCCGGTCAGGAAGATGAAGTCGATGCGCTCGTGCACGTTGAGGTCCGGCAGCTCGAGGTCGTCCAGGGCCTCGTCCTCCCGTCCGGAGGTGCAGCCGATGCCCGTGTCCGGATCGCACTCGAGGTTGCCCGCCTCGGTGTAGGTGTCGATCCAGCCCTTCTCCTCGTAGTAGCCGTACAGGAAGCTGTCCGCCGGGTCGTTGAAGTCCCCCATCACCAGGGCGAACTCCTCGGTCTGCACCCGCACCTCGTCCGCCACCTGCACGGCCTGGCAGTCGCGCAGGGTGGTGGCGCCGGCGTCGGTGCACTGCTCGGGGCAGTCCTCGCACGGCTCGCCGCCGCCGTCCGAGCCGGACGACAGGTGGGTCACGAACAGGTCGAGGTCGCCCAGCGGGTGCTCGATCTCCGCGTGCAGCACGTGGCGGAAGTCCCCCTGCAGCGCGGTCAGCCCGATCTCGTTGGCCGGGTAGCGGCTGAGCAGCACCTCGTCGTCCACGCCCCAGTCGTCCACGCCGTACAGCATCTCGTAGGGGAACTCGCAGATCCCGTCGAGCTGGGGCTCGAGGTACTCCGCGGTCGGCGCCCACACCTCCTGCAGCGCAACCACGTCCGGGCAGCCCCGTTCGGCGATCCAGTCGGTGAGCAGATCCACCCGCTCCTCGAGCCGGCAGTTCTCCTGCTCGCACAGGATCCCGTGCAGCAGGTTGAGCGACGCCGCGGACACGGACTGTTGCTCCGGCGGCTCGCCCGACGTGACGCAGGCGGGCAGGGTGGCGGCGAGGGCGAGTACGAGCAGCGGGATCAGGGGTCTCATGCCCCCAAGCATGGCGCCGCCCGCCGGTTTTGCAAGGACAAGTCTGTCCGGGACCGACCCTGGTATCCTCGACGCGAGGGGAGGTCGCTCATGCCACGGCTGCTGCTCGCCGCGCTGATCGGGCTCGTGGGCTGCCCGGACTACGAGGCGGACGCCGACTTCGACGGTCTGCGCATCTGCGAGGGGGACTGTGATGACGCGGACGCCTGGTCCTACCCGGGCGCCACCGAGCTGACGGACTGTCTGGACAACGACTGCGACTGGGACGTGGACGAGGGTCTGGACTCGGTGGATGACGATGGCGACGGCGCGGGCGAGGGCGTGGATCTCGGTGGGGAGGTAGTCGAGTGCTGCAGCGGCTTGGAGGTTGCTGGCGACTGCGACGATGACGACCACGCCGTCTATCCGCAGGATCTCGACGGCGACGGCCGAAGCACCTGTGACCTCGACTGCGACGACGACGATCCCCTGACCTTCTACGAGGCCCAGGAGGCTTGTGACGGCCTGGACAACGACTGCGACGGATTCGTCCCGGACGACGAGTCCGACGCGGACGGCGATGGCCTGATGGCGTGTGAAGGCGACTGCGACGACACGGACGCGGCCGTGAACCCCTACGCAGTCGAGCTGTGCGACGGCATCGACAACGACTGCGACCCGACCACGGACGAGTCCGTGGACGGCGACGGCGACGGGTACGTGCTGTGCAGCGGTGACTGCGACGACGCCGACGGCGGCCCCAACGCCGGCTCCTGGGACCTCGACGGCGACGGCTACCCCGAGTGGTGGCAGCCGGGCCCCTACGACTACGCCACCTACCCCGCCCTGGGCTGGGATTGCGACGACTCCGATCCCGACGTGTACCCGGGCAGCGGCTGCTGACCCGGTTCAGCGACCAGCCGTACTCCTCGTGGCGGCTGGCCCCCCGCCGCCAACGCCGCGGTTGGAAGAGGCGCGTAAGACCGCTCCACCCGGTCGCAGGTGTAAGGTCGAATCCGGGAGCAGTGGAGCCAGCCTGCCGGGGAGGGGATCTTGCCGGTCGCAGACGACCTCCGACTCGTCGCCGCCCCGGGCGGTGACATCGACGCCCGCCTCGCCGAGGTCGAGGCGTTCCTGCGCGCGTTGCTCACCGCCGCGCCCATGGGGGTCGTGGTCTATCGCGCAGCGGGGCCCTGCGTGATCGCCAACCAGGCCGCGGCCGACGGCGTGGGAGCACCCCTGGACAGGCTGCTGTTGCAGGACTTCCGTCAGACCAGCTCGTGGCAGGACGCGGGCCTGGTCGACCTGGCCGACGCGGTGTTGCAGACCGGCGAGCCACGGCATCAGGACCTGCACACCGTGTCCAGCTTCGGCCGCGAGGTGTTCCTCGACCTGCGGCTGCACCCCCTGGACATCGCTGACCAGCGGCTGCTGCTGGTGCTGTTCGTGGACACCACCCCGGAGAAGCGCGCCGAGCGCGAGCTGCGCTCTCGCGCCGCGGAGGAGCTGCGCCAGAGCGAGACCCGGTTCGAGCTGCTGGCCGAGAACATCGAGGACGTGTTCTGGATGAGCACCCCTGGCGTCACGGAGATGCTCTACGTGAGCCCGGCGTACGAGCAGATATGGGGCCGGCCGCGGGAGGAGCTGTACACCAACCCCCGCGCCTTCTCCGAGCCGGTGCACCCGGCCGACCGCGACCACGTGCTCGGGGAGTTCGCCCACCACTCCGCGGGGCGGTGGAACCTGGAGTACCGCATCGTCCGACCGGACGGCGAGACTCGCTGGATCCGAGACCGCGGCTTCCCCATCCGGGACGCGGACGGCGCGCTGACCCGCATGTGTGGCATCGCATCGGACATCACCGATCTCAAGCAGACCGGCATCGCGCTGCAGACCACGGTGGACGCGCTGCGGCTGGCCAACCGCGACCTGGAGCAGTTCGCGTACGCGGCCGCGCACGACCTGCGCGAGCCGTTGCGCAACCTCGTCACCCACTCGCAGCTGCTCAAGCGCTCCCTGGGCGCGGGGATGGAGGGGCGCGACGCCGAGGTGCTGGAGCGGATCGCGGAGGCGGCAGGCCGCATGGACGACCTGGTGCGCGGCATGCTGGACTACGGCCAGATCGGCGCGAGCTTCGTGGAGACCGACCTGGTGGACCTGCCGTCCGTGGTCCGGGACCTGCGCGACGCCATGAGCTGGCGGCTCGAGGACGCGGGCGCGGAGCTGACCACGGACGAGCTGCCCCAGGTCGTGGGCAGCCGCCGGCGGCTGAGCCAGGTGCTGAACAACCTGGTGGTCAACGCGCTGAAGTTCTGCGGTGACGAGCCGCCGCGGATCCACATCTCCACCCGCCGGCGCAACGGCGAGTGGGTGATCTGCGTGGCCGACAACGGCGTGGGCGTCCACCCCGATCACCACGAGCGCATCTTCGACATGTTCGAGCGGCTGCACGACGGCTCCGAGATCCCGGGCGTGGGCATCGGCCTGGCCCTGTGCAAGAAGATCGTGGAGCTGCACGGCGGCCAGATCTGGGTGGAGTCCCGGGGCCACGACGGCAGCCGGTTCTGTTTCTCGCTGCCTGCTGCCTGAGGCGCGCATTCGACCTTCAGTTCTGGCCGATCCGGCCGATGGATCCACCAGGACTCCGGTGGATCGTGACCTCAGTATTCGACACCGCCGCTACCCGCCCCCAGGCCGAACGGTTCCATGGCCTGCACAAGCGCATCTCCGTGGTCGACCAGCAGGGCATCGATGGCAGCGTCCGGCGAACGCGCCAGACAGGAGAGGGCGTCCGTCCGTCCCGGCCGGAGCGCTCCGCCACCACGCCGCCCGCATCCCACGAGCCCACCCAGGGCCGCGAGGCCTCGCCGCGGGAGCGCGCTGACACGTCGGCCTACGTCAAGGCCGGCGTGCGGCACCGGGCCACCCGGGACATCGATCGCATCGTGACCCAGGCAGGGGTGGACGAGCCCGTGGTCCAGCCCGACGTCGAGCCTGCGCTCGATGGCCCGGCCGAGCCCGGCGTCGAGCCCGAGCCAGCGCCCGCGGACTCGCCGTGGTTCTCCCGCCAGACCCTGGTCGCGCTGGTGCTGGCCGCGTACGAGCGGCTGTTCCGCTCCGATCCGGATCCCTCGTTTTCGATCATCGCCTGATCCCCACGGCGTCCTCCCGACGTCCCCTTGTGAGTGACTTCGCCCCACCCGTACGGAAATCGAACGCACCGTACGGAATCCGTACGGTCTGGTTTTTCGGGTTTCACATAACCTCATGAAATAACAGTCGAATCGCGGTTGGCACGGCCGTTGCTCTCCAGGTCTGGGCATGAACCTGGAGGAACGAACCATGGCCCGCACCGTGATCATCTGTTCGGCGATGCTGATCGCCTTCCTGACCTACCTCGACGCCCAGGCACAGCCCGCGCGCAGCGCTGTTGCCCCTTCCCGGCTGCAGTTCGTGGAGGCCGGCACCCTGCTGACCATCGAGATCGAGGTCCCGGGCTGGGGCGGCCCGGCCGTGGACGCGGAAGCCACGTTCGTGGTGCACGACGCCGACGCCGTGTCCGTGGGGGACGCACAGCTGACGCGGCTGTTCGGCCTGCCCCTGTGGGTCGTACAGAGGTGGGAGTACCGGTTCGACGGCGACATGGTCACGCCGCAACTGGTGACGTACGGGCTGCTGTCCACGGACGGCTTCGACCTTGTGGGCGCGACCCTCGCCGACCGGCGCGGCCGCTCGGCCGCGGTCGAGCTGCTGCTGGGAGTGACCGGTCAGCAGCTCGACGAGGTGCTCCACGGGGCCTCGCTCCCGTTGCTCCGGACCTTCGAACATGACCTTCCCGCCCGTGTGCCGGTGAACCACCGATAGTCGCCCCCGGGGGGGGGGCTCATGGTGGGCCGCGCCCGGAGTCGACGAAGCCAACGAGGAGTTGGACCCATGCGTACCGAGACCATCCGTTCGATCACCGCGATCCTGTGGCCCCTGTTCCTGGCCGCGACCCTGTGCGTGCCGCTGCTGGCCCACGCCCGCCCGTACGGCAACGGCCTGCCCCAGCTGAACCAGCAGCCGTCCTCCATGGACGTGTGGTTCCGCGGCCAGCACGAGCAGTACAGCATCCCCGCGCACGGGCTGGACCTGGGCGAGGGTGACCTGATCACCGGCGACATCCAGTACGAGGACCTGTCCGACTACTTCGGCGAGGCGGACGTGGAGGTGGTGGACGACGACCTGATCGTGTTCGAGCTGCCCGACGGCAACTCCGCCGAGCTGGTCCGCATCGGCAGCTCGGACTGGTGGGGCCTGTGGGGCTACGAGTGCACCTGGGCCGGCGACATGGGCTCGTGCCAGTGGTCGTACCTGGCCACGATCACGACCGACGGGTTCGACCTGGCGGCGGAGTTCAGGACGAGCCTGATCCTGCACGGGGAGCCGGGGGAGGTGGCCGCCGTCGGCGCAGCAGGAGCGACCATCGTGATTGGCATCTGCGTGACGATCATCGCGGTCGTGATCACGTGTGCAGCGGTGGACATGGAGCTGTCCGCGTCGGCTGGTCCCTACACGGCGACACTCTCTTGCTAGGATGCGCCACCATGGTTCCCGCCGGCTACGAACCCCTCGAAACCCACCGCTCAGACCTGAGACCAGCCGTGCAGGCGGCACTGATGATGGGGCTCCTTTGCCTCATTGGTGGGGCCGTGACCGTGATCGCTCGTACGCGTGTTCTGCACCCGGAGATCACCTCGTTTCACCTCGACCTGATGCCGGCCTGTGTCGCCGTGGCTGTCTGTCTGGTCCCCCTGGTCGGTGCCCATGAGGTGCTACATGCCCTCGGAGCGAGAACCGTGGGCATCCCCTGGAGCCGGATTCGGTTCGGACTGTCGGTGCAGTACAGGATGCCCTACGTCCTCGTCGAGGGCGGGTACACGATCGGTCAGGCTGCAATCGTCTTCGCCGTTCCGGTCGTTGTCACGGGTCTGTTCCTGTTCCTCCTGGTGGTTCTCACCGGCAAGGCCGTCGCGGTCGTCCTGTTTGCGATCGCGATGGGTATCAGCATGGCTGATGTGATTGGCCTGTGGGAGATGCGCCGGTACTGCCGCGACGACTACGTCGTGGTCGGCGACGATCTCCTCACCAGCGAGATCTACCGCAAGGCCGAGTACATGGATTGACCGTCCCGCAACCGCTCCGGCACCCCCACCCAGCGCTCCTTCATCACGTCCCGCGCGTCCGCGTCCGCGAACTTCTCGTGGTGGAAGCGCACGGCCGTGCCGGTCTTGCACGGGGCGAAGGTGACCCGTGGCCGCCTCCACGGCCTGGTCGGAGACCTCGGCCACCCGGTCCGATCCGCTCATGGCCACCTCCTTCATCGGTTCTGGCAACGATGCCGCGGGTCGTCCCCTGCTATCCTCGGGGCGAGGGAATCTCCATGGGCAACCGACGCCGCTGGCCCCGCATCGAGCTCGCCATGCGGGTGGTGTACCGCTTCAACCAGCCCGAGGACCTGTCCTGCCACAGTACGATCCGCGACATCAGCCTCGGCGGGGTGTTCATCGTCACCGACCAGGTGAAGCCCAAGGGCACGGTGATCCGGCTACAGCTGGAGTTCGTGGACGGGTCGGTGTTCCGCGCCGAGGGCAAGGTGGTGCGTGCGGTCCCGCCCGAGATCGCGGCCATGAAGGGGCAGGATGCGGGCATCGGCGTGCAGTTCACCGAGGTGGACGAGCGCAGCCGGCAGGTGCTGCAGGAGACCCTCGCCTCGCAGGCGGACGCCTGAGCTGCGGCGCCGGAGTCGCCCGGCGCGTCAGGTGTCGGCGGGCGCCGGCGCTCGGGCGTCCGCGCGCAGCGGCCGGGTCCACATCCACGCCGCCACCCCGACCACCAGGTTGGACAGGGCCAGGGCCGCGAATACGCCCTCCACGCCGGCCAGCTCGCTGCCGATCCAGGCCGCGGGCACCACGACCAGCGGCGCGCGGAGCGCGGCCAGCGCCGTGGCCTTGAGGGGCTGGTCGATGGCGTTGAAGGTGGACGAGGCGATCATGAACATGCCCTGCAGGGCGAACCCCAGGGGCACCAGCCACAGGTAGTGCCGGAGCATGCGTGCCACCTCGGGCTCGGGCGCGAACAGCGCGGCGATCGGGCCGGCCAGGACCACGGCGACCACGGCCATGGTCACGCCCCAGGCCATGACGAAGCGGTTGGACAGCTGTAGCGCCCGGGCCAGGCGGTGGCGCAGGCCGGCGCCCCAGTTCTGGCCGGCGAACGGGGCCAGCCCGGCGCCCAGGGCCATGGGCGCCATCATCATCATCATCTCCAGCCGGCTGCCCGCCCCGTAGGCCGCCACCGCGTCCTCGCCGGAGCGCGCCACGATCGCGGTGAGCAGGCCGACCGAGATCGGGACCACCAGGTTGGTGGCCGCGGAGGGCAGGCCCACGCGCAGCACCAGGATCCAGTCGCGCACGACCACGGCCGGGTGGGTCGGCTGCCACTGGAGCATGCGCTCACGCAGCACCAGCACCCACAGGGACACCACCAGGGTCACGGCGCGCGCCGCCACCGTGGCGATGGCCGCGCCGCGCATGCCCATGCCAGGCACCGGGCCCCAGCCGAAGATCAGCAGCGGGTCCAGGGCGATGTTGACCACGGCTGCGCCGAGCATCATGGCCGCCGGGGTCCGGGTGTCGCCCGTGGCGCGGATGGCCGAGTTGCCCACCATGGGCACCACCAGGCAGACCATGCCCACGTACCACACCAGCATGTACTCGCGGACCAGGGGCAGGGTCTCGTCCGAGGCGCCCATGGCGCGGAACAGCGGGTCGATGGTAGCCGCGCCGATCAGCGACAGGAGCACCACCAGGGACACGGCCAGCAGCAGCGCGTGGGAGGTCAGCCGCCGCACGATCTCGTCGTGGCCCGCGCCGATGGCCCGGGAGATGGCGGACGTGGTGCCGATGCCCAGGCCCATGGTCACGCTGCCGATGACCATCACCACCGGCAGGGTGAAGCCCATGGCGGCCAGCTCGGTGGCGCCGAGGCGGCCGATGAAGAAGGTGTCGATCACGTTGAGTAGCGCGATGGACACGATGCCCACGAGCATGGGCCCGCCCAGGCCGAGCAGGTGCCGGCGGACCGAGCCCTCGAGCAGCCTGCCTGCGGTCAGTGCCGTCTCCTGTGCGCGGCGATCATCGTGGCCAGCACCAGCAGGGCCGCCAGGGGTGACCGGGCAGGGTCAACCTTCCGGCACTGGCAACCGCCCTCGCTGTCCTCCAGGGGCTCGCCCTCCACTGCGTCGTCGTCGTCATCGTCATCGGCCGTGTCGTCGTCGTCGTCGTCGGCCGTGTCGTCGTCGTCGCCGGCCGTGTCGTCGTTGATGGCCGCGTTCTCCTCGATCCAGTCCGCGTACACGTCCGGCCGGATCTGGTAGCCCCCACCGCCGATGCAGACGCTGTCGTCGTGCATGTGGCCGAAGATGCCGGACAGCACCCCCACCACGGTCCAGCGGCCGTCGACCTCGTACAGGGCCGGCCCGCCCGAGTCGCCGAAGCAGGCGTTGGTGCCGGCCGTGTAATGGAAGAACACGTCCTCGTCGAACGCGTAGACCTGCACCTCGGTCATCAGCTTGAGGCCCGAGTCGTCCAGCCCGTCGCCGGTGATGCCGTAGCCCACCAGGGTCACGTTCCTACCCTGCCACGTGCCGGGCAGCATCTCGTCGACGTTGACGAACTGGGGCACCTCGTCCACGGGCTCGGCCAGGTACACCAGGCCGATGTCACCGACCCAGCCGTCCCACGCCGCATGGGACTCGGCGTTGTCCACGACCGCGCCGCCGTCCAGCAGTCCTGCCTCCCCCTGGCCGGTGAAGAAGCGAAGGTCCGCCCCGGCCACTCCATCCATGTAGTCCACGCAGTGGGCGGCGGTGAGCACTGTGGTGGGAGCGATCAGCGTGCCCGTGCAGAACGCCGCCCCCTCCACGGTCAGCGCGCCCACGGCCGGGAAGTCCTCGGTGGGCGTACCGTTCCAGATGGCGTGGTCCCACGCGTCGGTCGCGGCTGGCGGGGACGTGCACCCCACTGTAGCAACGGACACGCACAGGGCCGCAAACCAGGTGTGCCGGACCATACCTCCTCCTTCAGCCCGATTATCGCATCACGTCGCCCCACCCGTTCGGAATCCGTACGCACCGTCCGGAAATCGAACGGTCGGGAAGAAAAGGGACGTACGTAAGAAACCAACTAACTCCTGGAAGACGAGTAGCTGTTCGTTGAACGCCGCCCTTGTCCTGTGGCGCGCAGGTCGAGATGGCACGCCCTTTGCTGACCTTCATGACCATGCCCAGGACAGCAAGAGTCGATTATCCCGGTGCCCTGCAACACGTCATGTTCCGAGGTGTAGCCGGTTTCACCATCTTCCGAGACGACCTGGATCGCCGGGTCTTCCTCTCACAAGCGCGAGAGACGTTCGATGCAGAGGCACTGCGATGTTTGATCTGGAGCCTGATGACAAACCACAGCCACCTCGGATCACAGACCTTGGATGGGTCCCTCTCCAATGGGATGCACCGTCTGGAAACCCGATACGCCATGTACTTCAACAAGCGCAATCGCCGGCAAGGGCACGTGATGCAGGATCGGTACAAGTCACTGCTCGTCGACGAGGAGATCTACCTGCTCCGTGTCGTGAGGTACGTGATGCTGAATCCGATCGAGGGGGGACTCGTGAGGAGCCTCGATGAACTGGAGAAATATCCCTGGACTTCCTATCCAGCTTTGCTCGGTCATTGCCCGCCGGCGCTCGGTGATCCCGAATTCACGCTGAAGCTGTTCGCTGACGGTGAGGACTCCGCCAGACGCGAGTTGCGGTCCTGGATGGCCGAGGGGCTGCGCAAGAAGGACCCGATAGGAGCCATTCTGGAAGCGCCCCCTGGCCGTCCGAGCAAGAAACTGGAGGCTGAGATGCGTGCAGCGATGATCGGGGACCGAGACTCGGCCGTTGTAGGGAACGACCGGTTCATCTCCGAGGCGCTGTCACTGGCGAAGGATCCGAGAGCTTCCTTCCACAAGATGGGCTACGAGGGGTGGACGGTCGATTCTCTGATCGAGCGCATCTGCGCAGAAGGGAACATCTCTCGCCAGCAACTCAAGCAGGGGCGAAGAACAGCCCATGTATCGCGTGGTCGTGCAGCTGCGGCGTGGATCGGCAGAAACAAGCTGGGATTGAAGCTGAGCGACATCGCTGTCGAGGTCGGTGTCTCTCCCCAGGCGCTGAGCCAGTCTCTGGTCAAGGGAGAAGTCGCCGCATGCGAGTCCTTCTCGGGCTTGTTGAGCGAACTGGCCGATGCCGCCTGTTCGGAGGAGCAGTCGACTTCTTTTACACGTCCCCATTCTTCACGCCCCGATGCGACGTTTGCTCATGCGTGATCCGTCTGTCATGCTGAAGTTGGTCAACGTTGACCAAGGAGGCCGCATGGCGGAGATCTTCTTCAATCTGTACGAGGCCAAGACATCGCTCTCTCGGTTGGTCGAGCGGGCAGCGGCGGGAGAGGAGATCATCATCGGCAAGGCGGGCAGGCCGATGGCCCGACTGGTGGCGTATGGCCGGCCAGCTGCGCTCCGTCAGCCCGGAGGCTGGGAGGGCCGCGTGCGAATCGGTGATGACTTCGATGCCCCCTTGCCCGAAGACCTGAATGAGGCATTCGGCGAATGACCAAGGCGCGACGGCTTCTGCTGGATACGCATGTGTTTCTCTGGTGGCGTGCCAATGATCCGCGCCTCGGGGACGAGGCGCAGGGTGCCATCGCCGAGGCCGACGTGGTGTTCGTGAGTGCTGCCACGGCCTGGGAGGCCGGCATCAAGAAGGCGTTGGGCCGGCTCGATATCCCGGAAACCGTGGAGGCGGGAGTGGAGGACAGCGGGTTCGACAAGCTGCCGATCACCCTGGCGCATGCGGAATCGGCCGCTGCCCTTCCCCGTCACCATGGCGATCCGTTCGACCGCATGCTGGTGGCGCAGGCCGTCGCAGAAGACCTGGTGCTGATCAGTCACGACCGTAGCCTGGCGCCGTATCCCGCAGACATCCTCTGGGCCTGAGCGAGCGCGCTCGCGCTTTCCCATCGAATCCCCACATCCCGAACGACTCCTGCCGCTCGTGGCCACTCATTCGTGGTGAGGGTGCGGTGTGCTGCGTGGGCAATTAGTTGATTTCTTACGTACGTCCCTTTTCCTGATCGAGCGACGTCGCCCCACCCGTTCGGAATCCGTACGCACCGTCCGGAAATCGAACGGGTGGTGAGATCGCGTTTCGCCTGATCGGCTCTGCGTCGAGCGTTTCTTGGAGTTGGCACGGGGTTTGCCCTGGAGGTGGAGTGTGTCCCGCCGGGGAGAGCCTCCTCTCCTCTCGTGGTCGGTTCCTGATCTCCCCGGCGGGCGCACCAGGGAGGTGAACGTGGGTGAGTACGACGAGGACTGGGGACCCCAGAGCGATGCGGGGCCGAACCTGGCGCAGGTGACGTCGGCGGCCCTGGTGGGGGTGGACGGGCTGCCCGTGATCGTGGAGGTGGATCTGCTGCGGCGGTTGCCGGGCATGACCATGGGGGGGATGGCCGCGCGGGCGATCAAGGAGAGCCCGGACCGGGTGCGGTCGGCCCTGGAGAAGGCCGGGTACGAGTGGCCGAAGAAGCGTGTGGTGGTCAACCTCGCGCCGAGCGATCTGCCCAAGGGGGGGACCGGGTTCGACCTGCCTGTCGCGGTGGCGCTGCTGCGGGCCGCCGGTGAGATCCCGCCGGGCCCGGCCGAGCGTTTTCTGTTGATCGGTGAGCTGGGCCTGACCGGCGAGGTCCGGCCGGTGCCGGGCGTGCTGGCCGCGGCGCTGGCTGCCCGCGAGCAGGGGCTGGAGGGGGTGGTGGTGGCCCGGGACAACGGGGCCGAGGCCGCCCTGGTGGATGGGCTGGAAGTGTGGCCGGTCTCCTCCCTGGCCGAGGTGGCGTCCCTGCTGAGCGGGGAGGCCCGGCCGCTGCCCGTGGACCCGCCACAGCCGGCGCGCTTCCGGCTCGGCGAGCCCGACCTCTCCGAGGTCCGGGGCCTGGACTGGCCACGGTTCGCCCTGGAGGTGGCCGCGGCCGGGGGCCACAACCTGATGCTGGTCGGGCCGCCCGGCACCGGCAAGTCGATGCTGTCACAGCGGATGCCGTCGATCCTGCCGCCGCTGACCCGGGACGAGGCGCTGGAGGTGACCCGGATCCACAGCGCGGGGGGCGTGTTGCCCCCGGGGGCCGGGCTGGTGGAGCGGCGGCCGTTCCGCGCGCCCCACCACACGGTCACGCCTGCCGCGCTCGCCGGCGGCGGTGCGCCGATCCGGCCGGGGGAGATCACGCTGGCCCACCTGGGCGTGCTCTTCCTCGACGAGATGCCGGAATTCCAGCGGTCCGCGCTGGAGGTGCTGCGGCAGCCCCTGGAAGACCAGGCCGTGGCCGTGGCCCGGGCCAATGCCCGCGTGACCTTCCCGGCGGACTTCCAGCTGGTGGCGACCGCCAATCCCTGCCCGTGCGGGTACTACTGGGACGAGAAGCGGCCCTGCCAGTGCAACCCCCACCAGATCCAGACGTACCGCACCCGGCTGAGCGGCCCGCTGCTCGATCGGATCGACATCTTCGCCTACGTGCCGCGGGTGGCCTACGAGCAGCTCGGTAGCGACGAACAGGGGGAGCCGTCGACTGCGGTCCGCGAGCGTGTGCTGCGGGCGCGGGAGGTGCAGCTCGCGCGCCTGGACGACCGGCCGGCCGGGCTGCGGCGCAACGCGCGCATGACCCGCACCGACCTGGGGAGGTTCTGCTCGCTCGACCCGGCGTCGACTGCCCTGATGAAGCGCTGCGTGGACGACGGCAGCCTGTCGGCTCGGGCTCACGACCGCGTGCTGCGGGTGGCCCGCACCGTGGCCGATCTGCGAGGCCACCCGCGGCTGAACACAGAGGATGTGGTCGACGCCGTGGATCTGCGGGTGGGGGCCCACCCGCTGGAATCGATGCGGAACCCGGCCGAGCCGGCCGACGAGGTCTTCCCCGCAATCCCCAACCAGCCGCGGCCCCACGCCGCGGGATAGGAGGAACCATGTCCAGCAACCCATCCAACGGCGGCCTGAAGGCCGCCCTGCAGGTGATCGAACAGCGGCACGGCAAGGGCGCGGTGATGCGCCTCGGTGATCGCGCCGACCTGAAGATCGACACCATCCCCAGTGGCTGCCTGTCACTGGACCTTGCCCTGGGGGGCGCCGGCCTGCCCCGGGGCCGCATCGTGGAGATCTTCGGCCCGGAGTCGTCGGGCAAGACCACGCTCACCCTGCACGCGCTGGCCCAGGCCCAGGCCCTGGGCGGCACCTGCGCCTTCGTGGACGCGGAACACGCGCTCGATCCGGGCTACGCGGCCGCGCTGGGGGTGAACACCGATGACCTGCTGGTGGCTCAGCCCGACTGCGGCGAGCAGGCCCTGGAGATCGTGGACCTGCTGACCCGCAGCGGCGAGGTGGACCTGGTGGTGGTCGACTCGGTGGCCGCGCTGGTGCCGCGCACCGAGCTGGAGGGCAACATGGGCGACACCCACGTGGGCCTGCAGGCGCGGCTGATGAGCCAGGCGCTGCGCAAGCTGACCGCGCAGGTGGCGCGGACGGACACGATCGTGCTGTTCATCAACCAGCTGCGCCAGAAGATCGGCGGCATGGGCTTCGGGCCCAAGGAGGTGACCACCGGCGGCAACGCGTTGAAGTTCTACTGCTCGGTCCGCATCGAGATCCGCCGCATCGGCCAGATCAAGAAGGGCGAGCAGGTGATCGGCAACCGCACGAAGATCAAGGTGGTCAAGAACAAGCTCGCCCCGCCGTTCCGCCACATCGAGGCCGACATCTACTACGGCCAGGGCATCGCCCCGGCCGCGGACTTGCTGTCCCTGGGGGAGAAGGCCGGACTGGTGCGGAAGAAGGGCTCGTACCACTACGTGGGTGACGAGCTGCTGGGCCAGGGCCGGGAGGCGGCGTTCGCTGCGCTGGCCGAGAAGTCCGAGCTGATGGAGCGGATCCGTCACGAGGTGCTCGTGGGCGCGGGCCTGGTCGAGGCGGCCGCGGCCGCAGGGGAGGCGCAGGCATGAGCGGCGACGTGTACTTCAGCACGCTGCGCCCGTCCCAGGTGCAGCGGGGCATGGTGATGGTCGAGCTGTACGGCCCGGACCGGATGACCGACGTGCAGGTGATCGAGATCCCCGCGGAGGTGATGGAGGCGGTGCTGGCCGGTGCTCGCGTGAGCGGGCGCTGCCTGCGCTGCGAGCTGCTGGCACGGCTGGCGGCCGGACGCCCCGACGAGCATCGTGACGTGCACCGAGGACAGTTGACCTGTTCGATGTAGCCACATGTAGCTACAATGGAGGACATGATGGCCGTGGGAATCCGTGAGCTGAAGAACAACCTCAGCCGCTACGTGCGCCTGGTGCAGGACGGCGAGGAGGTGCTGGTCACCGACCGGGGCAAGGTGGTGGCCCTGTTGACGCAGCCCGAGCGGCGGGCCGATGCCCCGGATCTGCCGCCCAGCCTGCTCGAGGCCGCTCGCAAGGGCCTGGTCGTCCTGGGCAAGCCCCACCGCAAGGGGCTGTACCCCAGGCTCCCTCGCATCGGCGAGGAGGGGCTGGCGCAGCGGCTGCTCGACGAGGTGCGGGGGGATCGATGAGCCTGTACGTGGAGTCCAGTGCGCTGCTGGCGTGGTTGCTCGACGAACCGGCTGCCCCTACCGTGCGGGCGGCTCTGGACGACGCCGATCTCGTGTTCACCTCCGGGTTGACCCAGGTCGAATCGCAGCGGGTCCTGGTCCGCGGTGGTTTCCTCGGAGAATGGACGGAGACCGAGATCGCCGACAGGCGTGCCCTCCTCGCAGAGGCCTCGACCTACTGGAGTCTGATTCCCCTCGATGAGGACGTGCTGCAGCGTGCGTCGCGTCCGTTTCCCGGCGAGCCGGTGCGTACGCTGGATGCCATCCACCTCGCCAGTGCGCTGGTGGCGCGCGAGGCCCTGGCCGGGGTGGCGTTGCTCAGCCTCGACCGCAGGGTTCGCGAGGCCGGTCGGGAACTGGGGTTCGAGATCCTGCCCGCGTAGCCGGCTCGTCAGTCCCGGGCGGCCACGGCCTCGGCCTCGCGCTTGACCCACTGGGTGGCCTCGCGCAGGCCCTGGCGGGTCGCGATCTCCTGGATGAAGCCCGGGACCTTGCCCTTCACCTGCAGCTCCACCGAGTAGTAGAGGCGGGTCCAGCCGTCCTTGGAGGGGTGGCGCTCGACGAACCAGTAGCCCACCGAGTCGTCGAAGTCGCTGAGTCGGTCGTAGTCCAGGGTCCAGGTCATGTAGCCCAGGTCCGGCCGGTAGGTGTGGTCGATGAAGTACTCGAAGTGGAAACCGAACCCGGCCAGGATGAAGCGGGTCTTGATGTGCTCGCCGGACTGCTCGTAGACCTCGCACTCGTCCACGTAGTTCACCCACCGGGGGTAGCGGTCGTACGACACGATGCGGCTCCACACCACGTCGGGCGGCGCGTCGATGTCCTGCACGGCCAGGCCCCGGCCCGCGCCCTCACCCGACTGGATGGGCACCATCACGGCCTTGCCCTTGTCGAGGCGCTCGAGGTCCTTGTCGCTCAGCTCGATGGCCGGGGGCGTGCCGTCGTAGGGGCTGAGCACTCCCTGGTGATCGTGGGGCTGGGTGGGGTCCGCGGCCATGGCGGTCATGGGCAGGCCGATGGACAGCAGGGCGGTCAGTCTCTTGCGCATGGGCAGCTCCGGCGTGATCGGAGGCAGCGTAGCGCCGAGCCCGGGAGGGCGCAACGGTCCTGACCGGGGTGGCAAGCAGCAGGCGGGTGGGTACACTGGCTCCATGCCTTCCCGCCCCCCCCGTCGTTCACCGCAGCGCTGGCTGGTCGCGGCGCTGCTGCTGTGCCTGGTGTCACCGGTCCTGCTGGCCGCCCGCAGCAGGACCCCCAAGGACAAGGCCCTCAGCCGGTCCACCCGGCTGGCCGTGGAGGAGGCCCAGGCCCTGGCGTCCCGGTCGGTCGCGGACTGGCTGGCCATGGAGCAGCGGTTCGAGGCCGGCGAGGTGACCACGGACGAGCTGAAGGAGCTGCGGATCCACTGGGCCGCGGCGGGCAGCGCCTGGTACCAGCGCAGCACCTGGACGATGAAGCTGCTCGATGCCGGACTGGACGGCCCGACCGCGGTGCGCCTGCCCACGGCCGTGCTCGAAGAGGACCTCGAGGCCGTGGACGCGGTAGTGGCCGCATACACCGCGGCCCGGGGGGCGGCGCCGGCCGAGCTGTGCATGCTGCAGGCCGCAGCCCTGTGGGGCCTGGGCCGGGAAGGGGCAGGCGCGCTGGCCTACGACGCGGCCCTGCAGGGGGAGGCGGTGTTCATCTACTACGACCAGGCCCTGGAGGAGTGGCTGCGGGCCCGGGTCATGGCGGTGACCGGTGACAACGCCGAGGCCTACCAGCCCACGGACGGGCTCAAGGCCGAGGCCCTGCGCCAGGAGCTGAAGGGGCGTGAGCCGCTGGGGCAGCTCGTGCTGGCCTTCCTGATGGCCGTGCCGCCGTCCGCGGGGGGGTACACTCCTACCGGCGAGATCGAACACGACGTGGTCGCGGAGCTGTTCGAGACGCGGCGGCAGGACCTGTACTTCTGCTTCGAGAACGCGGGCGGCGTGAGCCAGCAGGGGTACGGCAGCCTGACCCTGGACGTGGACGTGAACCCCCTGGGGCAGGTCGAGTTCTGCGCGGTGCAGCCCGCGTCCGAGCTCAAGGACAGGGGCCTGTGGGACTGCTGCTGCGGGGTGGCGACCACCCTGCACTTCCCGCTGCCGTCCGGGGAGGGCAAGGCCTCGGTGCGGCACCGGGTGGTGTTCCCCATCGAGTGAACGGGGCGGCCTAGGCGGGCAGCAGCGCCTCGATCCCCGCGCAGGCCAGCAGGGCGTCGGCGCGCGCGTCCGGCGAGGCGTTGGCCGTGTACGGCAGCGGTCCGACCACGGGCACGTCCACCCAGCGGGAGACCTCGTCACGATTGGTCGCGCACGAGGGGTCGACATCGCCCGGCGAGATCCGGTTGAGCACCACCGCGGCCACGGGCAGCTGTCGGCGCTGCAGCGCGTCCACCACCAGACGCACCTGGTTGATCACGCCGAGCTTGTCCGGCGCCACGACGAGGCAGGGGAGCTCGCAGCGGCGGGCCAGCTCCGCCGCGTCGCCGCCCTCCCACAGGGGGGACAGCAGCCCGCCCGCGCCCTCCACCAGCAGCAGATCGGCGGTGGGGCGCAGTGCGGCCACGCGGTGCTGCCAGTCGTCGGGATCCAGGGGCACGCCCTCGAGCCGGGCCGCGACCGGCGGCGCCAGCGGGGCCTCCAGCCACGTGGGGCAGATCTCGCGCAGCGCGTGCTCGCGGCCGGTGGCCTCCCACAGGGCCGTGCCGTCCAGGGGTGCGGTCTCCACCCCGCTCTCCACGGGCTTGTAGGCGCGCACGGAGCGTCCCAGCCGGTGCCAGGTCGCGAGCAGAGCTGCGCCCACCACGGTCTTGCCCACGGCGGTGTCCGTGCCGGTGACGAGCAGGGCGGCCGGGGTGGTCAGGCTCATGCGCGGCCCGAAGCCTCGGCGGTCACCCGCTCGACGCACTCGAAGGTCACGCCGAGCAGCAGGTCCAGCTCGTCGGACGAGGTGTTGAGCGGCGGCATCAGGATCACGGTGTCCCCCAGGGGACGGATCAGCACGCCGCGCTCGCGGGCGGCCGCGCACACGGCGTTGCCCACCTGCAGCTCCGGGTCGAAGGCCTGTCTGGTGGCCCGGTCCTGGACCAGCTCGATGCCGACCATCAGGCCGAGGCGTCGCACGTCCCCCACGTGCTCCAGGGTGTCGAAGGCGGCCAGGCGATCGGCCATGTGCGCCACCCGGTACGACACCCAGTCCAGCACGCCGCGATCGCGGAACAACCGCAGGTTGGCCACGGCCGCCGCGCAGGCCAGCGGATTGCCGGTGTAGCTGTGGCCGTGGAAGAAGGTGCGGTACTCGGTGTGTTCCCCCTTGAATGCCTCGTAGATGGCCTCGGTGGCGAGGGTGGCGGCCAGGGGCAGGTACCCGCCGCTGAGCCCCTTGGCCACGGCCAGCAGGTCCGGCTCCACGCCCGCCACCTGGCAGGCGAACATGCGGCCGGAGCGGCCGAAGCCGGTGGCCACCTCGTCGGCGATCACCAGCGCGCCGTGGCGGCGGGCGATCTCCACCATGCCCTGAAGCACCTCCACGGGGTACACGTGCATGCCTGCCGCGCCCTGCACCAGCGGCTCGACCACCAGCGCGGCCACCTCGTCGCCGCCGCGATCGAACACCTCCTGCACGGACCGCAGGCAGGCGAACCCGCAGGTGCCGAGCTCACGCCCCACCGGGCAGCGGTAGCAGTACGGGCCGACCACCCGCTCGGTGTGGAACAGCAGGGGCTGGTAGATGCCGTGGAACAGCTCCATGCCGCCCACGCTCACCGAGCCGATGGTGTCGCCGTGGTAGGCGTCGGCCAGGCAGACGAACCTCGTGCGGCGGTCGCTGCCGGGCAGGCCCGACTGCTGCCAGTACTGGAACGCCATCTTCAGGGCGATCTCCACGGCGGTGGAGCCGGAGTCGCTGTAGAACACCCGCCGCAGCCGCGGCGACGGCGCGATCGCCACCAGCTCGCGGGCCAGCTCGATGGCCGGCACGTTGGTCGGCCCGAGCATCGTGGAGTGGGCCAGCCGCTCGAGCTGCTTGCGGATCGCGTCGTCGATCTCGGGTCGGCGGTGGCCGTGCATGTTCACCCATAGGCTGCTCACGCCGTCGAGGTAGGCGTGGCCGCGGGTGTCGCGCAGCCAGTTGCCCTCGCCTCGCTCCATGACCAGCGGCCGGGCCTGCTCGTAGGTGCGCATCTGGGTGAACGGCTTCCACAGCAGGTCGCGGTCGTCCTGGTCCAGGGCGTCGAGCAGGGCGGGGTCGTGGCCCGGCTCGTCCGCGGGGAATGGGCTGAGCTCGGCAGCGGGGCGGTAGGGGAAGGGCGCGCTCACGGGATCACTCCTCGGACGGCGCCGGGGTCTCGGGCGGGGCGCCGCGGACGGCGTCGTCCAGCGCCTCGAGCAGGGCGTCGATCTGGTCGGTGGTGTGCTCGGCGGACAGGGAGATGCGGACCCTGCAGGTCTGCGGCGGCACGGTCGGGGGCCGGATCGCGCGCACGTAGAACCCGCGCGCCAGCAGCCGGTCGGCCACGGCGCAGGCCGTGCCCTCGGCGCCCACGACCACCGGCACGATCGCGGTGGGGGCGGGGCTGGTGCGCAGGCCCAGGTCGGCCACGCCGCGCCAGACCCGCTCGGCGTTGCGCTGCAGCCGCTGCACCCGCTGCGGCTCGGCGTCCAGCACCTGCAGGGCGGCCAGGGCGGCCGCGGCCGCCGCCGGGGGCGGCGCGGTGGTGTACAGCAGGCTGCGCGCGCTGCTGACGAGCAGGTCGCGGGTGTCGTGGTCGCACAGCACGAATGCCCCTGCCGAGCCCAGCGCCTTGCCCAGGGTGCCGACCCGCACGGCGACCTGGTCGACGACGCCCTGTGCGTGGCAGGCTCCCCGCCCGCGGTCACCGAGCGCCCCCAGGGAGTGCGCCTCGTCCACCACCAGGTGGGCCCCGGCCCGGGCCGCCTCCCGCGCGTACCCGGCCAGGTCGATCACGTCGCCGTCCATGCTGTACAGCCCCTCGGCCACCACCCAGCGCTCTCCGTCACCCGGCGCGGCGAGGAGGCGGGCCAGCGCCGCGGCGTCGCCGTGATCGAAGACCCGCGCCTCGGCCCGGCTCAGGCGGCAGCCGTCCACGATGCTGGCGTGGTTGAGCGTGTCCGAGGCGATCGTGTCGCCCCGTCCAGCCAGGGTCGTGAGCACGGCGAGGTTGGCGTGGTAGCCGGACGACAGCAGCAGGGCGGCTGGCGCGCCGAAGCGCTCGGCCAGCGCCCCCTCCAGGGCGCCGTGAGGGGGCAGCGTGCCCGCGATCAGGCGGCTGCTGCCGCTGCCCGCGCCGTGCTCGTCCAGCGCCCGGTGGGCGGCCTCGATCACGGCGGGGTGTCGCCGCAGACCGAGGTAGTCGTTGGAGCAGAACACCACCACCTCGCGGCCACCGACCAAGGCCTGCACCGGTCCGCGGTCGTCCAGCGGCACCAGCGAGCGTCGCCTCCCCTGGGCCTCGATGGCGGCCAGGCGATCCCGGATGGTGTCGGCGAGGGGCACGCGGTGTCCTCCAGTCCGGCTCAGGTCTCGTCGCCGCTGTCGTCGGGCTGGTCGTCGAAGTCGGGGGAGCCCGACACCAGCGCGCGGTACACGCTCTCGAGGGAGCGGCGCTCGCTGTGCAGCTCCTGGAGGGTCCAGCCCTGCTCGACCGCGGCGCGGAAGAGGTCTGCGCGCACGTCGCGCTCGGTCTGCAGGGTCACGCGGCGCTCGCCGTCGGCTGCGACCGCGCGCACGCCGTCGACCTGCTCGAACACGGGCAGCGCGTCAGCGGCCGCGGCGTCGGCCAGTTCCACGGTCACGGCGTGCCGCTCGGTCGTGTCCGCGGCCAGGTCCGCGGGCGTGCCCTCGCCCACGATGCGCCCGGCGTCGATGATCAGCACCCGGTCGCAGGTGGCCTCCACCTCGCTGAGGATGTGGCTGGAGAGGATCACGGTGCGCTCGCGTCCGATCTCGCGGATCAGGTCCCGGATCTCGGCGATCTGGTTGGGGTCCAGCCCGCTGGTCGGCTCGTCGAGCAGCAAGGTGGCGGGCCAGTGCAGGATGGCCTGGGCCAGTCCCACCCGCTGCCGGTAGCCCTTGGACAGGTGCCCGATGGGCCGGTCGAGCACGCGGGCGACGCCGCAGCGCTCCACGGCGCGATCCAGGTCGGCGTCCGCGGTCACGCGACGCACCGCGGCCATGAACCGCAGGTACTGCCGCGGCGTCATCTCCGGGTACAGGGGAGCGTGCTCGGGCAGGTACCCGACCCGGCGGCGGACCTCCAGGGACCGGGTGACCACGTCCAGGTCATCGATCGTGGCCGTGCCGTCGGTGGGCGCCAGCGTGCCCGCGAGCGTGCGCAGCAGCGTGGTCTTGCCGGCGCCGTTGGGGCCCAGCAGGCCCACGATCTCGCCGCGCTCCACGGTCACGTCCACCCCGTCCAGCGCGCGCGCGCCGGGGTACTCCTTGACCAGTCCTCGTACCTCGATGGCCGCCATCGACCCTTCCTTCGCCTGTCCCCGCGCGCGCCCGTTCCGTTTCCCCGGTCGACACGAGCGAGGTCGACTCTGTATACAGGGTTGGAGCGATTCTACAAGGGAACCTGTCGTGACTCCGCTTCTCGTCGGCATCGCCGGTGGCACCGGCTCGGGCAAGACCATGCTGGCCCGCACCCTGCAGACCTCATTGGGGGCGCGCCAGGTGGCGATGGTGAGCCAGGACGCGTACTACCGCGACCTGGCCGACCACGGCGGGCTGGCCCCCACCGAGATCGACTACGACCACCCGGACGCGCTGGAACTGGACCTGCTGGCGCGGCACCTGGCGTTGGTACGCGAGGGCCGGCCGATCCACCGGCCGGTGTACAACTTCGACACCCACCGCCGCGCGCCCAACCGGGTGGTGGTCGAGCCCCTGCCGATCGTGATCCTCGAGGGCATCCTGATCCTGTGCGATCCGGAGATCCGGGAGAAGCTGGACTTCAAGGTGTTCATCGACGCGGACGCGGACGTGCGCCTGTGCCGGCGCCTGGTGCGCGATTGCGAGGAGCGCGGCCGCACCGTGGAGAACGTGCTGGAGCAGTACCGCATGACGGTGCGCCCGGCCTACCTTCGATTCATCGAACCCACGCGGCGCTACGCCGACGTGATCATCAACAACAGCGAGGACGAGGTCGGCCGCCGCGCGTTCGACCTCGTGGTACGCGAGGTCCGGCACCGCGCCGGACTCGGGACCTGAGGGTGGCCATCATGAAGAACCTGCAATGGTCGAGCCTGGCGCTCATCGTGGCGTTCGCCGCCATGACCGGCTGCGACACGCCCGCGGACGACGACGACGACACCGTGGCGGGGTGCACGGACGACACCAGCCCGCACGTGGACATCATCCAGCCGACCAATACCGCCTCCTTCGACTCGGGCACGGTCGTGCACTTCCTGGCCTCGGTCACCGACGACGTGGACCCGCCGGGTGCCCTGGAGATCACCTGGTACGACAAGCTGTACAGCGAGGAGACCACCTTCGACGGGGTCGCCCCGGACAGCACCGGCAGGATCGAATTCGACGAGGCCGGCTTCGTGGACGGGATCCACATCATCAAGCTCGAAGCGATCGACACGGACGGCTGTGACGGCTACGAGGAGATCACGTTCAGCGTGGGCGTGTGAACCCCGCGCGGAGGAGATCCCCGCTTGCTGGAGGCGTTCACCCAGCTGCAGTGCTCGGCGCCGTGGAACGGCTGCACCGTGCACTGGTCGGGCAAGGTCTTCCCCTGCTGCTCGATCTGCGAGGACCACGACTCGGCCGAGTCCCACTCGGGCGCCATGGTGCTCGGCGACCTCAACACCACCAGCCTGGTCGACATCCTCAACGGCGAGGCGGCCTGGAACCTGCGGCGGGCCTGGGTCGAGGGCGATCTGTCGAGGACCTGCTGCAGCCACTGCCACGTGGCGCGGCAGCACACCTGCAGCCCCTACTTCCGCACGGACGCGTTCGCGCGCTACATCGAGAAGACCTTCGAGTGGCGTGACGGCACGCTGCACCAGCTGCGCCACGAGCCGTTCCCCCTGAGCCGGCTCGAGGTGCAGATCAACTCCAGCTGTCAGCTGCGGTGCACGTTCTGCAGCCTGGACTACACCCCCACCGGCGCGCCGGACATGCGGGGCCACGGCCACATCGACACCGACCTGTTCGAGCGGCTGCTGGACGAGACCATCGCCCTGGGGGGGGACGGCGCCGAGCTGTACACCCACTGGTCGGGCGAGCCCCTGGTGCACCCGGACAAGGAGCGCATCTACGAGATCGTGGGCCAGCGACCGTTCTTCGCGGCCACCATCGTCACCAACGGCGTGCTGCTGACCGAGCCGTTCGTCGACCACCTGCTGGACCAGCCCCGGCCGCCGATGGTGTACGTGTCCATGCATGCGGCCACCCGCGAGGGCTACGAGGCCACCACCGGCCGCGACCTGTACCCGCGCATCAAGGACAACCTCGCCACGCTGCTGCGCCGGCGGCAGGAGGCGGGCAAGGCCGAGCAGATGGTGGTGTTCGTGGGCTACACCGTGGTCGAACAGAACGTGGACGAGCTGCCCGCATTCATCGCCGAGTGGCGGCAGATCTTCACCGAGCTCGACCAGCCCCCCACGGTGCAGCTCAACGGCCGCGGCCGCAGCTCCCGCAACACGCTGATCATCGTGGCCGACGGCGTGGATCCGTACAGCGACGCCATGCGCCGCGGGTTCTGGATGCTGGAGGAGGCCCGCGGCGACCAGGAGCCGTCGTACGACGACATCGAACGCATCGCCTCCAGCGATGCGTGGCAGCAGTGGTGGGACCCGTCCAAGGAGTTCCTCGACCTGGCCGAGCGCATGGAGCAGTGCGCGATGTACTCCACCGACCCGGCAAGGCGCCGCCGCTTCCGCCGGCTACGCGCGGCGGTGCTGCTGCGGCAGGGGCACTACGAGAGCGTGTCCGAGGGTCGCGTCAGCGACCAGACCGCGGGGCGCCTGTTCGGCATGCTCACCGACGGGGACACCGACGTGGACGAGCGCCAGTGGGTGCGGCGCCGGATGAACCGCGATCGCAGCCTCCGGCTGCAGTTTTCCGACGCGGCCCGCCGCGACTTCAGGCGCAGGCTACGGCTGGACCTGCCGGGGAGCGCGCGGCCGAGCCGCCGCCGCCGCTAGGTCGCCAGCCGGTCCACGAATCGCTTCAGCACCAGCAGCCGGCCCAGCAGCATGCCGTGGTTGTCTCGGCCGCGGCGATGGCGGTCCCACAGCCAGCGCAGCCCTGCCCGGTCCACGCCAGGAGGCGGCGCTTCGCACAGGGCCTCGGCAGCCTCCCGCCAGGCGCGCTGTTGCCGCAGCGCCGTGTGCACGTCGAACGCCACGTCGCGTAGTGGAGCTCCCCTCAGCCACAGGTTGCGCAGCAGGTGGTCCAGGCGGCCCTGGGCGTAGGTGCGGGTGCGTGCCCAGCGGCCCGACTCGGCCAGGTCCCCGGCCAGCGGGATCTCGGCGAGGGCCGGGTCCAGCCTCCGCAACGCGATCCGCTGCAGTCGACGGTTGGCCCGCAGGTCGTCCGGCAGCGCGAGCGCCAGGCTGCGGGACTCCGTGCGCAGGAACGGGGCGACCACCGGGGTGAACACCTGCCGCAGCCTCATCCCGTCGGCGATCCCCGTGGCCTGGCGCCAGCGCAGCAGGTGGCGCAGCCGCCGCGCTGCGGGTCCCTCGCCGGATCGATCGGGCAATCTCGCCTCGGTCAGCCGGACGGCCACGGGTGCGGCATCGGGCAGCAGCCGCCGCCGTCGATCCTCGCGCATGGGCGGCAGCAGCGTGGCCAACCACCGGTCTGCGGCGAGGTCGGGTCCGACGAGGCCGCCGTACAGTGCGTCCCCCGATGCCCCGCTGAGCAGGCAGTCGATATCCCGAGCCACGGCCTCGTGGGTCGGCAGGCCCGGCACCAGCGCCAGGTTGCCGGTGCCGCTGGTGTGCTCGGCGACCAGGTCGAGCCAGGGCAGCGGCCCGTCCGCAGGCAGCTCGTCGCAGCGGTGCTCCAGGCCCAGGTGGTCGGCCACGGCCGCGGCGATCCGGCGGTCGGGCAGGTCCGCCGGGCCGAAAGTCACCGCCAGCGGCGTGGCCCCCTCGGCCACGGCCACCGCCGCCACCGTGCGCGAATCCAGCCCTCCGCTGAGGGTGCAACCCAGGCGGCCGCCGCGCTCCATCGCGGCGTGTACTCCGCCGCGGATCGCCTCCAGGTAGGCGTCGATCCAGGCGGGATCGCCACCCGCCGGTCCTGCGGCTGGCGGCTCCTCGGCCACGCACCGCTGGATCCCGGCCACCAGCGTCCGGTCGCCGAGCGGGGTGCCGAAGGTGACGAGGTCCTCCAGCGCGGTGGGATCGAGGGAGGGGCGCTGCCCGGCAGCGCGCGTGAGATCGAGCAGCGGACCGAGACGGTCGGCCTCGTGGCCTCGCCAGCGATAGGTGGCCTGGATCCCGGTGGAGTCGACGGTCAATGCGCTCAGAGCACGTCGTGCAGGGCCTCGCAGGCCCGGTTGATCTCCTCGCGGCTGACGTCGAGGTGGGTCACCAGCCGTACCCGCGTCTTCTCCAGGGCGAAGCACAGCACCCCGCGCTCCTCCAGGGCCCGGACCACGGCGTCGCCGTCGTCCACCTCGAGGTAGACCATGTTGGTCTGCACGGATTCCATGTCCACGCCCGCGCCCCCCTCCATGGCCGCCTCGGCCAGCAGGTAGGCGTGCTCGTGGTCCTCGTAGAGCCGCTCGAGGTGGCGCTCCAGCGCGTAGCGCCCGGCCGCAGCCAGGTAGCCGATCTGGCGCATGCCGCCGCCGAACATCTTGCGAAAGCGGTGGGCCCGCTCGATGGTGGCGGCCGATCCCACCAGCAACGAACCGACCGGTGCGCCCAGGGACTTGCTGAGGCAGATCGAGACCGAGTCGAAGCCGCGGGCGATGCGGGACGGCGGCACGCCCATGGCCACGGCCGCGTTGAACAGTCGCGCACCGTCGAGGTGCAGGCGGATGCCCCGCTCCTGGGCCAGGGCCACGTGGTCGTCGAGCACGGCCAGCGGGTAGACCGCGCCACCGCCCTCGTTGTGTGGGGTCTCCAGGCAGATCAGGGTGGTGTAGGGCTGGTGTCCGCCGTCGGGGGCGTTGCGGATGGCGGCCTCCACCTGGGGCGTCTCCAGGATCCCCCGCGCCGCGGACAGGCAGCACATGCTCACGCCAGACAGCGCGGCCGGGCCCGCGCCCTCGTGCACGTAGATGTGGGAGTGGCGCTCCACGATGATCTCGTCGCCGGGCTCGGTGTGGGTGCGGATCGCCACCTCGTTGGCCATGGTGCCCGACGGCATGAACAGGGCGGCCTCGAACCCCAGCATCTCGGCCACCTCGTCCTGCAGGGCGTTGGCCTGGGGGTCCTCGCCGAACACGTCGTCGCCCACTGCGGCCGAGGTCATGGCCTCGAGCATGCCGGGGGTCGGCCGGGTCACGGTGTCGCTGCGCAGATCCACGTAATCCATCGTCGAACGCTCCGAATCCACCTCCGCTGGCCGTCCGCCGTTCCGCTCGTGCCCGTGCGTCGCGGGATTCCTTGACATGGCGCTGGCGGGCCGCGAAGGTATTCCGATTTCGGGTGCCGGAGCACCTCCCCCCCGGTCGGACCGGGGAAGCATACACCGCAAATCGACTCCCTCGGGGAACGCATGGCTGAAGAACGATTCCGACTTCGCGCGCACCACCTCGCCCTGGTCGCCATCGTGGTCCTTGCCGGACTGCTCGTGTACCAGGTGATGAAGCCCCCACCGGCAGACGGGTTCGGCGCCGCGCACAAGGTGCGCACCCTGGGCATCGAGACCGACGCCGAGGGGATCCTGGCCAACCGCTCGGAGATGGAGGTGGCGCTGGAGCTGGCCCGCGCGGTGCTGTGCGGCGAGGAACCCAGGGCGAACGACTACCCGGCCCTGACCGCGTTCGAGGGGCGGATGGTGTTCGTCACCGCCTACGGCGCGAAGTTCCCCGCGCCGGTGGGCGTGGGCAAGGGCGCCGACCTGTTCGAGAGCATCGTGGCCGCGGCCGAGGCCCTGGCGAAGCAGGGCAAGGTCGACTACGCCAAGAAGGACGCGGCCGACATCCGCGTGCGGGTCGACGTGGTCACCCGCACGGTGAAGAAACACCTCAAGGAGGACGTGTACCTGCCTCCGCGGGAGACCATCGGCACCTGGAGCATGGTGATGGAGGATCCAGAGGGCCACATCACCTTCCTCACCGGCCACGAGATCGTGGAGCAGCAGATGTTCCACACCAAGAAGAAGGGGTTGCTGACCTCGGACCTGATCGAGAAGCTCGAGGCGCGGGCCGGCGCGGGCGTGGTCATCCGGCCGGACGCCTACTTCAGCCGCGTGTACACCCGCTCGTACGTCGAGGGCGTGGGCGGCGAGGGCGTCGTGGAGCTGTACCGCAACCACACCACGCCCAACGACGAGCCCACGCCGGCCATCCTGGCCGCGACCTCGTACGCGGCCGCGGACTACATCGCCCGCATCATCGGCGAGGACGGCCGCCACAACTACCTGTACTACCCGCACACCGACCGCGACTCGCACTCGTACAACATGCTGCGCCACGCGGGCACCACGTACGCGCTGATGCAGGCCTACGACCGCTTCCGCGACCCGGCGCACAAGGCGGCGGCCGAGCGCTCCTTCGAGTACCTGCTCAACCAGACGCTGGTGCGGGAGGAGGAGGGTCCCTGGGGATCCAACTACCGCTTCATGGTCGAGGACCGCAAGGCCAAGCTCGGCGGCTCGGGGCTGGCCCTGGTGGCCATGTGCCACTACACCGAGGCCACTGGCGACCGCCGCTACATGAAGGAGATGCGGGAGTTCGCGCGCTTCATCGTCAAGATGCAGGACCCGGAGAACGGCAAGCTGATCTCCTACTTCGACTACGGCCCCATGGCCGAGGTGCCCGAGGAGGACAGCATCTACTACCCGGGCGAGTCCCTGTACGCCCTGGGCAAGTTCTACTTCGTGGACCCCGATCCCCTGTGGCTGGACACGGCCAACAAGGGCGCCTACTGGCTGATCTTCGAGCGGGACGCGGAGAAGGCTCCGCTCAAGCTGCCCCACGACCACTGGCTGATGATGGCGCTGTCGTACCTGTACGCCCACACGGGCGACGAGGCCTACGTCACCCACTGCCTCAACATCGCCTCGGCCATCGAGGCGCGCTTCCGCGATCGTGACGACAAGCTGGCCAAGGACCAGATCGACTACCTCGGCACCTACTACAAGACCGCGCGCGTCACGCCCATCGGCTGCCGGGTGGAGGGTCTGATCGGCGCGGTCGACCTGTGCAAGCTGGCAGGCCGCGACTACAGCCACCTGCTGCACATGGCCACCACCTCGACCGGGCTGCCGATGACCCTGCAGTTCGACCCGGTCAACAGCTTCTTCCTGCCCAACCCGCGCAAGGCGCTGGGCGGCCTGCGCGAGGGCATCTACGAGAACGGGATCCGCAACGACTACGTGCAGCACAACCTGTCGGGCTTCATCGGCGTGGAGCGGCACCTGCTGGCCGACCAGGGTGTGCTCGTGCCGGGCGGCCCGGCCTGGTCCCGGGACTACGTGGCCAAGGGCAAGGTGTTCGAAGGATTGAGCCCGGAGCAGGACCCCGGCCACCCCTACGCCGGCGAGTCCCTGTACCACATCCCCTACGTCGGCCCGATCGACGAGACCGCCAACGTGGTCATCGAGCGGGCGCCGGCGGACGACGACTCGGCCGCGGACTGAGCGCCTTCTCTCTCGCCGACTCGCGTGCGCACCCGCGGCACGTTCGTCGATTCGATCCTTGAATCCAGCTGTCGCTCGTCGGCCTCGGCGGTGTGGTCAGGCTTGATTTCACCCTGAGTGCAGCGCTGCTGTGATTCGGTCGGGTGGCGGCGGCCTCCTCGATACGACGACGGGCCCTTGGGTCATCAGCAAGCTCTTTTTTTTCACCGTTGCGCCGCGCAAGCGTGCTTGCTAGACTGCTTGCAAGCGAAGTGGAGGAGCAAAGGTGTTCAAGAAAATCATCATGGTCATGTTGGTGCTGCTCGTCGGGGCAGTGTCCGTAGGTCAGCAACCGCCGGAGAAGGAGGAACTCCGGCCCGGCATCTGGCGCAACAGCGATGAACAGCGGTGCATCACGATCGCCATCTCCCGCGCGCATTCGGTCGCGCGTCAATTCCACAATCGCTGGGTGGCCGAAAAGGCCCAGGGATTCAAGGAGTCACTCGAGCCGCTCATCTGCGGAGAATTCGCCGCCTGGATGGTCAAGGCCGTCTGGGGCAAGGACGCGCCGCCGGACGTCACTGGACTGGCCGGCTGGCTGGACGAGAACTCCGCCCGCGCCTCGGACCTGGCGGGCTCCCAGCTGTACATCGAGAACCTGTTCCCGCTGGCCGATCCCACGCGCGGCCAGGAGATGGACAGCGTGGACCACTACGTCATCGCGGGGGATGTCGTCATCGCGTTCAAGTCGGTCGGGACGCGCGGCGAGGAAGATCCGATCGAGGAGTTCTTCATCGCCTACGGGGTGGCCGCGGGCACCGGTGAGATGCAGTGGGCCCACTGCGCGCTGCCGGACTACCAGCTGCGGTGGGAGGAGGCGGGCCACGAGCCGGACAGCTGCGAGCCGGTCCTCGTGGAGCACTCGGAGCTGGTCGAAGAGGGCTATCGGCTTCTCGGCGGCTACCGGTTCGGGTTCTTCCCGGACTACTGCTCTTCGATCGCGGAGCTGGAAGACGTCACCCCGCCATGGGTGAACCGGGTGGCGGAGCCTGTCGGACATGAACCCGTCCCGCCTGTCGTCATTCCCCAAGACGTGGAGCAGACGTCGGTCGCGCGCCGTTCGGACCGCCGTCGGCCGGGCCGAGGCAACGACGTCATCCCCCCGCCGGGCATCGGCCTCGCCGAGGCTGCTGAACCCGTGGCCGATCCCCCGCCGGATGACGACAGCGCGAATGCCATGAAGGTCGAGATCGCCGGAGCCGGGGGCCGGCCCGGTGACCGGGCAGGTGCTGGGGCGACCTGGCTGTCGGCTCGCTCCGTGCACACCAGCAGCGTCTGCCCCCGGTGCAAGGTCGACGGGATCTACCCGACGGACTGCGTGGGGGAGCTGGTCAGTGACAACCGGCTGGAGACCGCGTGGTGCGAGGGCGTCCGCGGCTGGGGCGAGGGTGAGTGGATCGAGGTCGATCTCGGCCGGACCGCCCCGATCGTCGGCGTGGAGGTCCGCATCGGCTACCAAAAGAGCGACTGGACGTTCGAGGAGAACGGTGTCCCCACGGAAATCCAGGTCATCGTCGCCGATCAGCCGTTCCTCATGAAGCTCGACGCCACGCGGCACGCGTACCGCGGCGTGCTGGCCAGGCCCATCGAGGCAGCCACCCTGCACCTGAGGATCACGCAGGTCCGCCCAGGCGCCGGCGCAGATCAGGACACCTGCATCACCTCCATCGGGATCGGCGTGGCCGGCGATAGCCAGACCACGGCCGGTCTGCAGCGGTGATGGCCATGAAGCAGTTCTCCTACAGACGCGTGGGGACCGCCATCCTGGGCTTCGGCCTGATCTCGCTGGCGCTGTTCGGGCACGGGAAGGTGCACGCCGATACCGTCGAGGCGGCGAGCAGTGCGGCTTCCCAGGTCGGCGACTCCTCACTGGTGTTCGAGGTGGTCGATGCGCAGCTGCTCCGAGCCGCTGCGCCCTCGCGGGGGCAGGGGTCCGTCTCGGTCGTCGTCAGCTTCGATGCCTCGGCGAGCGTACCCGCTTCCGCGCGCTCGGTGATGCTGGACTACCTGGAGTGGAGTCTCGGTCGCCAGATGGCCGAGATCCTGGACGGCGGCGACGATCTCCGGGTCGCCGAGGCCCGACTGAGGGTGACCGGGACGGGATCGGCTTCTGCAACGGCCGGGGCCGCATCCGTCGAGCTGCAGCTGTACCTGGCCTTCAAGGACCGCTCGACGGGAACGCACCCCAACGACCTGTGGACGGGCACCAGGATCGAGATCGGCCCGGACGCGAGCGAGGCGGAGATCCTGGAGGCGCTGCTGGGGGCCGTGGCGTCACTGGTGCGCGGCGGACCGGCCCGCCCCGTACGTGTCCTGCGCGGTCCGGGCACCACCTGCATCCGTGCCGGCGACGAGCTGCTGGTCCTGGCGCAGGGCTGGGCCCTGGAGGGGCGTAGCGTCGCTCCGGAGGGGTTCCTGGCCACCCACATCCACGGGACCGACTTCCACGACGGGCAGAGCGACTGGTTCGTGGCCAGCGGCACCCTGCCGGGGGGCGAGGAGGCCTGGCACTTCCACCGGGCGGATCCGCTGGAGCAGCGGGGGCTGGTCCGGGTGGACGGCATACTCGGGGACGCCATCGTCGATCTCCCCTACGCCACGCCCGACAACTTCGTGGGGGTAACGCTCTACCCGCCCACCGCCGCGTGCTACCTCAGCCCGCCCGCTGCGGACGCCCTGCTCGACGTTGCCGCCGAGGTCTCGGCCGCGGACGTCCGCCTGTACCTGTGGGACTGCTACCGACCGCTGTCCGTGCAGCGCGAGATGGCCGAGCTGGTGAACAACCCCCGGTACGTCGCCCGTCCGTCCGGCAGGTGCAGCGCCCACAACCGGGCCGACGCCGTGGATCTCACGCTGGCGTCGGCTGACGGTCACCCGGTGGAGATGCCCACCGGGTTCGACGACTTCAGCCCACGGGCGGCGGCCAACGCCCAGGTCCACGTCTCGCCCACGGCACGGGTGAACCGGACGCAGCTGCAGACCGCGATGACCGGCGGTGGGTTCTCCACGATCCGGTCGGAGTGGTGGCACTTCCAGCTGCCCTACGACGAGTCGCGGCCCCCGCGCGACGATCGGTTCCCCGAGGGGGAGACGGCGTGTAGCCGGTGGTCGGACGCCCTTCCTGCGACGGGCAGGGGCCAGCTGGCGCCTGGGGGAGGAGCGCTGGACGAGTGGATCGGGGCGCTCCGCGCGTGCGACTTCGAGCAGTACGCGGACGCCTACGACGCCGACTCGTTCGTCGGCTTCCGGCAAGGGGATGCCGCCCTGGAGATCCACGATATCGACGCCTGGCTGGGCGACATGGCGGGCACCATGCGCCTCTGTCGCGCGGGCCAGGCAGCCATTCACCCCGAATTACTACGCACGGACGACAGCGACGGAGCGTCGGTCGTCGCCGTGATCGAAATCGAGGTCGCGCGCTCCGGGGGGAGCGAGACCTCCCTCGTCTCGGTCGTGTTCGACCGGGCCAACCAGCGGATCGTGCGGGAGACCGTGTACCCCGCGCGGAGGAGGACCCGCCCATGACAAGCGAACGAACCTCGACCCACCCCTGGTCCCGCCGCGTGCGGGCCATCCTCAACGGCCTCCTGCTGGTCGTGGTGGCCGTCTGCATGGCGGTCCTGGCCCCGGCCGGCGAAGGCGCGACGGACCGCGCATCGCCGTGCGACGACTTCGGGAACGCGTCGCGACACAAGAAGTGCGCCGAGAGCATGGAGATCGCGTCGCTCGTCGCCCCCGACGCGCTGATCCTGGTGGACAAGGACCTGCCGGGCGGCTGCCCCAAGAACGGGTTCAAGGGCGTCCGGAACTCGCGGAGTCCCCGCGTGTACTTCTACAAGCGGCTGCCTGACGGCGCCTGGGCGCTGCATCGATCGTGGGCCACACGCTACGGATGCAACTGTGGCCCCAAGAGGGTGCGCGGCGACCTCAAGACGCCCGAGGGGGTCTACGTCACCACGGCCAAGCGCTACCACGAGGTCAGGGACAAGTACTACGGCGGACGGAGCGTCCTGATCAACTACCCGTCCCCCCACGACTACCACCGGGCCTGGAAGAGGGCCGTGCCCGTCGATCCCGGGGACAACATCTCCATGCACGGTGGCCGCGCGCGGTGCACGGAGGGCTGCGTGAGGCTGCAGGACGGGGAGGACAAGCCGAGCCACCACGAGTCCATCGAAGAGTTCGTGAGCCTGCTGCCGCCCGCGGACGAGCTTCACGTCGCGGTCGTGATCCTGGAGACCACCCGCCGCGAGTGCGCGGTGCCGGTGGGCGCGAAGGTCGCTCCGGTGGTGGGACAGGCCTTCGACCAGATCATCGCGGGACTCGCGTCGGGGCAGTACCCGACCGAGCGGGAGGCCTTCGGCCTGCTGGGGGACGTGGACGCGGCTGCGGCGCGCGGCGGTGACGACGTCGTCATCACCCAGATGCTGCAGCCGCTCGACGAGGTGGTGGACGTGCTCGGGGCCGCGCAGGACATGTCCAGGACGGCGGCGGTCGCGCCGCAGGCATCGCCTGCGGCGAATCTCGACGACGACGGTGTGGTCGAGGTGCCGCTGGAGCCCGTGGTCCAGGAGGAACCCCCGCCCGTCGAGGAAGAGCCGGAGCCCGCCCAGGACCCCCGTGGCGAGGTACAGGGCAGCAGGGAGCAGGTCGTCTACTTCGTGTTCGATTCCGACGAGGTCGACAACGGTGCGCGTCAGGTGCTGGCCCGGCTCGCGGCATCGGCCCGCCGTGTCGACGGCGCGGAGGTCGAGGTGGAGGGGCACTGCGACGAGCGGGGTCCCCACGCCTACAACGACGCGCTCGGTAGGGAGCGCGCGGAACGCGTGATGCAGATCCTGGTCGACGAGGGCGTTGCCATGGACCGGATCGAGGTCACCAGCTACGGCGAGCGCTTGCCGGCATCCCTCGGCCATGACGAGGACGCCTGGGCCGCGAACCGGCGGGTGGTGATCCGGATCGGTGAAGCGCTCGTCGCCGCCAACGCCGAGTCCGCCGGCCGAGCTGGACACTGATCGCGCCTCCCTTCCTTCCCGCCTGCAACCGGGCAATCCTCCCCGCGCCTCGGCCGACGTCGAAAAACCTTTTCCGTTCCTTCGCCCTCGCGGGTCCGTTAGGGTGGAGGACGCCAACAGGTGAGCCCGGCCACAGCCATGCCCGACACCGCGAACCGCGCCCAGGTCGAGATCCTGTACAACCGCTACGGGTCCATGGTGTACCGGCGCTGCCGCGCCATCCTGGGTAGCGACGAGGACGCGTGGGACGCCACGCAGGAGGTCTTCGCGCGGGTGATGCGGCACTACGGCAGCTTTCGCCAGGAGGCCTCCCCCTCCACCTGGATCATGCGCATCAGCACCAACCACTGTCTCAACGTGATCCGCAACCGCAGCGGCAGGCGGGACAAGCTCACCGCCCGCCGCGAGGAACTCCAGCCGAACAACCCGGGCCAGAAGGGCTTCGACGGGGTGGAGCGCACCCAGCTCATCCGGTTGCTGCTCACCCGGTTCGAGCCCGATATCCAGCGGCTGGTGATCCACCACTACATCGACGGCATGACCAAGAAGGAGGTCGCCGAGGTGTGCGGCCTGTCGGTGCCCACGGTGCGCAAGCGACTGGACCTGTTCGTGCGGCGCAGCCGCCGCTTCCTGCAGCGGGAGCTGCTGAGCGGGCTGCCCGGCGGAAGGGGGTGACACCGTGACCGGAGAAGACCGAGACCTCGCCCGCATCCTGGACAACCCGGCGCGCGCCGAGGGCTGCCCCACCGAGTGGTCCCTGCAGCGCCACGCCATGGACGAGCTGCGGGGCGACGAGCGCGACGACATGGCCGAGCACGTGGCTCGTTGCGCCGACTGTCGCGCGCACGTCGCCGACCTGGATCAGGCGCGGGAGGCATTCCTCGCCGAGCGCCCGTTCGCCCTGGCCGAGGCCGACATCGCCGAGCGCGCGACCTTTCTGCCGGACGAGCCCGAGATCGAGGTCGAGCGGTCGGGGTGGTCCAAGCTGCGGCTGGGCCTGGTGTCGTTCGCCGCGGGCGCGGTCGCGATGATCATCACCGTGATGATCATGCCGTGGCCCACCGAGGAGACCGTGCCGTACGATGGCATCAAGGGAGCCACCGGGCTGGAGGCGGCCCTGCTGCGCGATGGCGAGGTGAGGCCCGTGCAGCCCGGGGATGCGCTGCGCACCGGCGACGAGGTGCAGTTCCGCGTGGACACCGGCGCCTACGACCACGTGGTGGTGGTGGGTATCGATGGCCGCGGCGACGTGGCCGTGTATCAGCCCCTGGACGGCGGTCGCTCCCTGCCCGTGGAGCCGGGTGCCGGCCGTACCCTGGACGGTGGCTTCCGCCTGGACGACGCGCCCGGCCCGGAGGTGTGGGTCGCGTTCTTCACCGACGAGCCGATCGAGGCGGCCGACGCTGCCGCGCAGGTCGAGCGCTGGGCCGGCGACGGCGGCGCGCAGGCCGTGATCGACGGCGCCTCGGACCGAGCCCTGGGGGGTGCGGTCGAGCTGCTCGCCGTGACCAAGGAGGGCGGCGAGCGGTGAGGACCGCCCCTCCCCGCGCGGGAGGTTGGCTGGCAGGCGTCCTGCTGCTGGCCGTGGTGGCCTCCGTGCCCTCCGCCCGCGCCGCCACCCACCGCCTGGCCGTGGTCGCCAGCCAGAACATCGGCGGCGCGGGCACGCCCGCGCTGCGCTACGCGGACGCGGACGCGCACAAGGTGCGCGACGTGCTGGTGCAGCTGTGCGGGTTCGAGCCCGCGGCGATCCGCTTCCTGCCCGACGCGGGGCGGGCCGAGCTGATGGCCGCCCTGACCGACGTGGGGCGCCGGGCCCGCAACCACGTGGCGCGCGGCGACGAGGTGCTGCTGCTGGTGTTCTACTCGGGCCACGCCGACCGCGAGGGCCTGCTGCTGGGGCGCAACAAGCTGTACTACGAGGAGCTGAGCCACGTGGTCGACCTGTCTGGCGCGAGCGTGCGGCTGCAGATCGTGGACGCCTGCCACGCGGGCTCGCTGACCCGGCGCAAGGGCGCCACCCCGGTGCCCGGCTTCCTGGTGGACGTGGACAGCTCCCTGGCTGCCGAGGGGCGAGTGGTGATCACCAGCTCGTCCGAGGACGAGTACAGCCAGGAGTCCGACGCCATCGGCGCGTCGTACTTCACCCACTTCATGGTGGGCGGGCTGCGCGGCGCGGCCGACGCGGACGCCGACGGCCGCGTGACCCTGGACGAGCTGTACGCCCACCTCTACGACGAGACCCTGTACCACACGGCCGGGACCCGGGCCGGGCCCCAGCACCCGGAGTACGACTTCGACCTGTCGGGACAAGGCACGATCGTGCTGGCCGATCTCAACGTGGCCACCGCCTCGCTGGTGTTCCCGCCGGACGAGAACGGTCGCTACGCGGTGTTCGATCGCCGATCGCGCTCGTTCGTGGGCGAGGTGGAGTCCCGCGCCGACCCGGTACGCCTGGCCGTGACCCCGGGCGCGTACATCGTGCAGCGCCGCGACGGCGACCGGCTGGAGCGGGGCGAGGTGCGGCTGGCCGAGGGGGACGAGGTGGACGTGGACGGCCTGGCCATGGCCGAACACGAGTTCGCCGACGACGTGGCCAAGGGGCTGGCCCTGCGCTGGAAGCGGCGAACCCGGGTGGTGGTGCGCGCCGGCGGCGGCGTGCACGCGGTGCTGCAGCCGCAGCTGCGCGACGAGTACTTCCCCACCCTGCCGTTGCTGAGCCTGGGCGCGGGCCTGGAGTGGCGCGGTCACCCCCGCACCGAGCTGCTGGCGGACGTGGCCTTCGGCCGCGCGAGCTACACCCTGCCGGGCTACTACGAGACCGAGTCGGTGGAGACCCACGTGGACGCGGGCCTGTCCTACCGCCTGGTCGAGGACTTGTCCGGGTTCCGCCTGGCCATCGGGCCCCGCTTCGCCATGCTGACCTACGGCCGCCGCCCGCCCGGGGACTTCCTCGCCGGCTTCTCGGTGGGCGTGGACGGCGGCCTGGGGCTGCGCTTCCGAGATACAGCCGGCGTCGCGCTGGACGTGCGCGCCGGCTACCTGTTGAACCACACCGCCATGGAGAACCAGAGCCATGTCCACCTACAGGCATTGCTGCGGCTCGATCTGGCGCTCTGAGGCGCCGATCCTGCTGCTCGCGGCCGCGCTGCTGGCCGGGATCGCCGGCTGCGGCGGCCTGCAGCCCACCGAATGGCTGCTCGAGGACGAGCAGTTCGTACAGGCCCTGCCCGACGAGGAGCGCACCCGGGTGGGCAAGCCGCCGGTGTCGGTGCTGCGCGACGGCGACACCGCCCTGGCCATCGCGGTGCTCGGCCCGGTGGTGGACGAGCTCAACGGGCTGACCCTGCAGACCCTCGACGTGCTGCAATCGATCGTGGCCGTGGAACCGGACGAGCGCAGCGGGGACAGCCGGCGCTGGGGGCCGGCCTACACCGCCGACTACGACGTGACCTACCAGCTGGACGTGGTGCGCGCCGACGGCGTGTTCGGCTACGAGCTGGCCGTGGACCGCGGCGAGTCCGAGACCGCCTCCTATCCGGTGATGTGGGGGGACCACGTCGGCGACGACGAGGGCGGCTCCAGCGGCGCGTTCCTGCTCGACGGAGCCGTGGTCGACGCCATCATCGACGAGGTCCGGGTCAGCGGCGAGGTGGCCGTGCAGTACACGCTCGCGGACGGCAGCCTGGACATCGGCATGGACCTGACCGGCCTGGACGTCGCTGGCGCGGACGGGCTGATCGTGCCGGACCTGTACGCGTTCCACGAGGACGACGACGGCGGCACCCTGTGCTTCCACGCCGAGACCGATCTGTGGGGCGACGCCGGCGACGAGGACTTCGACGTGTACGCCCGCTGGGCCGCGTCGGGCGAGGGGCGGGCGGACGGCACCCTGGACGGCGACGAGCTGGCCTCCCCCATCGAGTTCACCGAGTGCTGGGACGGTGGCGGGGAGGCCGTGTACTGGTGGGATAGCGCCGACCTGTTCGGGGCCCACGGTGACCTGGCGGACTGCCCCGCCGACGGCGTCGACGGCCCCACCCCGTGCAGTGACGTCTTCCCCGGCCCGTGATCGTGTGCTAGGTACACCGGGCCCTCAGCAGCGGAGCCCGACATGTACCGCGTGACCCAGGACGGCTGGATCTCCTCTTCCCACCAGGTGACCGGCGCGGACGGCTCGCTGGAGCGGCTGCACGGCCACAACTGGCGCGTGCAGGTGGCGGTCGAGGCGGCCGACCTCGACGCCCGCGGCCTGGTGGTGGACAGCGACCTGCTGAAGGCCGCCGTGGGCGAGGTGCTCGACGAGCTCGACCACGTGCACCTCAACGACGTCCCCCCGTTCGTCGGACGCCCGATGTCCCCCGAGGTGCTCGCCCACCACGTGCACGGCGCGGTCGCCGCCCGCATCGACACCGACCACCACCGGGTGGTCGAGGTGCGGGTGTGGATGACCGAGGAGCAGGCGGCTTCGTTCCGGCGTTGACGCGCGACGCGCGTCCCTCTGGGTCAGTGGCTCGTCTGGTTGTCACCCTCCCAGTCGGGTACCCGGAACTGATCGGGGTTCTCCTCGATCACGCGGCGGAGCCAGGCTTCGGGGTACTCGACCCCCTCGGATTCCCCCTCCTGCGTGCGTACGTAGCCGTCGTTGTACTTGGTCAGGAGGTACACGCCCAGCTCCTTCCAGCGCTCGAGTGTTCCCTCTGCCGTGCTCACGCTGAACGTGGTCAGGAACTGCCTTGCCAGTGCGGGATCCTGCTCGTGGAGCTGGACGGCCGTCTCCTCGACTGCCGGCAACATGGCGAAGATCGCGTCCTCTGTCTCGCTCTGCGCAAGAGCCACCTCGGGCATGATCCGCGAATAGGTGTTGTAGGTCAGGTTCGAGACCACGTTGTAGGCCCACCAGGCGGAATCCCAGGAAAACCGATCGATGTCCCCATGCGCGAAGGCGCGGGGGACGCGCTCGGTCCCTGCGTAGAAGGGGGTGAAGGGCGTGGTGAAGCAGTCGTCCGGGGTGTACCAGTAGACGCCACCCACCGGATCGGGTAGCCAGTCCCGGCTCTGGGTCACCATCACGAATCCGGCCTGCTGGGACGAGACAGGCCGTTCCCAGACATACTCGACGCCGTCGACCTCCCAGGTCAGATCGCGCCAGCGATAGGGGCTCGCGAACGGACCTGCGTCCACCCCCTGGGTCATGTCGTAGGGCGTGCCCTCGAAGTGATCGCGCATCAGCTCCATCACCTTGCGTACGCTCACCTTGTCGTCGGGCTTGATGAACAGGGGGTAGTCCTCCGCGCCCTGGACGCCGCGGTGGTAGTCGTGGCCGAACGTCTGCGAGGGAGCGCTGCGTCGATAGATCGACCAGATCCGCGCCGCGCACACGCGCATGGCGACAGGATCGAGTGGGTGATACGCCTTGCGGTAGTTGAACGGCTCGCCCGAGTCGGGATCGTGGTACCCCTGCTCGACGGCGAAATCGACGACGTCTGGCGCAAAGAGCCAGTTCTTCGGATCGTTCAACGGGAACGAGGTGATCCTGCACAGGTTCGCGTGGGCCGAGATGTAGCCATCGGGAACACGGGCGGCCACCCAGATCGCCCCCTTGGTGTCGGGCCCCTTGCCGATGATCTCCATCATCCAGACCTCCTCCGTGTCGGCGATGGAGAACGTCTCGCCTTCATCCCTGTAGCCGTACTCCTGGGCCAGGGCCGCCATGGTCAGTACCGCGTCGCGGGCGGTCTTGCAGCGCTGCAGTGCGAGGAGCATCAGCTCCGAGTACCGCAGCCCCGCCGTGTCGTTGTGCAGCTCCGGGCGGCCGATGTTGGTGGTCTCGCCAATGGTCAGCTGGTGCTCGTTCATCAGGCCGTAGACCGCATAGGTGTGGGCTACCTGCTGGACCTCGCTGGGGTCGGAATGGCGTTCCCATGTCACGACCTCCACCTGCTCCCCCTCCTCGTGGTCGGCGGCCGGTAGATAGAACAGGTGGGACAGCGAGCCGCCGGAGTCGGCGGAGTAGCTGATCATGACCGAGCCGTCGGCGGAAGCGCCCTTGCTGACCAGGATACTGGTGCAGGCGTGGGCCGGCTGGAACAGGCCGGGCAGCAAGAGCACGGATGCCGTGAACGTGGCGAGGAATCGGATGTTCATGGGTGTTCTCCATTCAAGCAGGCTGGCATGACAGATCGATCCCCCTGTTGGATCGCCCGACGCACTGTGTCGATAGTAGATTCTGGACAATGCCGTGCTGGAAACACGGTTTCCCTCCCTCCGAGACGTTCAGACCACATCGCAATGACGAAGCCTCCTGGCCGCCGTATCCATCGCCGTGGAATGCAGGGGTCGAGGTGGGGATCGCGACCGGGAATTACTGATGGGCGTGTACCCACCAGACACTCGGAAGGAGGATGCACATGGCCATCACCAACACGGCTCGATGCAGGCCAGTACGTACTTCGACGGGATCCCGGCCGGGTTCGGGTGGCTCGGAGCCGCTGAAGGACCCGCTTTCCTGCGGGTTGCAGGATACGCTCGTCGATCCGCTCGTTCTCACGAGCACGCAGCCTTGCGGGCCGCAAGCTCGTACTCCGCAGCAGGTCGACACCTTGATCGACCAGGTGTTGATGGCCATCAGCGCGAACGAGACCAGGCACGTGCCGGTCGAGTCGAAGATGGAGACCTCCTCCGGTACCCGGGCCTCGTACCGATCGCGGGTCCAGGCGACCGCTCCATGGGCCATCGACGCCCTCCGTCGGGCTACGCCCCTGCTGCGCAAGCGGTTCGGTCTCGACATCAAGGACCTGATCACGGCCATGCTCCAGGCGAAGAACGCCGGCAAGCTGTACGACGCGGTCATGGCCAGCGACACCGACTCGACCGACACCTTGATCGCGGACAACCAAGCGTCCTTCAAGGCCAGCAAACTCGGTCGCCGGGACCTTGAGAAGATGATCCTGATGAAGGAATTCCGGGCACTGGTCGAGGAGAAGCTCTCCGAGGCCATGGCCGCCACCGAGGATGAGCTCCCGGAGCAGACCTGGGAGAAGGCAGACCGGCGAGACCGTGTGGCGTCCAGGGTGGGCACCTTGCAGGCGGTCAAGAACTCTCCCTCCCGGCACGAGCGGCTGCGGCGGTACACGACAGCCCGAACGATCGCGCCGGGCGTGGCCCGGGCCGAGGTCTCCAAGACCCTGCGCATCGGTGTGGCCAGCATCCGCGCCTACGCACAGAAGAAGCGGTGGGCCGAGGACCGTATTGCCTGGCAGCGGGTGTCTGTGGAGAAGGACATCCGGGTGGGCAAGGCCATCAAGACCGCTGCCGAGGACGACGGCGGCCTCACGCTCGCGCTGACACACCTCGGCCGGTCGGTCCGGGCGTATCTGAAGAGCCAGCCCACCGCCACGGACGAGCAGGTCTGCCGCCACGTCGCCGGTCTGCACAACCCAGGGTCCGACACCTATGTCGGTGACGTGCTGGAGCACTTCCGGGGGATGGTCCGAGCGCGGCGGGATCGTGTACCCCATCAGCAGTGATACGAGGGAGCTGACCACGAAGAACTCCTGCCAGGATTACCCGTCGAACTCGAGTTGCTGTTGCAGGGCCTCGTCCTCGAGTTGTTGGGCCTTGTCTTGTACGTTCTTGTCCGCTGCGCTGGCGAGCGAGCTCGTGAGGGCCGCTGCAGAGTACGAGATGTCACATGACCTCAACACCAACTCGCTGTCTCGGTTGGCATCCAGATCCCACCGCAAGAACCCGAGGTCCGGATCCGTCCGGATCAGATCCAGGAGGAATGCGGATTCCTGCGTGACCGCCTTCGCGAGATGTCGTAGCTCTTCCACGGCTCTCCTTCGAAATCCTACGACCACGGGTACCAGAGCTTTCCTGACGTCGTCCTTCTCGATCTCGTGTCGCCAGCCCTCGCCCAGATCCTTCGTCCACTCGAGTTCCCCGATGGGATCTCCACCTGCGGGCGGACTGTATGCCTCGATGAGTGGTCCATGCGCCGGGCCGAGCGAGAATTCCGCCGCATACTGCGCCCGGAGGGACCAGCAGCACACCAGGTTGAAGATGACGACAGGGCACGATGCCGGAAGGCGGTCCCTGTCAACATGAGAGAGGAAGTCGTTGTTGTACACGATCGCATAGCGAAGCGCTTGATCCGCTCTCCTGTAGCACTCTGCCCAGTGTTCTGGATCCGTTGGTCGATCGCGTTCGTGGTCATGAGCGCGAAGTAGTGCCTCGTCTCTCGCCCCCACAGCGAGATCGATGAAGCAGAACGCCTCCTTGTATTGCGAGAGCAGCCACATGTCATCGCCCTCGACGGAGGAATCCTTCAACTCCCTGTACTCCTCGATCGCGGTCGCCCAGCTCTTGTTGCTGAACGCGTGGTCGGCCCAGGCAAATTTCACCAGGAACCGCGATATCTTCTCGATGGTCGTCTCCGGCCGTTTCTTCTCGAGTATCGCCTGGCGGTTGTCCGCATCGTGCGCCAGCAAGTACTTGACGAGTCGTACTACAACTTCGTTGATCGAGAGGTCGAGAACGTCGGCCAGGTCCTTCAACTCGTCTTTCTGTGCTTCATCCTCGAGTCTGACGTACAGTGTCAAGTTAGCCATCGTGGGCCTCCTGCCTTGTTTGTGGTGTTTCCGCTGACCTGTCTGGTGAGGAATCTCCCGGCTGGATTTTCAAGAGCACCAGGGAGATCACGGCCAACACGAGTCCGACCAGGCCAAGCGCAGTGTAGATGACGTCGGATTGCTCCTCTATCAGGCCGTCGAAGAAGAAGTTCCCCAGGAGAATGAAACCCAACACGGAGATGACTCCCGCCTTCTTCCACCTCTCGCCGAACGAAAGGGCGGTCTTGGGTACTTCCGTTTCGCGTTCGGCGATGTCGGCTGCAGCAGCCTTCAACTGGGGGATGAGATGGCCGTACGTGATCCGGGCAACGATGAGCAGGATGGCGAGCAAGACGAGTTCAGCCGTGTCCTTGACCAGCCAGAAGAGGACGAAGAGCGTCGACAATGCACCGAAGACCACGGCTCCAATGCGTATCCTCGAGATCTCCACAGGTTCTTCTTCGGTCTCCTGTTGCTCGTCGTCGCCGTCTTGATCGGCGGCGACACCGTCGTTTTCTCTCATCGACTCGTCACGAATTCTCAGGCACGCCACGGCAGTCGCCGCGCAGAGGGCAGCGGAACCGACATACACGACGGGATACAGACCATCCCACGTGAGGACCCCGAGCGCAGCGCCACCCAGGAGTGTCGAGAGATAGACGACCTCCGACCAGCCGAAGACCCACGTCTGTTCTTGCTTGTCGCCACACTGCCTGACGAGCCATTCCTCGTAGTTCCCTGTGTACAACGTGAAACCCAGCGCAAAGATGAACAGCGCGAAGGCAGCAGAGAGAAAGAACACATACGGCCCGGACTCAGCGAGCCCAGCTGCGACGAGGAGCAGAAGGGGAAAGGCGGCTCGGAGCGAGAAACTCGCCACCATCGATGCTCGTGTGCCGAAATTCTCGGCTACCGCACCACCGAAGGTCTCCAGGGGTAATTCGAGAATGAAACAAAATAAAACAGCAACAGCGCCGATCTCCACATGATTGAATGTAGAAGAAGATAGAAACTCTTCGCCCTTCTTGCCCACCAGGAGAGGGTAGGTCAAGAAGGTCAAGCCCGTGGACGCGCCGACGGCACCGTTGAGAAGATAGGCCAGTCTCCGCGCGGACTTGGGTTGGAGAGCCTGCCGGGGCTTCTCGAGGTCGGGTTCAGGGGCTGGGGTGGCGGCGGTCGAATGGCGCGTTGCGAGAGCAACCCGGAGGGCGCCTACAGCCTCTGGGCCAAGGAAGCACACAACCAGAAGAAACAGCTTCCAGGCAAGAGGGTAGTCCTTTCCAAGGACCAGCAGCGGGATGAAGCTGTCGATCGCGATGGTCAGGCCGTACGCGATTGCTCCGATGACGAGGAGGCGTACAAGCAGTGGCGACCGGAAAAGCTCACGCCGCGCTTGCTTCTGGATCGCTGAGAAACTCGACTGCGCCAAGTCTGGTGTCATGTTCTGCATGATAGCTAGCATGCAGGGTTAAAAGCAAGCAAGCAGAGCCGGTCGGCCGCCGATGGCGCCCCGGCGCGGCTTGGCGGTGAATTTTTATGTCAATAAGCAAGCAAGCCTGCTAGGCTGCATGCAAGCGACCTGAAGGAGGGGTGCTCGACACCCAGAGACCTGACCCGAGCAACCTCACCATCGAAGCGTCGCTAGACGCGCGGGAGGAACGCGGGATGGCCGGGAAGCCCCCCTACGACAAGGAGTTGAAGCGCTTCGAGATCTGTGCGGGCCGGGTCACAGCGAGAGCCAGCGGGCTCCTGGTTGCGACCGCGATGCCCCCGGCGCCACGGCGTGGGCGACCGCCCACCACCCACCGGACCGGACCGGAGAGGAACTGGCGACTGGAAGGTACGGGGCTAGACCCTCGGATCTGGGAAGCCGGCTCCGGTCCCCTCTTCCTCGACTGCCTGAAAGACGCTCCGGCCACGAAGCGGGACGGGACCCGCGAGTACCTGGAGATCGCGCTGCCGCTCCTCGAGGCGTCGCGGCCGGGGCTGGGCTGGGAGATGCTGGATCTGCTCACGGCGTTCCAGGCCCTCGCCGCTCGCGTGATCGGCGACGAATTCCACGACCTGCTGCCCTTCCTCCGGGGGACGAATCCCCACGGCGGGGGCAAGGCCGACCAGATCGTCAGCGCCCTGCTCTCGGTGCTGAAGACCGTGCAGTGGTTCCACAATGCCTATCTCCTGGACGGCCATCCCCAGGGCGAGGCTCTGGCGCTGGCCTGGAAGCGGCTGGCCGAGCCGTCGGATTTCAACCGGCTGGCCAACGGTGTGCACACCATCGAGACCGGCCGACAGCTGGAGCGGCGGATCAAGGGGCTGGTCCGCAACCCACGTCGTCAGGTGCCTTCGGTCGGCCGGACCCGGAGCGACCGGAAGAGCGCCGCGATGGGTCGCCGCAGGCACGGGGCTTCGGCGGGGCGAGGGGCCTCGTGCTCACCGCCGCAACTCGCCGGTGAGATCTGCCGGCGGCTGCTCCGGGGGGCGGCAGACCAGAACCCCTTCCCCGAGCCCGTTCGGAGCGCCGGCTCGGTGTGGCCCGTGCCGCGTCGGATCAGCTGGATCGCGGGCCTCATCGGCTGCCTCCTGATGGCGGTCAGCCACACCATGGACCGCAAGAGGCCCCGCGAGGTCCACCGATTCGTGGCCACCTGCGATCTCGCGCGGCGCCGTCCGGAGCGCGTGCGCACGGTGGCCGAGACCTTCCTGCACGTGGCTGCCTCCCTTGGTGCCCGCAACGACCGGCTGCCCCGCGAGGTCGACGTGGCGCGCGTGGCTGCCGGGTTGGGGGCTGCACGGACCCTGGTCGCCGTGGTGCTGCAACACCGTCGGCCCAGCTCACGGGAGCAGGCCGAACTGCTGGTGTACCTCGGGCGTGGAGCCGGCCAGACCGAGTCGCAGGCCCTCGACGAGGTGGCCGAGATCGCCGGGGAGGCGCGCGAGGTCCTGAAGGCCTTCCTCGACCTGATGGACCGGGAACTGGAGCCGCTGTTGCGCCACGAGCATCCCGATCGCCGGATGAACCCGTACCCCCTCTACTACAGGATGTGACCCATGGGACCCAAGCCAACGCCCAGGTTCGTACCCGCGGTCGATGTCGAGCAATTCGATCGGCTTCGTTCGGTCGAGACGCGGGTCGTGGTCCCCCTCCGAGTCGGTGAGATCCGTCGGGCGTGCTTGAACAACTACGGCTCGCCGGTGCGGGTGCGGCAGGGGGTGTTCGATGCCCTGTTGCAGTGCGGACCGATGGCCGGAGAGCTGAACGCGGTGGCCACCGCGTTTCTGCTCGCCTACGTGGACGACGACGAAGGGGAGGGACAGGTCGAACTGGACCACGAGGTGCTGGCGTCGCTGGAAGAGGACGGTACGGTCCCGTGCTCGTTCCGGATCGGCGATATCGCTGCCGTGGTGGGCGGTTTCGTGGAGCGGGTCGAAGGTGCCGGGGAGTGGTTCACCGGTCTGCTCGCCATGGAGCGACGGGTGCGGCGAGGGGTCGAGGACGAGGACGAGGCCGCCCGACTCCTCAGGGAGAGGGTCGAGCTCGGGCTGTGGCGCTACCTGGTCCAGCTGCTGTTCATGCTCGCTGCCAACGACGACCTGGAAAGCGAGGTCGGCATCCAGGCGAAGCCGACGATGGTGGGGGATCGCCTCCTCTCCTCGGGTGACTACAGTCTCGACGACATGGAGGGGGAGCCGCGAACGGATGGAGACCACACCGGCGGCACCAGGGCCAGTACGGGCGGCCTGGAGTTGACCAGGGAGGAGCTGGTGGCGCGATTGGAGCTGGCGCGGGAATGCCTGGACGAGGCGGTTGTCGAGCCCTTGAGGAGGGAGAGGATCCATCTGACCCATTGTCAGGCCGTTCCGATCGGAGCCTGGCTGGCCACGTTCAGGGTTGGTTGGGCAACCTATGCAGGTCAGCCGGTGGTGTTCGTCTCCCTGGCCATGGAGAGCGAACTCGCCAGGTGGGGACAGCTCCATGTCCAGGGCGAGATGGCGCGTCTCGTCCAGTACGACGAGCTGCCCGCCATGGCTCCCGGCCGCAACGCGGTCCAGCTCGAGGCCGCGTTGAAGGCGCTGCCGTCGTCGTGGCAGGTGCCTGCTTCGTCCGAGACGCTGGCCCAGGAGGCCCTCCAGGAGGTCCGCAGGATGATCCGGTTCGTGAGGAAGCGGGCTACCGACGCGGCTCGGCTGTTCGATAGACGGGTTAAATTACTCGATACCTGATGAATGCCTGGGTATCCGGCGCTCCGGGATGGAGGGGAGCGGCGCGGGTGAGCTGTCGGATAGCCCGGCCAGGAGAGGGGACGATGCAGATATCTCCCGACGAGGTTCTCGTACGCCTGCTCCGCGTCAACCAGCAGCGCCCAGCTGCGGTTGGCGGGCTGGGGCCGGGTTTCTTCCCGGACGTACTCGGCTTGTGCCGACCACCCTGGCTCGGCGTGCTGGACGTGAGAGGGCTCGACGACCGGGTTGCCCTGGAGCCCCAGTTTGACAGTTGCAGCGACATGAACCGGGGTTCCGGCGGACCTGGCCC
>CAZXHG010000035.1:0-49808 GCA_964639985.1 uncultured Rickettsiales bacterium
GCCACCGAGACCTGCGACGGCGTGGACGAGAACTGCGACGGCTTCGTCGACGAGCCGTTCGACGTGGACCAGGACGGCTCCACCACCTGCGCAGGCGACTGCGACGACAACGAACCCACGGTCTACCCTGGCGCGGCCGAGATCTGCGACGGCCTGGACAACAACTGCGACGGCAAGATCGCCCCGGCCGAGCTGGACAACGACGGCGACGGCTGGCCGGAGTGCGCGGGGGACTGCGACGAGGAGAATCCGTACCGCCACCCGGACGCGCCCGAGCAGTGCAACGGCATCGACGACGACTGCGACGGTGTCGTCGACGAGGACACCGGTCTCGACCAGGACGGCGACGGCTACAACCCCTGCCAGGGGGACTGCAACGACAAGGTCGACACGATCTACCCCGAGGCCGAGGAGTTGTGCGACGGCCTGGACAACGACTGCAACGGCCACGTCCCCGGTGACGAGGCCGACGTGGACGGCGACGGGTACCACCTGTGCGACGACGACTGTGACGACACCAACGGCTCCCTGACCCCGGGCGACGAGGACGGGGACGGCTATTCCACCTGCGACGACGACTGCGACGACGCCGAGATCGCGGCCTACCCGGGCAACCCCGAGGTCTGCGACGACGACATCGACAACGACTGCGACGGAGACGTGGACTTCGAGGACGAGGACTGCAGCGAGTCCGGGGACGACGACGACGTGATCGGCGACGACGAGTTCGGCGTAGGCTGCGAATGCCACCTGGCGTCCCCGACCGCCGCCGCGGGCGGGATCGGCGTGCTCGCCGGCCTGGCCGGTCTGGTCCTGTTCCGCCGCCGCCGATGACCGCCAGCTTCCGCGCCAGCTCCCGCATCGCCGCGCCTGCGGACGAGCTGTTGCGCCGCATGCTCGACCCGACCGAGCAGGAGGCGGTGGAGCGACACCTGGGCTCCACCGTGGCCCGCTGCACGCGCACCGACCTCGACGAGCACACGGTGCTGATCGAGCTGTACTCCGAGCGGCCGGAGCGCAAGGGTAGCGGGGTCAATCGGGGCACCATCCACATGCGCTTCGACCTTCGCCGCCTCGAATGCCGGTGGCACCGGGAGGATCACGGTCACGGCGACCGCGTGCGGACCCGGGGTGTGATGCGCCTGATCCCGGACGGGGAGGGGGCCTGCGCCATGGTCGACGAGGGCGAGATCGAGATCCGCGTGCCCCTGCTCGGCCGCAAGCTCGCACGCAAGTTCGCCGCGGCGGTGGAGCGCAACCAGCCGGTCAAGGCCCGCTGGTGGGAGGATCGACTGAGCCCCTAGTTTCACCACCCCCGCGACGCGCGCGATCGGTTAACTTGACGCCATGCACGAGCCCACCTCCGCCGAGATCCGGCAGCGCCTGGCAGCGTACCTGCGGCCCCACCTGCCGCTGCTGGCGCTGGCGCTGACGCTGATGGTGGGGGTGGCCGCGGCCCGCGGGGCGGCCGTGTTCCTGGTGGAGTTCGTGCTCGACGATGTGCTCATCGCGGGCGATCACGCGGCGCTGAAGCTGCTGCCCCTGGCCCTGATCGCGGTGTTCGGCGTGCACGGCGGGTGCAACTTCGTGCGCGGCGCGATCACCAAGCGAGTCGGCCTGACCGTGATGCGGCGCATGCGCGGCGACCTGTTCGCCCACCTGCAGGCGCTGTCCCTGGACTGGCTGCACCACCGCAAGGTGGGTGACCTGATGACACGGGTTACCCAGGACACCAGCGGCGCCCACTGGGCCGTGGCCGCGGCCGTGACCGCCGTGCAGCGGCCGCTGACGCTGATCGCGCTGATCGGCGCGGCGTTCTACCAGGAGTGGAAGCTGACGATCGTGGCGCTGCTGCTGCTGCCGCTGATCTACCTGCCGATCCAGTGGTTCGGCCGCGGCGTGCGACGCTACACCCGCGCCTACCTGGACGCCCTGGGCGACCTGTCCGGCGCGGTGCAGGAGAACCTGTCGGGCATGCGCGAGGTGCAGGCCTTCGGCGGCGAGACCCACGAGCAGGCGCGGTTCGAGGCGCTCAACCGGCGGCAGTACGGCCTGCAGCTGCGCAAGGTGCTGTTCGAGATCGGCGGCGGACCGTCCGTGGAGCTGATCGCGGCCGGCGCCGTGGCCGTGGTCCTGTACCTGGGCGGACTGCAGGTGCTGGACGGCAACTCCACACCCGGCTCGCTGCTGGCGTTCCTCATCTCCCTGTCGCTGATGAACGAGCCGCTCAAGGGGATCAGTCAGCTGGTGTCGCTGTACCAGCAGGCCATGGCCGCGTGTGAGCGCGTGTTCGGCGTGCTGGACAGCGAACCCACGATCGCGGACACCCCCAGCGCCTCGCCCCTGGACTGTGACGCCTGCGCGGTCGCGTTCCGCCACGTGGTGTTCTCCTACGATGGCGAGCGCGACGTGCTGCAGGGCGTGGACCTGGAGATCGGCGCGGGCGAGGTGGTGGCCGTGGTGGGGGAGAGCGGCGCGGGCAAGAGCACCATGGCCAACCTGCTGCTGCGCTTCGCCGATCCCAGGGAGGGGGCCGTGGAGGTGGGCGGCCGGGACGCGCGCAGCGTAACCGTGGCATCCCTGCGGCGCCACGTCGCGCTGGTGAGCCAGGAGACCTTCCTGTTCGACGACACCGTGGCCGCCAACATCGCCTACGCCGACCCGGAGCGGTCTCGCGATGACATCGAGCAGGCCGCGCGTGCGGCCCACGCGCACGGCTTCGTGGCCGAGCTGCCCGACGGCTACGACACCGTGATCGGCGAACGGGGCGTGCGCCTGTCCGGCGGCCAGCGGCAGCGCATCGCCATCGCCCGGGCCGTGCTACGCGACGCGCCGATCCTGGTGCTGGACGAGGCCACCTCCAACCTCGACGCCGCGTCCGAGGCCGAGGTGCAGGACGCGCTGGAGCAGCTCATGCGTTCCCGCACCACGCTGGTGGTGGCGCACCGGCTGTCCACGGTGCGCTCCGCCGACCGCATCGTGGTGCTGCGGGACGGGCGCATCGTGGAGCAGGGCAGCCACGACCGTCTGCTGGAGCGCGATGGCGAGTACAGCCGGCTGCTCGCCCGGCAGCTGGGGGCCGGCAGGGCATGACCGCCGACACCCCCGATTCCCCGGGCCGCCGGCTGCTCGGCTGGCTGATCGCCGTGGCGATCCGACTGCTCATGGCCACGGTCCGCTGTACCGTGGTCGGCCGCGAGGCCGTGGACGAGGTGCTCGCGGCCGGGGGGCGGTGCATCTACTGCTTCTGGCACGGCAGGCAGGCCGCGCTGCTGAAGATGCACGAGGGCGAGCGCGTGGTGATCATGGTCAGCCTGTCCGCGGACGGCACCCTGCAGAAGGCCGTGGTCGAGCACTACGGCTACGACACGGTGCGGGGCAGCTCCAGCCGCCGCGGCATGGTCGCGCTGCTGGAGCTCAAGCGTCGCATCGTGGAGCAGCGCGCCATCGCCGGCCTGGCCGTGGACGGGCCGAGCGGCCCGCGGGAGCAGGCCAAGGAGGGCGCGGCCACCCTGGCGGCCAAGGCCGGCGCGCACCTGGTGCCCCTGACCGCGGCCTACCACCGACGGCGGGTGCTGGGATCGTGGGACAGGCTGCAGATCCCGTGGCCCTTCACCCGGGCCTGGATGGTCTACGGCCCGCCCATCCCCGTGGACAACACGCCGGACGCGAAGCGTGCCGGGATCGAACGGCTGCAGCAGGAGCTGGACCAGGTCACCCGCCGCGCCGAGGAGCTCGCCGGCCGATGAGCCCGGTGCTGCGCCCCCTGCAGGTGCTGGGCTTCCGCCTGGGGTCGGCCTCGCCCCGCTGGCCCGTGGCCCCGTCCGACCTGTGGGTGCACGGCGCGTCCATCGGCGAGGTGGGCGCGGCGGGCAGCCTGCTCGAGGCCCTGCCCGCGGACGAGGGGCCCACGGTCTACCTCACGAGCGGTACCCCCGAGGGGCTGGCCCGCGCCGAGCGCGCCGGCTTCGGCCACGGCCGCGGGCCCGGGCCGTTGGACCGCCTGTCCAGCCGGGCCCTGCTGCGCCGGCTGCAGCCGCGAGCCCTGTGGCTGGTGGAGTCGGAGCTGTGGCCCGGCCTGCTGGCCGCGGCCCGCGACGAGGGCGTGGGCGTCGGCGTGGTGGGCGCGCGCATGTCCGAGCGCACCTACCACCGCTGCCTCAACCCGGCAGGCCGCACCTGGTTCCGGCTGATCAGCTCCATGGTGCAGCGCTTCGCCACCGGGGACGAGGCCACGGCCACGCGATTGCTCGAGCTGGGTGTACCTGAGGAGCGGGTGCGCCACTGCGGCCGGATCAAGATCCCGTCTCACCCCGATCCGGACGCGCCGATCGTACAGCTCCTGCGCCAGCTCGCCCCGGAGCATTCCTGGGTGATCGGCGGCTGCACCCACGCGGGCGAGGAGGAGGCCCTGCTGGACAGCGGGGCCTGGCCGCTGCTGCTGGCGCCGCGCCACCTCGACCGGCTGGCCGACGTCGAGGAGGCCGTGCTGTCCCGGGGGCTGCACCCGGTGCGCCGCAGCGAGGCCCCGAAGCACATCGATCGCGAGGAGGTGTTGATCCTGGACACCCTCGGCGAGCTGGCCGACGCCTACCAGGCGGCGAGCTGGACCCTGGTCGGCGGTACCCTGGCCGGCCCCAGCGGGCACGACCTGATGGAGCCCCTGGTCGCGGGCAGCCGGTTGCTGGTCGGCCCCCACCTGTCCCACCAGGCGGACGAGGCCGCGCGCCTCGCCGGCGCGCGGGTGCTGCGCCGGTTCGAGGGGGCCGTCCCCCACGACGGCCACGAGCCCTTCGACGCGCACGCGCTGGTGCGGGAACTGGACGGCCGCCAGGCCACGATCACCTGGATGCGCGGGGGAGGGCTGCTGTGACCGTGCTCGACCTGCCCTACCGCGCAGGCGCGGCCCTGCACCGGAGGTGGTCGCTGGCGCGGCCCCGCGCGGCGCTGCCCCGGTTCACGGTGTCGGTGGGTGCGCTGCACTTCGGCGGCGCGGGCAAGACCCCGCTGACCCTGGACCTGGCCCTCGAAGGGGACGGGATCCTGCTGCGCGGGTACGGTGGCAGCCTGGGCGCGGGACACGTGGCCGTACGGGCCGACGACGACGGGGACGCGCCGTGGCAGCGGGTGCTGCGCAGCCGCGACCGGGAGGCCACGGCCCGGCAGTGGAGCGCGGAGATCGGCGACGAGGCCGCGCTCGCCGCGGCCCTGCGGCCAGGAGTCACGGTGGGCGTGGGCCGATCGCGGGAACTGTCCGTGCGCGAGGTGCTGGCCATGGGGGACGCGCGCCGGCTGTTGCTGGACGACGGGTTCTCCCACCACCGCCTGCGCCGGGACGTGGACCTGCTGGTGATGCCCGTGACCGGTTCGACACGCGGCGCACGCATCGCGCGGGGCCCGATGCGGGAGGGGATCCGGGCCGCGCAGCGAGCACATGCGGTGGTCTTCTTGTCGGATTTTCAACAAGAAATTCCAACGGATGAAATAGAACTACTCAAGAATCAGATTCATTTCTCCGGGCCGGTGGCGGTGGCCCACAAGGGGGTCGACCAGGTGTGGTCGCTGCAGGGCCAACGCGTCGATATGTACGGGTTCGCCCGCACCTGCCGGGCGGCCGTGGTGTGCGCGCTGGGCCGCCCCGAATCCCTGGCCCTGACCAGCAGCCATGACCTGGGCGTGCAGGTGGTGGACCGGATCACGCGCCGCGATCACCATCGCTTCACCCTCGCCGAGCTGGCCGCGGCCGAACGCCGCGCCGCCCGCAGCGGCGCGGACGTGCTGCTCACGTCGCTGAAGGACGCCGTGCGCCTCCCGCCGGGCTTCGAGCCGGCGGCGGACTGGTTCGCCGTGGGCTGCGGGTTGCGCTGGGAGAACGGGCGGGACGCGCTGTCCGAGATGGTGACTGGCCCATGATCCAGCTGCTGCTCGCGACGGTCTCCCGCCTCCCTCGTCCGCTGCTGGCCGCGGTCGCCCGGGTCCTGGGCGATGCGTGGTTCTTCCTCGTGCGAGTGCGGCGACAGCAGGCGCTGGACAACCTGGCCGCCTCCTCACTGGACCCCGGGCCGGTCAGACGCCGCGGGCTGGTGCGCCGCTGCTGCCGACACCTGGTGCTCAACGTGCTGGAGCTGCCGCGGCTGCTCGGCCTGGACGACCGCCGCTTCTTCGACGAGGTCGAGGTGCACGGCGAGCGCCACCTCCGCACCGCTGCGGACGAGGGTCGCGGCGTGCTCGTGGTCACCGCCCACCTCGGCAACTGGGAGCTGCTGGGCAGCGTGGCCAGCCGGCTCGGCTTCGACACCCGGCTGCTGACGCGGCCGATGGCCGGCGCAGGATCCCGCCGCTGGGTGCGGCAGCAGCGCCGGAGCTCCGGCGCCGTGGAGATCGAGGAGGACGCGGCCGACCTGCGTCGCGTGCTGCGCGAGCTGCGCGCTGGCCGCCTGGTCGGGCTGACCGTGGACCAGCGGCTACCCCGCAGCAGGCGGGCGCTGCCGGGACCGTTCCTCGGGCGGCGGACCCGCCTGTCCCGGGCAGCCGCGCTGGTGGCGTTGCGCACCGGCTGTCCGGTCGTGGTCGTGACCACGCGGCGGTGGCGTACCGGCCACCAGGTGCACATCCAGCCCGCGCTGCGACCGGCCCCGACACGCTCACCCGGGGCGTCCGTCGACGCCCTGACCCTGCGCATTGCCTGCGCCATCGAGCAGGCGATCACCGAGGCTCCGGAGCAGTGGCTGTGGCACCACCGCCGCTGGGCCGACGTGGATCCCGCGGACCGCTCGCCGGATCCCCCGCCCGCGGCCGAGGCCGCCTGGTCGGAGGGCGGATGAGGGTCCTGCAGGTCGACACGGAGCCGGGCTTCCGCGGCGGCCAGCGCCAGCTGCTGCTGCTGTGCGAGGGGCTGCGCGACCGCGGCGTGCAGGTGACCGTCGCGGCCCGCAGGGGCGCACCCCTGGCCGACGAGGTCCGTGCGCGGGGACTCCACCTGGAGGAGGTGCCGCAGGCCACGCCCGTGGACCCGCGCGCCGTGACCCGGCTGACGGCCCTGCTCGCGCGACGCCCCCACGATCTCGTGCACGCCCACGCCTCCCACGCGCTCGGCCTGGCCGCAGCCGCGGTGAGGTTGCGTGGCGCGCCCCCGCGGGGCGGCCCCCCGCTGGTGGCGTCCCGGCGCGTGGACTTCGGCATCGGCCACCCGCCGCTCAACCGCTTCAAGTACGGGGACGTGGTGCGCCGCTTCCTGGCCATCTCCGAGGCCGTGGCCGCGGTGCTGGTCCACGGCGGCGTGCCGCGGGAGCGGATCGCGGTGGTGCACAGCGCCGTGCCGCCCCTGCCCACCCCGGTCCGGCCCCGGGGCCACGTCCGCCGCGACCTGGGGGTGGGCGACAGCGAGCTGCTGGCCGTGACCACCGCCGCGCTGGTGGACCACAAGGACCACGCCACCGCGGTCCGGGCCATGGCGCGAGTGCGCGCGCCGGTGTGGCTGGCCATCGCGGGCGAGGGGGAGCTGCGGCCGTGCATCGAGGCCGCCATCCGCGACCACGAGGTGGGCGACCGGGTGGTCCTGCTGGGGCAGCGCGACGACGTGCCCGACCTGCTGGCAGCGGCCGACCTGTACGTGGCCTCGTCCCACCTCGAGGGCCTGTGCACCGCGCTGATGGACGCGGGCCAGGCCCGCCTGGCCGTGGCCGGCACGACCGCAGGCGGGATCCCGGAGGTGGTCGAAGACGGCCGAACCGGTATCCTGGTGACACCGAGGGACGACGCGGCCCTGGCCACGGCCATCGACCGGCTGGCCGCGGCCCCAGACCTGCGCCGGGCGCTGGGCGACGAGGCCGCCAACCTGGTGGCCGAACGCTTCAGCGTGGATCGGATGGTCGACCACACCCTCGCGCTGTACCGGGAGGTCACGGGCTCGTGATCCTGCACACCGACTGCCGCCACTTCGGCGGGTTCCGCCCCTGCCGCTTCCGCCGCGAGTGCGCGGACTGCCCCCACCACGACGTGCCCGCCACGCGCGTGCTGATCGTCAACCTCGACGCCCTCGGCGACGTGGTGCGCACCACCGCGCTGCTCGGGCCGTTGCACCGGGCCTTCCCCGGCGCCCACGTGACCTGGATCACCCACCCGCGGGCCGTGCCCCTGCTGGACCACGTGGAGGGCCTCGACCGGGTCCTGCCCCTGGCGGACTGGACGACGGCCCTGCTGCAGACCCTGGAGTTCGACCTGGTGGCGGGCGTGGACAAGTCGCTGCACGGCGGCGCGCTGACCATGGCGGCCCGGGCTGACGAGCGCCGCGGGTTCGGCCTGGACGCGCACGGCGCGATCGTGCCGCTGGACGAGCGCGCGCACCAGCTGTTCCGGCTCGGCATCGACGACGAGGCCAAGTTCGTCACAAACCGCAAGAGCGAGCCCCAGCTGTTGTGCGAGGCCATGGGCTGGACCTGGCGCCGCGATCCGTATCGCATCGCGCTTTCCCCGGCCGAGCGCACGCGGGTGGATGCCTGGCGTTCGGAGCACGGTCTGGACGGGCGGGTCGTGATCGGGTTCAACACCGGCTCGTCCGAGGCATTCCCCTACAAGCACCTGACCGCGGCGCACGCCGCGGAGCTGATCGAGCGCGTGGCGCGACGCTGTCCCGACGCCGCATTGCTGCTGCTCGGGGGCCCCGAGGACACGGCGCGCAACCAGCGCATCGCATCCCTGTGCGCCACGGGACGCCCCTTGCCGACGCCCACCGAAGACGGCCTGAGGCGTGGCCTGCAGGCGGTGGCCGCGTGCGACGTCGTGGCCACCGGCGACTCCCTGGGCATGCACATGGCGATTGGCCTGGCCATCCCGGTGGTGGCCTGGTTCGGCTCCACTCCGCACGCCGAGATCGAGCTGTACGGCCGCGGCGCATGGATCCTGGCCGACGTGGACTGCCGGCCCTGCATGCGGGCGTCGTGCGAGCTGGAGCCCAAGTGCTTCGAGCGGGTTCCCCTCGACGCGATGGCCGACGAGGTGGTCGGGATCGTGGAGGCGACGCAGCGAGGCGAGGAGCTCGCAGAGGAACGCCTGCTCGGGGCATGGCCCACGTGGCCGCCGCGGAGGGCCTGAAAGAGGGGAGGGCGCCCGCCCGGATTCGGTGCTATTTTCGAATAGATACGTACCCCGTCCGTCGAAGGTCGTGGGTGACGGGAAGTCCCTCGCGGGACTCGAGCGGAGGTTGACGATGACCAGACGATCCATCCGGCGAGCCGTGCTCCTGGCCGCATTCACGCTGTTGCTGCTGCCGAGCCTGGGCGCGCAGGCCGAACCGGGCGGGATCACGGTGGTCAACGACACCTCGTTCACCCTCGAGATCCGGATGGACGGCAAGAAGCAGTTCGTGCTGCAGCCGGGCGCGCGACGCACCATCGACGGCATCGAGCCGGGCGCGCATTCGTTCCAGGCCGTGAACCCGGAGGGCGAGGTCAAGTTCCGCAAGGAGCTGCGGGTGATCTCCGGACGGACCCTGCAGTGGCTGCTGAAGTGGACCCGCCTGCAGCTGCGGTCACCCTGACCGCGCAACCCGTCGCGCCCACCACCACCGCACCGCCAGCGCCGTGACCACGGCCAGCGCCATCCAGGGCAGCCACGACAGGCTGTCCTCGCTCTCGATCAGGCCGAGCTCCCAGCGCACCATGCTGAACGGGTACAGCAGCCGGTAGCCACCCACCAGGTGGGTCTGGCTGGCATCGAGCGCCAGGTGCAGCAGGCCGGCGAGCGCCAGGTTGGTGAAGGCCATGCGCCGGATGTCCACGCGCAGCAGCAGCGCGATCAGCGCGCACAGCAGCAGGTACGGCAGCGGCATGTGGCACAGCCCGGTGGCCTCGAGCGCGTTGCTGGGCAGCCCGAAGTCCAGCAGGTACGCGGCCAGCGCCATGCCCAGGCCGGGCAACCGGGAGGCCAGGTCCGGCAGGGCCGAGCCGACCACGAACCACACCAGGGGCGAGCGCTGGGCGCGACAGCGCAGCAGCAGGCCGAGGCCCGCGTGGGTCAGCAGGTCAGGCACGACCGCGCCTCCGCAGGTCCCACCCCACCAGGCCCACGGTCAGCATCAGCGCCGACAGGCCCACCACCTTCTTGATCCACAGTTGCCGGTGGATACGCCACGTCGTGGCCTCGACGCGGCCCTCGCCGCGGTACACGGCGCTCATCGACACCGGGTGGCCGAGCTCCAGGTCCGCGGGGATCGGGCAGGCCGTCACCTGGGCCCACGGCGACCACAGGTCCGCGCACTCCCCCTCGATGGCCGTGACCTTGAAGTTGCCCAGCATCACCCGCTCGCCCAGGTGAGCGGTGGGATCGGCGTCCATCTCGGACACGTCCACGTGGGCGCGGTCGGCCTGCCAGGCGAAGAGCACACCCAGGGCGGCGAGGATCGTGGTCAGCGCCGTGACCTTGGCCCAGCGGAGCCGATCGGAGAGCGGATGCCAGTCGGGCAGGGTGTCAGTGGTAGGTGGGGCCGTCGTCATCGTCTCTGCGCCCGCCCTCGATGACCGTGAAGCGATTCAGCTTCTTCTTCAGCCGGTACTCGCGGACGCGCAGCTGCAGCACCTTGTAGTCCAGCAGGTCGAGCCAGCCCCTGGAGAACACGAACCCCACGGCGATGCCGCCGCACCAGTAGGCCGCGCCCGGGTTCCACTTGGCCAGCAGGCTGAGCACGGCCACGATGGCCGTGATCGCGGCCACCCAGATGCCCCGCACCGGCAGCATCAGCATCAGCAGGATCTGCGCGTCGCGGTGGGCCATGCCGAACATCACGATCAGCGCCATCAGGCTGGGCATCGGGCCCACGAACGGGGCGTCGAGGCCGTACACCAGCGACAGCGCCTGGCCCAGGATCACGCCGCCGATGGCGCACAGCACCCACGCGATCACGAACCGCCGGGTGCCGAAGTACCGCTCCACCGGGCCGCCGAAGAAGTACAGCATCAGCAGCGTGGTCGGGTAGCCCATCAGCGCGCTGGACAGGGTGGGGGAGAACGTCAGCAGCAGCAGGATGCCCAGCATGGCCAGCACGAAGAACAGGCCCTGCCGGTTGCGCCCCATGCGGCTGCTCATCGCGTCCACGAGGGCCGCGATCATCATCACCACGGCCAGGCCGACCGCGGTCAGCATCGGGTTGACCTGCGGGTGCAGCAGGTGGTGCGTCAGCAGTCGCCACGGCTCGTGCAGCACGTTGTGCGCCGGATCGCCCAGCGCCCTGAGACTCAGCAGGTCGTAGGCTGGCTGGTCGAGCCACGCCTCGACGAACAGGGCCACGCCGTAGGCCACGCCGTACACGATCACCAGCACCCACCCGGTGCGGGTCAGCCGCTTGCCGAATCCTCGTCCCCCGCCCAGGGGGTTGTTGGTCGGGAAGACCATGTCGGTTCGCTAACGATTCCTACCGTGATTTCAAGACTTTACAGGCGCTTCTCTCCCGTGCTAGACAGCATCGGCGTGACGCGCGATGTTACCACGCGGTCCACCGCCGGACCACTCGCTGCCCTGCTCCTGGCCGCCGCCGTGTCAGCCGCGGTGGCACTACCTCGGTGCTCCCAGGCTCATCCCTTCGGCGCCGAGTACTATTCCCATCGCATCGTGCTGCGGGCCCAGGAGGCCTCCCTGGTCGTGGAGTACTCCATCGAGATCCCGGCCCCGACCGTGATGCGCCGCTTCGCCCGCGATTTCGCGGCTGCCGCCGACGTGGGCGAGGACCAGGACCGCGTATTCGCCGAGCGCATCTTCGGCGAGCTCGGCGAACAGCTGTTCGTGATGGTCGACGGCGCGATCGCCGACCCCCAGTGGACGCCCGCGAACGACGTGCCCAACGGCGTGGGCAACGGCAGGTTCTTCGTGTACCACGTGCGCGCCACCCTGCCGATGAGCTGGACCGAGCAGCCCGCGGAGGTGCTCGTCACCAACGACAACGCCATCGACGAGGCGGCGTACTACTCGGGCTGGGTGTTCGCCGACACCGGCCTGAAGGTGCTCGCCTCCAGCCTGACCGGCCTCGGCGCCGAGGCCGGGGGTGGCAAGGAGGTCTACGAGAAGGAGGGGGCATGGTCCCGCGACCCGGTCAACCGGGACCTCGCCGTCACCATCGGCCGCGCACCACCCCCGCCGCCCGCGGAGGAACCGGTCGGGGAGGGCCGCGGGTTCCCCTGGTGGGTGCTGCTGGTGCCGCTGGCGCCGCTGGCCGGCGTGGTCCTCCGCCGGGCCTGGGACGCGCGCGCGACCTGAACATAGTTGCAGTATAAACGGATGTTCAGTAAGCTGGCCTCGACTGGAGGTCTGCATGCCCAGGTTCACGGTGCACGATGGCGGTCAGTGGGGTGACGATCTGTCGGCCCGCCAGCGCGCGATCCTCGACTTCTTCCGCGATTGGCTCGACCGCCAGGGCGTGCCCCCGACCTACCGCGAGATCGGCCAGGCCATGGGCATCCGCTCCACCAACGGCGTGAGCGACCACGTCAAGGCCCTGCTGCGCAAGGGCTACCTGTCGCGGGTGGGGGAGGGCAGCCGCGCCCGCTCCCTGGTGCTCACGGACAAGGCCCTGGCCGCGGGACCGGACAGCCCGGACCGCGACGTGGACGACATGGTCGAGGTGGGCGTGTTCGGCCGCGTGGCCGCGGGCATGCCCCTGCTGGCCGAGGAGAACCGGGAGGAGACCTTGCACGTGGACAGCGTGCTGCTGCCCGGCGCCCAGCGGGTGTTCGCGCTGCGGGTGACCGGCGACTCGATGATCGACGACGGCATCTTCGACGGCGACTACATCTTCGTGCGCAAGCAGCTGCAGGTGAACGACGGCGACATCGCGGTGGTGATGGTGGACGAAGAGGCCACGGTCAAGCGCTTCTTCCGCGAGCCGCGGGCGGACGGCGGCTTCCGCGTCCGGCTGCAGCCCGCCAACCAGACCATGGGTCCGATCTACGTGGACGCCGAGGACTTCCGCGAGGTGAACATCCTCGGCGTCGTGGTCGGCGTGTACCGCAAGCTCGGGTGATCGGGGGTCGAGGAGCGCCGCGACGGACCCGACATCCCGGCCGCTACTCCTCCAACCGGTCCATCAATCCCCTCAGTCTCCTGAACCAGTTGTCCGTCGCCTGTAGCTGGCACAGCACGAAGTAGATGCCCACCAGCGTCCGGTGCAGGTAGATGGCCTCCCGCGGGGGCCGCAGGTTGAAGCACGCCGGGTGCTTCAACGCCCAGTCCTTGCCCATCTCCGCCAGCGGCTCCGATCCGAAGGTGTAGACCCGGTCACGGGAGATCGGCCGCGCATAGATCTCGGCGATCTCGTACAGCGCCGTGCGCGTGCGCTCCCCCGCGCCCGGCATCAGGTAGCCCAGCTCGTCGTACGCCGCGATGGTCGCCTCGCGGTCGTGGGCGTGGTGGGCGCGCAGCGCGCGGCGGAACCCGGCCACCAGCGGCTCCTCGAAGCGCTTCACGCAGCCGTAGTCCAGCAGCACCACGTGCCCGTCGGGCTGCAACAGGTAGTTGCCGGCCTGGGGATCGGCGTGCAGCACGCGGTGCTCCAGGAAGCCCTCCCACACCAGCTCGATCAGGGTGCGGCCCGCCCGCTGGCACGCGGCGCGGGGCGGATCCGCCTCCAGGAACGCGTCCAGGTGCTGGCCCCGGGCCAGCTCCATGGTCAGCACGCGCTCCGTGGAACAGGCCGGGAAGTAGCGCGGGATGGTCAGCCCCTCCCGGTCGCCGAACAGCTCCCGCATCTGCTCCAGGTTGACCGCCTCGGACACGTAGTCCAGCTCCTCGGTGAGCATCTCCTCGAGCTCGAGGAAGTACGGATCGAGGTCGAAGTGCCGGCCGAACACGCCGGACGCCGACAGCATGGACTTGAGGTTGGCCAGGTCGCTGTGGATGGTCTTGTCGATGTCCGGGTACTGGACCTTGACCGCCACCTCCATGCCGTCGGGCAGGCGCGCGCGGTGCACCTGGCCCAGGGAGGCGGCCGCCATCGGCTCGCGCTCGAACTCGGCGAACAGCTCCTCGATGTCCCCCTCGAGCTCGGCCTCGACCCGCTCGCGGATGCGCGCGTACGGCAGGTACGGCGCGTGCGCCTGCAGCACCTTGAGGATGTCGGTGGCCTCGGGGGGCAGCAGCTCGTCGTCCCCCAGGGAGATCATCTGCCCGACCTTCATCACCGCGCCCTTGAGGCTGCCCATGGTCTCGGCCATGCGCGCTGCGTTGCGCAGGTGGGTCTTGAGCAGCTCCCGCTCCCGGGCCTCGTCGCTCAGGAACGCACCGCGGATGCGGTTGCCGAGGTAGCTCGACGACACGGTACCGCTCAGCCGGCTCATCTTGAAGAACCGCCGCACGCGACCGGTGGGGATGTCCGCGGCACGTCGATCGTCTTGTCGATTCGCCATCAAAAAAGCGCCTCGGCTCGCAACGAGCCATGACCGGCCCGGACCCTGAATGTAGACTCTTGTCGGGGTGGAGGGTAGGGCCCACGTCGAATGGAGGACCAGGAGGCCTGTCCATGCTGCGCTGCATGACCTGGAGCACGTTGCTGCTGGTGCTGTCGTTCGCCGGACCCGCGGGCGCCAGCCCGTTCGAGCGGGCCCTGGACGCGGACCTGTCCGCGGGCATGATCGACGACGACCGCGCGGCCGTGTACCGGCTTGCCGCCCTGGTCCGCCCCGACCTGCTCCCCGCGGACCTGCGCTACGCCGCCGAGCTGTCCGAGCCCCTGGACGGCCACACCTGTGGCACGCCCGCGGTTCTACCCGTGCTCCGCCGCTTCGACGCCATGGCTCCCGACCTGCAGCACCTCGTCCGGCGGGTGCTCGCCCCGGAAGGGGTCGAGGTCGCCGAGGACGACGACCGCGGTCCCGGCGCCGGGTGCAACGGCAGCGCACCCAACGAGCAGGAGAGCGACCACTTCGTGGTCAAGTGGGGCAACAACTACGACGGCACCGGCGTCGACGACCTGCTCGAGGTGGTGGAGACCGCGCGGGCGAGTTTCGTGCACGACTTCGGCTTCCAGGAGCCCTACGGCGTGATCGAGGGCGGCTGGAAGCTGCCGATCTTCATCGGCAACAGCGGCAACGGCCTGCCCACCATCTCGTGGTCGGGCGGCTACACCACGGTCTGCACCGACCACCCCGGCGCGTACTTCGTGCTCAGCCAGGACCTCGGCTCGTGGGAGTTCACCGCGGACGTGGCGCCCCACGAGCTGTTCCACGCGGTGCAGTTCGGCTACGGCGTGTGGCTGGACGACTGGTGGTGGGAGGCCACCGCGGTGTGGTCCGAGGACCTGGCCTACCCGGACGTCAACGGGTACGTGTGGTTCCTCTCCGAGTACACGTCCGAGCCCCACGTGACCATGGAGGAGGCGGGCACGTACCGCATGTACGGCATGTTCATCTGGCCGATGTACATCGAGGAGTTCGAGCTCGACGGTGCCGCGGCCCTGCGCGAGGTGTGGGAGTCACCGGTGTCCGAGAGCATCCCGTCGGCCCTGGGCGCGGTGCTCGAGGAGAGCCACGAGAACACGTACGACGGCGCGTTCGCCTCGTTCACGGCCCGCGCCGGCGTGATGAGCCCGTTCGAGGACGGCGCCATGTTCAGCGAGCCGATCCGCGTGGCCACGGTCAGCTCGTTCCCGGACGACTCGGACGGCTCCGCGGACCAGCCGCCGGAGCGCTACGGCACCAACTACATCGAAATCGACACCTCGGACGCGGACGAGCCGGACACCAAGCTGCGCTTCGAGTTCGACGGGGGGGGGGACTCCACCTGGACCATCGGCGCCACCCGTCACCGCATCGAGGACGACTACGACCGCGAGATCGAGCACATCGAGGTGGGCGACGACGGCACCGCCGTCTTCGAGACCATCGACCAGGGCACCCTGTACGACGAGGTCGTGATCGGCATCACCTGGACCGGCCAGTCCAGCACCTCCACGCCCTACACCTGGACCGTGGACCTGGTCGAGCAGACCGAGCCCCAGGGCGACGACGACGTGGTGCCGGACGACGACGACGACGTGGAGTACACCGGCTGCGTGGCCCAGAGCCCGTACCAGTTCAGCCCCCAGTACGAGGAGCCGGCGAGCGCGTGCGATGTGGCCGGCGTGCGTGGCCTGGGTCGAGGCCTGGGGGCGCTGGGGGTGTTGCTGGTGCTGCTCGGGATCCGGCGTCGACGGTAGCGCGGGTCAGACGCTCACTGCGCGGTGTAGTCCAGGCACCCGCTCGCGGCAGCGTGGACCTCGAGCACCGGACTCTCGACCCAGGCCTCCCGCTGCTCGTCGTAGCGGCGCTCCGTGGTGCTGGCGTGGCTGTACTGCGGCGTGATGCACATGGTGACGGTGTAGGGCAGGGAGGCCTTCTCCTGCTCGGCCATCCTGCGGGCGACCTGGTCGAGGTCCAGGCAGGTCCCGGAGAAGCCCTGCAGGGCCTTGACCGAGCAGTCGGGGTGGCCGGGATCGAGGAAGTAGCGCATGCGATCCCACTCGGTCATGAAGTCCTTGTAGCTGAAGTTCACCGTCACCGACCGGGTGAGGTCCGGTGCGCGGCTGGGGCTCTCGATCTGCACGTACACGCGCAGGTTCCGGTCGTCCCGGAGCTCGTTGTAGACCGGTCCGCGCTGCGCCATCTCGTTCATCGACGCCGGAAAGTAGCATCGCGCCTGCACCGGGTGTTCCCCGGACCCGAACGCGGTGCGCAGGGCGTAGGAGTCCTCGTCCGCCAGGGGCAGGTCTCCGGTGGAGAAGACGCAGTTCCCCTCGTCGTTGTGGATCTGGCGATACTTGCTGGGCGTGAGCGCCTGGGCGACGGTGACGGCACCGGCGAGCAGGACCAGGATCAGGACCGAGGAGCTGAGTCCACCGAGACGCATGTCGAACCTCCGTGATCATAGGGGCAGCGTGCCAACCTGTCGGATGCGGCCTCCCACCACCATCTACCTACCCATGCCTGGGGCTCGTGGTCAAACGGGAAGGGGTGACTCGAGGTCGGCCCCTCGGAGCAACTGGCTTTCGCGACCGGCATGCTATCGTCCACCGGGGAGGTGATTCGATCTCCGACTGCTGGCCAGCACTGTTGCTCTCGCTGTGGTGCCTGACCGTCGCGGCCGGATGTGGCCGGTCGGACGAGGCTCCGTCCGACGAGGACGGCGACGGCTACACGGTGGACGGTGGGGACTGCAATGACCACGACCCCCTCGTCCACCCAGGCCATGCAGAGCTGTGCAATGCCCGGGACGACGACTGCAACGGCCTCGCAGACGAATACCTCGATGCTGATCAGGACGGGTTCACTCCGTGCGGCGAGGACGGGCTGTTCGGCACCCTCGACGACGACTGCAACGACCTGGACGTTGCCGTCGCGCCCGGTCTGCCCGAGATCTGCGACGGCAAGGACAACGACTGCGACGGGAACCTGCCCGCCGGGGAAGCCGATCTGGACGCCGATCTCCACTACGCCTGCGCCACGGACTGCAACGACCTGGCAGCCGAGATCAACGGCTCGGCCGAGGAGCTGCCCTGCGACTACCTGGACAACAACTGCGACAGCCTGCTCCATCCAGACGAGATGGATGACGACCAGGACGGGTTCGACGAGTGCAGTGGGGACTGCGACGACGGCGAGGACACGGTCAGACCGGGAGCCCCCGAGCTGTCGTGTGACGGTCACGACAACGACTGCGATGGTCTGCTCCACGAGCACGAGGCGGACGACGACGGCGATGGATTCACCGAATGCGAGGGAGACTGTGACGATGCGGACTCCTGGACCTACCCGGGTGGCACGGAGATCGCCTGCGACTACGCGGACAACGACTGCAGCGGTTTCTTCCATCCAGATGAACAGGATCACGACGGAGACGGGTTCGACGAGTGCCAGGGCGATTGCGATGACACGGATCCCTCCATCGGTCCCACAGCCGTGGAGGTGGAATGCAACTACATCGATGACGACTGCGACGGCTGGCTCCACGACTCCGAGGTGGACGACGACGGCGATGGATTCAACGAGTGCATGGGTGACTGTGACGACACGGATGGATCGGTGTCGCCAATCGACGCGGACCTGGATGGCTACTCTCCATGCACTGGGGACTGCGACGATTCCAATACTCTCGTGAATCCCGGCAGAGCAGAGATCTGCGACGGACTCGACAACGACTGCGATCCCATGACCGACGAACAGCAGGACGATGACCTCGACGGTGCATCGCAGTGTGATGGCGACTGCGACGACGCAAACCCGGATATGAACGACCGGGACGACGATGGTGACGGGATCAACACCTGCGATGGAGACTGCGACGACGCGGATTCGACCGCCTTTCCTGGCGGTGTCGATGACCAGACGGACGGCATCGACCAGGACTGCGACGGCCTGGACGGACCGGACGCAGACGGCGACGGCTACGCCGCTACCGAGACCGGTGGAGATGACTGCGACGACAGCGATCCGACCATCCACCCCGGCCATGAGGGCTGGGAGATCGACGGGATCGACTCGAACTGCGATGGCATCTTCGGCACCTCGCTGGCCCACGCCGACCTGTGGTTCATCGACATCGAGGACGGCGCTCACGCCGGCAACGCGCTCGCCAGCGGCGGCAACGTGAACGGGGATGGGCACGACGACCTGATCGTGGGTGCAGCCAATGTGGGCGACTACACCCACCGCGGGAGGGCCTACCTCGTCCTCGGTCAGCAGTACGGCGTCAACAACTACCTGGGCAACAACGCCTACTTCTGGGCAGAGCATCCCGACAGATCCGGGGGGTACGACGTGGCCATGGCCGGCGACGTGAACGGCGATGGGCTCGACGACCTGCTGGTCCGGACGATGCGCCGCTCGTACCTCCTCTTCGGACGGATCTCGGGCTGGCCTGAGTACCTCGACGATGCTGACGTCACGATCCCCGGCTGGACGTACCCGGGCGATTCACCCTCGGGTGTTGCAGGTGCAGGCGATGTCGATGCAGACGGCTTCGACGACTTCCTCGTCGCACACGGCAACGCAGCGAACTCCGCTGGAGAAGCCTACCTCGTCCTGGGACACGCGTCGTGGACGTCTCTACTCACCACGATGGACGCGACCTGGCCGGGGGAGTTCGACGACGACGGTGTCGGCTGGAAGATGGCAGGAGCGGGAGACGTCGACGGGGACGGGTACGAGGACATCCTGCTCGGAGCACCCCGAAACGACGATGCAGGAGAGGACGCGGGAAAGATCTACACCATCCTCGGTCGAACTGGAGGCTGGCCCACCGACCTCGGCAACGCCGATCTCGCGTTCACAGGTGAGTTCACGGGGGACCAGCTGAGTGTGGTAGCCGCCGCTGGCGACACCAACGGCGATGGATACGACGATTTCCTGCTGGGTGCGCCCTACAACGACGATACCGGCAATGAAGCCGGGAAGGTCTACCTGCTGCACGGCCGTTCCACGGGCTGGCCCGCGGATCTCGCCCTCGCCGATGCCACCTGGGCCGGAGAGGCCGAGGGTGATCGCCTGGGCTGGGACCTGAACTCGGCGGGCGACGTGGATGGAGATGGTCTGCACGACCTGCTCCTCGGTGCGCCACGAAACGCCGACGGTGGGGGAGAGTCCTCGGGCAAGACCTACCTCTTCTTCGGCCGGTACGGGAATTGGCCCGGGACCGTGTCGGCGTACGACGTGGCATTCCTGGGTGAGGGTGGTGGTCAGTACAGCGGAGCGTCGATCTCGTCAGGAGACGTGGACGGGGATGGGCTCGACGACATCGTGGTCGGTGCGTTCTACAACAGCGACGGCGCCTGCAACGGTGGCAAGGTCTACGTCCTGTTCTCACCTTTCTGATCTCGACGGATCGCCGGGTACACGGGGAAACCCAACACCCCCGGGAACCTCAGGACAAGATGCCGAACCATCCGCGGTCGAAGTACCGCCAGGAGGAACCTGGGATGGCGATGTCCGAACATCTCGGGGTGAAGTGCCGCCTCAAGGAACCTGATGCAGAGATGGTCTCGCATCCGAGTTCGAAGTTCCGCGTTCGACCTCCGGGAAACCGGGTGCGCGCAGAACGACGAGAGGCCGACGAACCGTCGGCCTCTCGGAGTGTCTGGGTGGTGGAGGATAGGGGAGTCGAACCCCTGACCTCAGCATTGCGAACGCTGCGCTCTCCCAACTGAGCTAATCCCCCGACCTGTCAAAGACCCGGGCTGCGCCCGGAGCGGACGATCTATAGCCGCGTGGTTCGATGGTGTCAACGACGTGTGTTGCGTTTCCCACGGTTTGTCGTCACCGATCCAGGTCCGGATCTCTGAGTTGACATAATATACCTTATCGGACGTTGGATATCGGTGTCGTGGGAGGTCGAGGATGAACGGGTCCCTACCAGTTGAGCTCGCGGGAGGCGCGGTGCGCGGGCTCGTCCTCGAGGGTGTCGTACACCCCGGGCGGCCCCGCGAGGCTGCGGACCATGCCGTCGCCGGTGACGAAGAACACCTCGCGGCCGGCGATGGTCGGCGGGACGGCCGCGGACAGGTAGAACTCCCGCGGCTCGTTGCGCCACAGCAGCTCACCGGCGAACGCGTCCAGGGCCAGCAGCGTGCCGTCACTCAGGGCGATCATCAGCACGCGCCCCGACGCGACCGGCGAGTTCATCAGGTCACGCTTGCGGCCCGTCACATACGTCCAGTGCTCGGTGCCGTCCTCGGGCGCCAGGCAGTGCAGCGTGCCGGACTCGTCCACGAAATACAGCCGCCCGTAGTGCAACAGGATGTCGCCGGAAACGCCTGCCTCGCTCCGCCACACGAGCGAGCGACCCTCCAGGTCGACGCCGACGGTCGGACCGGAGTAGCTGCCGATGACCAGCAACCCGTCCTCGGTGATCACCGGCGCGGAGTCCACGTCGATGAACCGGCCCTCGCCGATGTCCATGGTCCACTGCAGGACCCCGTTGTGCCGCTCGAGGCACACCAGCGTACCGTCGCTCATGCCCAGGTAGACCTGGTCGTCGTGCACCACCGGCCGGGACGAGCCGAGGATGCTCAGCTCGGAGCGCACCAGGGTCTCGTCCGGGCGGAACGTCCACCGGAACGCGCCCGTGACCAGGTCCAGGGCGATCAGCACGTCGGTGGTCGTGCCCACCAGGACCAGGTCTCCGTCCACCACCGGCTGGGTGTAGATCGGACCGCCTGAGTGCACCTGCCACAGCGGGTTGCCGTCCCCGTCGAACAGGTAGATGTAGCCGCCCGCGTCCGTGACCAGGATGCGGCCGTCGAGCAGCAGCGGCGCGGACTGAACCGGATTCAGCGTTGTGATCGTCTGGTGCAGGGCGCCGGTCGCCCGGTCCAGCGCATACAGGCCCGGGGCACGGCCGGAGCCGACCAGGATCCGGTCGCCGTCCACCGTGGGCCTCCCCTTCTCGTGCCGGGCCGCCGCCCAGACCCCGAGGTCGGGCAGCTCGAAGGACCAGCGCTCGACCAGGGGAACGCGCAGGGCCACGAATTCCTCGACGTCGCCCTCGGGGGCGTCGGCGGTCTCGTCCGTGGGTTCGTCGAAGACGCGGGGGCCGCCCACGCCTCGGAGGTAGGCGCAGCCGGGGAGCAGCAGCGCGACGGCGACCAGGGAGGCGAGCAGCCTCACCCGGCCTGCTCCTCGCTCTCCTCGGCCGCGATCTCGGCGGGCTCGGCGCCCAGCTCGCGGATCTTGGCCTGTACCTGCTCCAGCAGTGGTGAGTCCGGCAGCGCGGTCTCGAACTCCCGGCAGGTGGCCAGCGCGGCCTCGTCGTCGCCGGCGAGCTGCTGCACGCGGACCAGATCCAGGTAGGCGTACTCCTTGATCGCGCCAGCGCCCTCGTCCGCGACCTGCCGCAGCGGATCGGCCGCCTCGGCGTACTTCTCCAGGCACTCCAGCGCCACGGCGTGGCCGTTGAGCGCCAGCTGCCGAACCAGGCCCGACCTGGACTCCGCGGCCGCGGCGTAGTGGGTCACGGCCTCCTCGGCGTCGCCGGCCTCGAGCAGCGCGTTGGCCGCCTCGAGCTGGGCGACGTCAGCGGTGACCGTGCTGCCGAACTCGGCGGTCACCTCGTCGAACGCGGGTACGGCCGCGCGCAGGTCGTCCAGCCGCTTGGCGCTGTCGGTCTCGTCCAGCGGAGCGATGGCGAAGCCGGCCGGGTCGGGCAGCTCGGTCTCGGCGTCGTACAGCGCGGCCGCCGCCTTGTCCTCCTTGGACGAGGCCGTCGTGTTGTAGATCGAGATCCCGCCCAGCACCACTGCGATGGCCAGGATGGTGCCGCCGATCGCCTTCCAGCGCTCCACGATCGCGTTCACGCCCCGGTCGAGCGTGCTGATGATCTCCTCCTCGCGCGCGGGCGCGGCCTCTTCTTCCTTGCTGCGCTTCGGCTTTCTCTTCTTGGCGTAGACCATCGGAGCTCCTCGACCGAGCCGTAGGCTCGGAACGGCCCTTATAGCGGTGTGACCCCGGGGCGTCAACGCTTGCGGAAGCTCATCAGCACCGGCGTCCCGTGCAGGTCGAAGTCCGCACGGAGCCGGTTGATCAGGAACCGGCGGTAGTGGGTGGGCACGCCGTCCGGCGTGGAACAGAACACCACGATCCGGGGCGGCCGGATCCCCACCTGGGTCGCGTAGAACAGCTTGACCGCGTGGTGGTGATGCAGCGGCGGCGACTGCGCCTCGGTGGCGCCCTCGAGCCAGCGGTTGAGGCGGGCGGTCTCCACGCGCATCGCGTGGGAACGGTCGACCCGGTCGATCTCCGGCCACAGGTGGTCCACGCCGCGGCCCGTGAGCGCGGAGATGCGCACCACCGAGGCGAAGGTCAGGTGGGGCAGGCGGCGCTCGATCGAGGTCTGCAGGTCCCTCGACACGGTCCGGTCCTTGCGCGCGAGATCCCACTTGTTGGCCACAAGGATCAGGCCGCGGCCGCGGTCGGCGGCCAGCTCGCCCAGGCGGGCGTCCTGGTCGGTCACCCCCTCGGTGGCGTCCACCATCAACAGCACGATGTGGGCGGCCTCGACCATGCGCAGGGCGCGGGACACGGTCATGCGCTCGACCCGCTCGTTGATGCGGGCCCGCCGCCGGATCCCGGCGGTGTCGATCAGGATCATGCGGCGGCCATCGAGTTCGACGTAGGTGTCGATGGAGTCGCGGGTGGTGCCAGCCATGTCGCTGACGATGCAGCGGTCGAACCCGAGCACGCGGTTGACCAGCGTGGACTTGCCCACGTTGGGACGGCCCAGCACGGCCACGCGCAGCACGAAATCGTCGTCGTCGGGGAGGGCCGTCTCCCCGTCATCCGCCGGATCGGCGCGTTCCGGACCGGTGGTGAACTCCTCGGCCATGGTGTCGGCCAGCCGGCGGCGGCGGGAGGGGCGCTTCGGCTTGCTCCCCTCCCCTTCCCATGGCGTGGGCAGCTCAGGGCCGCTGCGCTCGGCGGGCAGCCGCTCCAGCACGGCCTCCATCAGCTCGTCCACGCCCAGGCCGTGGGACGCGGACAGCGGGATGGCGTCCTCGATGCCCAGCTCGAAGAACTCGTAGGTGCGATCCACGTGCTTGGGGTGGTCGATCTTGTTCACGCCGAAGACCACGGGCTTGCCGCTGCGGCGGACCGCTTCCACCAGGTCCGCGTCGACCGGGTTGGGGCCGTCCTTGCCGTCCAGCAGGATCAGCACCACGTCGGCCTCGTCGATCGCCTCGGTGGCGGACTCGCGGATGATGCGCGCCAGGCCGCGGCGATCCTCGGGCGCGACCTCCTCGTCCTCGTAGCCGCCGGTGTCCGCGAGGATGAACTCGCGGCGGTCCCACTCGGCCAGGGCGTAGTTGCGATCGCGGGTGACCCCCGGCGTGTCCTGCACCAGGGCCTTGGTGCGGCCCAGGATACGGTTGAACAGGCTCGACTTGCCCACGTTGGGGCGCCCGACGATGGCGACGACCGGCTTCATCTCAGGGCTCTCAATCCTCGAAGTGGCCCAGGCGCTTGACCGCGGAGGGATCGCGTGACCACTCCCGGGACACGGTGACGTGCAGCTGCAGGTAGGCGGGCTGCCCGAGCAGCCGCTCGATGTCGTGGCGGGCCTCGGTGCCGATGGCCTTGATCATCTGCCCCCCCTTGCCCACCACGATCTTTCGCTGGCTCTCCCTCTCCACGAGGATGCGCGCAAAGATGCGTACGGTCTGCCCTTCGGGCGCCTCCTCGAACCGCTCGATCTCCACGGCCGAGGCGTAGGGGATCTCCTGGCCGGTGCGGCGGAACACCTTCTCCCGCACGATCTCCGCGCACAGGAACCGCTCGCTGCTGTCGGTGAGCATGTCGTCGGGGAACAGCGGCGGCGACACCGGCAGCAGGGCGCGCACCTCGTCGAGCAGGGCGTCGACCCCGTCGCCGGTGCGCGCGCTGATCGGCACCATGGCGCGGAACGCGCCCGTGGCGTCGTAGGCGGCCAGCACCGGCAGCAGGATGCGTCGGTCCTCGGTGTCGATCTTGTTGATCGCCAGCAGCGCGGGCCTGCCCGCCGCGGCGAGCAGGTCGAGCATCCAGCGGTTGCGGTCCGGGTCGGCCTCCTTGCGCCGCTCGATCAGCAGCACGATCGCGTCCACGCCCGCCACCGCCTCCCGCACCTCGGCCATCATCCGGTCGTGCAGCGGCCGGCCCTCGAGACCCGCCCAGATGCCGGGCGTGTCCACGAACGCGACCTGCATGTCCGGCGTGGTGTGCACGCCCATCACCCGGTTTCGCGTGGTCTGCGGTCGCGGGCTGACGATGCTCACCTTGCACCCGAGGATGTGGTTCAGCAGCGTGGACTTGCCCACGTTGGGGCGGCCGATGACGGCCACGATGCCGGCGCGGTGTTCGTCACTCATGCGGGAATCTCCAGGCGGGGGCGACCCCGCGACCGGGCGGGATCCGGGACCAGCTCCACGCGGCCGATGCGGAACCGCCGCTGCAGCTCCCGCAACGTGGCGTTCTCCACCCCCCTCACGTAGGCCTCGTCCGCGGGGTGGAAGCGGATGGCGACGCGCTCGCTGAACGGCTGTCGACCGGCCGCCTCCAGCAGCGCGCGGCGGATCAGCCGGGACTCCACGAGCTGGCGCAGGGAGGGGTGATAGGGCCCCTCCAGCACCGCCGGCCCGCGCACGAGATCGAACTGGGGCTGCAGGCCCACCCGGATCACGGGCACGCCCGCCTCGCGGAACACGGCCAGCATGGCCGAGATCGTGTCCACGGCCTGCTCGAGGGTCATCGGATCCCAGCGGCCGCCCCGCCACCACGCCTCCAGGCGCGTGCCCTCCAGGGCCAGCGCGGGCAGCAGACGCACGTAGGATGGCTGCAGCCGGGCCACCAGCCTCGCCGTGCGCACGGCCCGCTCGTGGCTGTCGCCCGGGAGGCCCGGGACCAGGGTGATGCCCACCTCGCTGAACGCGCCCCACAGGCGGGGCATCAGGTTGCGCAGCTCGCCGGGGAGCGCCTCGCTGCTGATCTCCCGCAGCACCCGTGGCTCGGTGGACAGCAGGGGCACCTCCAGGGACCGCACTCCGCGGGATCTCAGCTCGGCGAGCGGGACGCGGGAGAGCCGGGCGGGATCGCAGGTCAGGCGTATCGCGTCCACCCGTCCGGAGCGGAACTGGCGCTCGGCCTCGTCCAGCAGGGGGGCGCGCACGCGGTGATCCAGCGACGGCAGCGAGCCGCCGTAGAACGCCAGCACCGTGGGTCGGTACGGATCGCCGTGGGCCGCGTAGCGCAGCATGGCCAGCGGGATGTCCTCGGGTCGCGGCATCAGGGCGGCGGTCTCACCCGGGTCTGGCGTGGCCGGCGGGCAGAACGGGCAGCCCGGACCGCACAGCCCGTGCGGCACGAGCACCGGCACGATGCGGGGGGTCGCGCTCCGCCCATCGGCGGGCTGGGCACCGCGCTCGTTCACGGCCGGTCCTCCGCCATGCGCTGCAGGTGGACCAGCGCGGCCGCGGCGGCTCGCTGCTCGGCGAGCTGGATCTTGCGTCCCGAGCCGATGGCCAGGATCGCGCCGCCGTGCACTACGGCCACCGTGTGGATCGGCCTGTGGGACGGGCCGGTCACGGCCAGGGCGCGGTACCCGGGGAGTTCGTTGCTGGCCGCGGCCAGGATCTCCTGCAGCGCGGTCTTGGCGTCACGCTGCACGCGGACATCACCGTGCAGCCGCCGGAGCCGATCCGCGAACAGGGTGTCGAGCACGGGCGTGCAGCAGGCCGCGCCGCCATCGATGTACACCGCGCCGATCACGGCCTCCATGGTCCCGCACAGGATCTTGGGCTTGCTGCGGCCGCCGGTCTTGGCCTCGCCCCGGCCCAGTCGCAGCAGCGGTCCCAGGCCCAGCTCGGTCGCGACCGCGGCCAGCGCGTCCTGGTTGACCAGGGACGCGCGCGCCTGGCTGAGCTGGCCCTCGGGCCAGTCCGGCATGGCCTCGTAGAGCCGCTCGGACACGTACAGGTCGATCACGGCGTCGCCGAGGAATTCCAGGCGCTCGTTGTCGCACACGTCGGCCCGCCGGACCTCGTTGGCGTGGCTGCGGTGGGTCAGGGAGGTCTCCAGCAGGGCTGGCTCGGCGAAGCGGTGTCCCAGCCGGTCCATCAGCTGCAGCAGCGAATCGTGACGCTTCATCGCGCTCATCGTAGCATCCCGAGACAACTCGAGCCGTCGACGTCGGTCACGCGCACGCGGGCCACGGCGCCCACGTGGAGGTCGGGGGCGGTGAATCGCACCGTGGCGAACTCCGACGACACCCCGGTACGCCGCACGCCGTCGGCGCGCTCGACCACGACCTCCAGATCCCGGCCGACGAGGGAACGCCCGAAGCGCGGCCGCAGGCTCTGCTCGCCGAGCTCACGGAGGGCGGCCACCCTGGACCGCGCCACGTCCGTCGGCACCTGCCCGGCCATGGAGGCCGCGGGCGTACCCGCGCGAGCGCTGTAGCGGAACGGGTGCAGGTAGGCCAGCCCGGCGGCGGCGAGCCAGTCGAGCATGGCGGCGGCGTCGGACGCGGTCTCCCCCGGGAAGCCCGCGATCACGTCCACGCCCACGCAGGCGTCCGGCAACGTCGCGCACACCCGGGCGACCACGTCCGGTCCGTCCAGCGGCCGGCGCATGGCCGCCAGGATCCCGGGGCGGGTGTGCTGAAGCGAGAGGTGGAGGTGCGAGCACAGCCGGGGTTCGCCCGCCACTCGCTGCAGCAGGGCGTCACTGACTTCCTGGGGATCCAGCGAGGACACCCGGAAGCGCACGTCCGCACAGGTGTCGAGCAGGCGGTCGAGCAGTTGGGGCAGGCGCTCCCCCGCCCCGAGCCCGCGGCCCCAGCGGCCGGTGTGGGTTCCGGTCAGCACGATCTCGGGGTGTCCCGCGCGGGCGAGCGCGCGAGCGCGGTTCAACACCTCTTCGGCGGCGAGGCTGCGCTCCGGGCCCCGGGCCAGGGGCACGACGCAGTACGCACAGCTGCGGTCGCACCCCTCCTGGATCTTCAGGGGCGCGCGCGTGCGGCGATCATCGCGGCCGACGGGCAGGTCGTCGAGGCCGTCGTCCACCCCGGGTGGGCGTACCTGCACACTCCCCTCTCCCGCGTCGCCCCGCGCCAGCGCCAGCACCAGGCGCGGCAGCTCGGCGCGATGCGCGAGGCCCACGACCGCGTGCACGTTGGGCAGCGCGGCCAGGGTGTCCGGGGACAGCTGGGCGTAGCAGCCGCTGACCACGAGGCTCGCCTGCGGCGCGGTGCGCGCGGCCTGGTGCAGCTTCTGTCGGCACTGCCGGTCGGCCCGCGCGGTCACCGAGCACGTGTGCAGCAGGTACACGTCGGCGGGCTCGTCCCAGCGGACGAAGGCGATCTCCTCCCCGGCCGTCTCGATCCCGGTCCGGATCGAGGCCAGCTCCGCCTGGTTGGTGCGGCAGCCGAGGGTGTGCAGGGCGAGCCGGATCATGGCGCGCACGGTAGTTACGGCGGGTCGCGCCGTCAACCCATGGTTGCCTCGCCGTGCGCCGATTCGCGGCTGGAGAACCCCGCGGATCCGGGATAGCCTTCCCCCATGGACCGTCACACCCCCGCGCTCGCGATCCTGGCGCTGGTGGCCCTGGGGCCACCCGCTCTGCTCGCGGGCGCGGATCAGGGGGGCCCGGACGCCTACGGCTACACCTGGAGCGACGCGACCTGCACGTACGACCACGACGAGGCGTCCACGGCCCTGGCCCAGGTCAACTACGACTACGACGAGGTGGCCATCGGGTTCGGCTTCGAGTTCTACGGCCAGACCTTCACGGACGTCACGCTGTGCTCCGACGGCGGCATCCACTTCGACGGCTCCCAGTACCTGCCCTACGACAACGCCCTGCTGCCCAGCGGCACCCTGCGCCTGATCGCGCCGCTGTGGGACAACCTCAACCCGGGCGGTGGCGGCGACGTGTACTACGAGACCCTGGGGATCGCCCCGGAGCGGGTGTTCGTGGCCGAGTGGCGGGACGTGCCCCACTACAGCGAGCTCGCCCCGTACTACGGCAGCGGGGACGTGTCCTTCGAGGTCAAACTGTACGAGGACGGTGGCGCCATCGAGTTCCACTACCTGGACGTGGACTTCGGCGACGCCACCCTGGACGACGGCGTGTCGGCCACGGTGGGGATCCAGGACGGGCTGTCCGGGTACCAGCTGCAGCGGTCGTACAACCAGGCGGTGCTCGCCGACGGCATGTGCATCCGGTTCGAGCCCCCGGGCCCGTGCACGGACGCGGACGGCGACGGCTACGGCGTGGACGCGTGCGGGGGCGGCGACTGCAACGACACCGATCCGAACATCCACCCCGGCGCCACCGAGGCCGCCTGCGACTACATCGACAACGACTGCGACGGCGCGCTGCACGCCGACGAGCAGGACGCGGACGGGGACGGCACGGACACCTGCGGCGGCGACTGCGACGACACGGATCCCGACCTGAACCCCGACGACGCGGACGGCGACTTCTACGACAGCTGCAGCGGCGACTGCGACGACCACGACGCGGCCGTGCGGCCGGGCGAGGACGAGGTCTGCGACGGGGTGGACAACGACTGTGACGGCGTGACCGACGACGTGGACCTCGACGGGGACGGCTACCTGGATCCCGCCTGCGGTGGGGACGACTGCGACGACGGCGACGACGACGTCAACCCGTCCGTGGCAGAGGTCTGCAACGGGGTGGACGACGACTGCGACGGCAGCGTGGACGAGGCGGACGCCAGCGGCTGCCTGCAGTACCTGTTCGACGGCGACGACGACGGCTTCGGTGTGGCCGGGGACACGGCCTGCCTGTGCACCGCGGTCTGGCCCTACGACGCCACGGCGTCCGGTGACTGCGACGACGGCGACGCGGACGTGCACCCGGGCGCGGCCGAACCCTGCAACGGCGCGGACGACGACTGCGACGGCGACGTGGACGAGGGCTACGACGGCGACGGCGACGGGTACACCGCGTGCGGCGGGGACTGCGTGGACACCGACGCGAGCGTGCACCCCGGGGCCGTGGAGGCGTGCAACTTCGTGGACGACGACTGCGACGGGGACGTGGACGAGGGCTATGACGGCGACGGCGACGGGTACACCGCGTGCGGCGGGGACTGCGACGACACGGCCGCGGCCGTGTTCCCCGGCGCGGACGAGATCTGCAACGGCGGTGTGGACGACGACTGCAACCCCTACACCGACGAGCTGTCGGACGTGGACGGCGACGGCTGGTCCACCTGCGACGGGGACTGCCTCGACGGCGACGCCACCGTGCACCCTGGCGCGGAGGAGGTCTGCAACGGGGTGAACGACGACTGCGACTTCACCACGGACGAGGAGGAGGACGACGACGGCGACGGCTTTGCCGTGTGCGACGGCGACTGCGACGACGACGACCCGTCGGCGAGCCCGACCCTGGCCGAGGTCTGCGACGGGGTGGACAACGACTGCGACGGCGCGCTGCCCGCCGACGAGGTGGACCTCGACGGGGACGGGCAGTTCGTGTGCGGCGGGGACTGCGACGACGCGGATCCCGACACCTGGCTGGGGGCCATGGAGCTGTGCGACGGCGTGGACAACGACTGTGACGGGGTGGTCGACGACGGCACCGGCGACGACGAGGACGGTGACGGCCTCAACCCCTGCGCGGGGGACTGTGACGACACGGACGCGGCCGTACTGCCCGGGGCCGACGAGATCTGCGACGGCAAGGACAGCGACTGCGACGGCGAGCTGCCCGCGGACGAGGCCGACCACGACGGCGACGGGTGGCGGGTCTGTGACGGCGACTGCGACGACGCGAACGCCGATCTGCAGCTCGACGACGCCGACGAGGACGGGTTCACCACCTGCGACGGGGACTGCGACGACGACGATCCGGCGCTGAGCCCGGCCGACCTCGACGAGGACGGGTACAGCACCTGCACCGGCGACTGCGACGACACCGACGACGACCTGACGCCCGAGGACCACGACCTGGACGCCTGGAGCACCTGCGACGGGGACTGCGAGGACGACGAACCCCTGGCCAGCCCCGGCGTACCCGAGGTGTGCGACGACGGCGTGGACAACGACTGCGATGGCGACACGGACGGTGACGACCCCGACTGCGACCTGGGCGACGACGACACCTCGGTGCCAGCCGTGCACGACGACACGGACGACGACACCGGCCCGGACGCGGCGGACTGCATGTGTCGCGAGGCGCCCCTGACCGGGGCCGGTCCCGCCCTGCTCGCGGTGCTCGCCGCGGCCGCCGGGGTACGCCGGCGACGAAAATGAGCTCCGCGGCTTCACGCCGCGCAGCGTTCATCGGATACTGCGGCCCGACGACATGGAATCCCGCGACGAGCCCAGCACGCACACCCCCTGGCAGCCGACGCCCTGGCCGGCAGATCGCCGCGCCGTGGCCCGCGAGCTCGGCATCGCGCTGGCGGCGTTCGCCGCCGTGCTCGTGCTGGGCCTGCTGACCATCGACTACAACCCGCTGCGCCACCACATCGGCGGCACGTTCACGCTGCTGTCGTGGAGCCACGTCGACTGGAACGTGCACTACTGGAACCTGTGGGAGTTCCGCCGCTTCTACCTGGGCGAGCCCGTGCTGTTCCACTGCTCGGCCGAGTTCTTCCCCGACGGCCTGGCCACGCTCACGATCCAGGGGGATCCCTTCCTCAAGCTCGTCGGTGGCTTCCTGGCCCTGTTCCTGAGTCCGGAGGGCACGTTCGTGGCCCTGGTGCTCGGGGTCTTCCTGGGCAACGCCATGGGCGGCTACGTCCTGGCCCGTTCACTCACCGGCAGCCGGATCGCCGGCGGCGTGCTCGGGCTGCTGCTGTGCTTCAACGGCGCGGTGGCCTGGTCGGTCAACACCGGCAACCTCGAGAACGGCCTGTGGCTGTGGCTGTGCCTGTACCTCGCGGCCTACGACCGGGTGCTGCGCACGGGCTCGCGGCGCCACGCCCTGCTGGCTGCGGGGGCCTGCCTGCTCGCAGCGATGTCCAACCTCACGGTGATGCACCAGCTCGTGCCCCTCAGCGGCCTGCTGCTGCTGTTCCACGTCCGCCGGTTCGACCGCCGCAAGCTGGCCTCGGTCGCGCTGATGTGTGCCGCCATCGGCGCGCTCATGCTGCCGCTGCTGCTGATGTTCAGCTCCGAGCGGGAGGAACAGGAGCAGAACTACGCGGTCACGTTCTTCGTGGAGCACGAGGTCTCGAACATCGGCTCGCTGGCCCTGCCGATGCTCAACAGCTACCCGCCCAAGCGCTACCTGCCCCACAACCGGGTCGAGCACACCGACCCGCTGGACACGCACGAGTACAACAAGGAGGACGCGGACACGTACTGGTTCGCGTTCGTGCTGCTGGGGTTCGCGCTGCTGGTCGCGCCCCGCCGGGCCGCTCCCTGGCTGGTCGCGGGCACGGTGTTCTTCCTGCTGTCGCTGGGCCCGTACTACGTGTACGTGGGCGACGGCAGCCCCAAGCTGATCGGGCTGCCGTACCAGTTCGCCTACGCCTACGTGCCCCTGTACGACCACATCCACTTCCCCCACCGCATCTTCAACTTCGCCGTCCTGGCATTCGGCGCGGCCATCGCGTTCGCCGTGGAGCGGCTGACGCGCTTCGACCGGCGGCTGACCGTGGCGCTGCTGGGCGGGTTCATCCTGCTGGGGTCGGGCTGGGAGCTACTGGACAAGTGGGCCGTGCGGCGCACGGTGCGCGCCGAGGCCAACCCGTTCTACGAACAGCTCGCCGAGGAGTCCGACGAGTTCGCGGTCATCACCTTCCCCCTGGACTTCGGCATCATCGACGCGCGCTACCTGTACTGGCAGACCCTGCACGGCAAGCCGCTGTTCAACGGCAGCGTGCCGCGCTACTTCGGCGAGGACGGCATCCCCAACATCGAGCTGCTGAAGAACAACGTCATCCTCACGCGGGCGTACTTCATGCAGCGGGACTACCTGCTGGACCGGGTGCGGCTGACGTTCGTGCCGCTGCCGGACAACAACCGGCTGCTGTTCCCCGTGGAGATGGCGGCCGCGCGTCAGGAGCTGGTCGACGTGGGCTTCCGGTACCTGATCCTGCACCGCCGGGTGACCTGGGAGCCCGGCCTGGAGATGGTCCTGCCCGAGGACAACGCGCTGCACGACTTCTTCGGCACGGCCTTCGGCGATCCGATCCACGAGGACGACGAGCTGGTGGTGTTCCCGATCACGCCCCCGGAGCCGCTCGAGGAGACCATCGGGGTCGGCAGCGACGTGGAGCAGGGGTTCGAGCGAGGGTGACGCCCGGGCACAGGTGGTGGGTCGCCCGGACGCCAGCTTCGTAGGTCGTCGAAGGCGTCACCCGCGGGCCATGCCGCCCGTCCGTTGCTGCCCAACAGCTGCCGACAGGATCTCCGGTATTGCTGGACGGACGGGGGTGGGCCCGGCACAGGTGCGCCGCTGGTTCTGCCGTCCCCTACTGCCACAGAGCGTCACCCTCGGAGACCCAAAATATCGTGTCGCGGGGGGGTGAATCAACGGTGGATCCCCAGCCTGGGGTGGCCTGTGGAAAAACCCCCGAACTTCAACCACATGCAGGGCTTCCATCCCCTGAGTTTCTTTTTTCGACGGGACTTGATCCACAGGGCCGCTTCACGGATCACCAGATGACGCGCACTTACACCTGATCGCTGCACGTCAGGGCAGCTCGATGGTCCGAAACCTCGGCGGGAATCCGGTTTTTCCACAGAACTTCGCGGGGTTGTGCATATCTCGAGTCGTCGGGTCAGCACTCGACGAGATCGGCCAGCGCTCGCGACAGCACGCCCTCGAGCAGCGCCGGAGCCTGCAACCGGCAGCTGCGTCCACCTGCGTCGTCGTAGTCCAGGGCCACGTCGAGACCGCCCTGGGGCAGGAAGCCGTCGGCCAGCTCCGGCCACTCCACCGCGATCACGGCGGGCCCACCGAACCACTCCTCGAGCCCCAGGTCCACCAGCTCGTGCACATCACCGAGGCGGTAGAGGTCCACGTGTACCAGCGGCAGCCGCCCCCCCTCGTGCACCCGCACCAGCGCGAACGACGGACTGCGCACGCCCGCGTCCTCCCCGAGGCCGAGCCCCGCGGCCAGTCCCTGCACCAGGTGGGTCTTGCCCGCGCCGAGCGGGCCGCGCAGGCTCAGCAGCTCGCCTGCCGCGACCTGCTCCCCGAGCAGGAGGCCGAGCCGGGTGGTGTGTGCCGGACCAGGGAGCCGCAGTGTCAGCGCCAACGGAAGGCCTCCCCGGCCTCGCCGTCGGCGACCAGGGCCATCGCGGCCGGGACCGCGTCGGTGATGTCCGAGGCGCGCAGGGAGGGCTCACCCACGGCCGCCGCTGCCACGTCCCCGGCCAGCCCGTGCAGGTAGGCCGCGGCGCGCGCGGCGGCGGGCGGATCGTCCGCCAGCCAGCGCACCTGGGCCATCATGCCCGCGAGCAGGCCGGTCAGAACGTCGCCGGTCCCGGCCGAGGCCATGCCCGGGTTGCCGGTCGGGTTGAGGCACACCTGCCCGTCGGGGGTGGCGATCAGCGTGGCCGCACCCTTGAGCACGCACACCGCCTGCAGCGCCGAGGAGGCCTCGGCCGCGGCCGCGACCCGATCACCGTTCACGTCCGCGGTCGCGCGACCCCGCAGGCCTGCGAGCTCGCCCGGGTGCGGCGTCAGCACGCGCGGTCCAGCCGCGCCGGAGAGGGTGGCGGCCGGTTCGCCCAGGGCCCGCAGGCCGTCCGCGTCGATCACCATCGGTCGGGCCACGTCGGCGACGGCCGCACGAACGAACGCCGTGGTGGCCACGGTCCGCCCCACGCCCGGCCCCAGGGCGACGGCGGTCTTGCCGGCCATTAGCTCGGTCAGGCCGACGCCGGCGTCCGCAGCGAAGCCGCCGTCCGCCGAAGGCAGCGTGTGCACGATCACCTCGGGGACCAGCCCCCGCAGCAGGCCCTGCGCTCCCTGCGGCACGGCGAGCGTGACCAGGCCAGTGCCCACGGCCAGGGCCGCGTTGGCTGCGAGCACGGCCGCGCCGGGCATGGCCTCGCTGCCTGCCACGATCAGGGCGTGGCCATAGGTCCCCTTGTGGGACGCGGCCGGGCGGGACCGGACCAGGGGCGACAGCACGTCCGGCCCCACGAGCATCATCTCCGCGCCCGCGGCGGTCACCACCCCGTGAGGGATGCCGATGTCCACCACCTCCACGTCCCCACACAGCTCCGCCCCGGGGTGCAGGTAGTGGCCCCGCTTGGGCCGGCAGAAGGTGACCGAGAGGTCCGCGGCCACGGCCGTGCCCAGGACCCGGCCGGTGGTGGCGTCGATGCCGCTGGGGATGTCCACGGCCATGACCGCGTGGCCGCAGCGGTTGATCTGCTCCACCATGCGGGCGAACCGCCCCCCCAGATCACGCTCGAGGCCGGTGCCAAACAGCGCGTCCACCACCACGCCCGCACGCTGCAGGTGCTCGTCCGCGGCCTCCACGTCCTCGTCGTCGAGCACGGACAGCACCGGCACACCGTAGTGCTCGAGCAGGTCCAGGTTGGTGCGCGCGTCACCCCGCACCCGGTCGCGGTCCGCCAGCAGCAGTACCTCGCAGTCCACGCCCCGGTTGGCCAGCTTGCGCGCGATCACGTGGCCGTCACCGCCGTTGTTGCCCGGGCCGGCGACCACGACGACCCCTTCGGCCAGCAGGTCGGGCCACCGCCGCATGAGGGCGCGCGCACAGCCGTCGGCCGCGTTCTCCATCAGCACCATGCCCGGCACCCCGAGCACGTCGATGGTGGTCCGGTCCGCGGCGGCCATCTGCGATGCGGTCAGCAGCTCGATCACGATCCCTCCTCGTGTGGCCCCTCGAGCACGACCACGGCCGCAGCCACGTCCCCGTCGTGGCTCAGCGACAGGTGCACGCGCTGCACCCCGAGGGCGGCCATGGTCTGCGCGGTCTCGCCGTGCAGGGTCAGGCCCGGTCTGCCGCGGTTGTCATGCACCACCTCGATCTGCCGCCAGCTGGTCTGGCCGGTCATGCCCAGGCCGGTGGCCTTGCCCAGGGCCTCCTTGGCCGCGAACCTGGCCGCCAGCCGCTCGGCCCGTCGACGGGGGCTGCGGGCCGCGTACTCGGCCTCGGCAGCAGTGAAGGTGCGCTCGACGAAGCGGTCCCCCAGCTCGTCCAGGGTACGCCGGAAGCGGACCAGGTCGACCACGTCGAGACCGATGCCGATGATGCTCATCACAGCACGGCCTCAGCCGACGAGGCCCTTCATCTCCCGCACGGCCGCGTGCAGGCCGGAGAACACCGCTCGCGCCACGATGGCGTGGCCGATGTTGAACTCCTCGATATCCGGGTTGGCGGCCAGGGGCTGCACGTTGTGGTAGTGCAGACCGTGGCCCGCGGCCACGTGCAGCTGCCGCTGCCGGGCGTGGGCGACGCAACGCTCCAGGCGGCCGAACTCCTGGGTAGCCACGGCCTCGTCGCGGGTCTCGGCGTAGGCCGCGGTGTTGAACTCGATGTGGGTCAGGCCCAGGTCGGCGACCGCGTCGATCTGCGCCGTGTCCGGGTCGATGAACACGCTCACCGCGATGCCCCGGCCGGCCAGGGCCTCGGCCGCTCGGGCCACGTCCGCGCGGTGGGTCACCACGTCCAGGCCCCCCTCGGTGGTGATCTCGTCGGGCCGTTCGGGGACCAGCGACACCTGCTGGGGCCGGATCCCGCCGACGATGTCGACCATCTCCTCGGTGGTGGCCATCTCCACGTTGAGCCGCGTCTGCACGGTGCGCACCAGCACCTCGAGATCGCGGTCGAGGATGTGCCGCCGGTCGCTGCGCAGGTGCACCGTGATCTGGTCCGCGCCTGCCTGCTCGGCGATGCCTGCCGCGATCACCGGTTCGGGGTAGATCGCCCTGCGCGCCTGCCTCAGGGTCGCCACGTGGTCGATGTTCACACCCAGCCGCGCCATCAGTCGTCCTCCTGCTCCACGTCCAGCTCGGCTCGCGCGGCCCCCACGAGCGCGCTGCATTCCACCTTCACCTGGTCCAGGTCGGCGCCCTCGACGAACACCCGCAGCACCGGCTCGGTGCCCGAGTAGCGGATCAACACGCGCCCGCGGCCGTCCAGCCGCTGCTCGGCCGCTGCGGTGGCCGCGGCCAGGCCGGGCAGCCGCTCCAGGGGCACCTTGTCGGCCACCCTCACCGCCTCCAGCACGGACGGGTAGCACCGGATCCCGGAGGCGGCCTCGGCCAGCGCACGTCCCTGGCCGTGCCGCAGCTCCAGCGCGGCCAGCGCCGTGGCGAGCCCGTCGCCGGCCGGACCGCGGTCCAGCTGGATCACGTGGCCACTGGACTCGCCCCCCAGCCGCGCGCCACGCTGCTGCATCATCAGCATCACGTTACGATCGCCCACCGCGGCCCGGTGCAGGGCCACGCCGCGCTCGGCCAGGTGCCGCACCACGCCCTCGTTGGACATCACCGTGCCGACCACCTGGTCCAGTCCGCGGTGCAGGGCCAGCAGGGCGATCAGCACGTCGCCGTCCAGCACGTCGCCGTCCTCGAGCACGACGATGCAGCGGTCCGCGTCGCCGTCCAGGGCGATGCCCAGGTCCGCTGCGCCCGCACGAACCCGTGCGGAGAGGTTCTCGGGGTGGAGGGCGCCGCAGCCGCGGTTGATGTTCACGCCGTCCGGGGCGTCGCCGAGCACCTCGACCTGTGCGCCAGCGGCCGCGAGCGCGGGTCCGGCCACGGCGCTGGCCGCGCCATTGGCCGCGTCCACCACCACGCGCAGGCCACGCGCCCAGGCCTCGGCCGGACGCAGGCTCGCCAGGTACGCGTCCCGGGCCCCTGCAGCGTCCTCGTGCCAGCGCCCCGGGTCGCCCAGCGCGTCGAGGTCCACCGCGTCGAGGTCGCGTTCGAGCTGCAGCTCGAGGGCGTCGTCGACCTTGGTCCCGTCCGGGCCGAACACCTTGATGCCGTTGTCCGCGTAGGGATTGTGGCTCGCGGTCACCACCAGGCCGCACGCTGCGCCCCGGCGCAGCACCTCGCCGGCCACGGCCGGGGTGGGCAGCACGCCCAGGTCCACCACGTCTGCGCCGCCGGCCAGCAGACCGGCCGAGAGCGCGTCGCGCAGGGCCGGCCCCGATTGCCGCGTGTCCCTGCCGATCACCACCGAACCGGGTAGGGCAGCGGCCAGGGCCCGCCCCAGGCGGAGCGCCAGCCCCACCGTGAGCGGGGGTCTGCCGGCCACGCCACGGATGCCGTCGGTCCCGAAGTACCGCCGCTCACTCAACGCTGCAGCCTCTCGAGGGTGAAGGTCGTGGGCTGGGACTCCAGCACCTGCACCGATGCGGGCAGCCCGTCGGTCGCCAGCACCACCCTCGCGCCGTCTCCGGTGCCCTCCCGGTCGAACTCCAGCGTGGACTGGCCATCGACCAGGGCCTCGTCCCCGGCCTCGACGCGCAGCTCGATGCTGGAGGCCATCACGCGGTGCAGCTCGCGGGCCGGCCCGTGCAGCACGATGGTCGCCCGCTGCGGCTCCACCGCCAGCCCCTCCAGGGCCTCGGGCACGACCACGGCAACGTCGAGCTCCCGCTGCTCGATCACCTGCTTGAGCTTCACGTACACCGAGACCTCGGCGTCGTGCTCGGGTCGTGCGCGCATCGCGCCCATGTCCAGGGCCAGGATCTCGGCGAAGTTCCGATCCCGCCCGCTCAGCTCCAGGGCCCGCGTACGCACGGTCTCCACCGGCTCGAGGTCGGGCAGGGCGCCCGATATCGCGACCACGTTGGGCTCCACCACGATCTCCTCGACCTCGAAGCCGAACGCGGGTTCACCCCGGGTGGGGACCTCGACCTGCAGCGCCTTGGTCAGCCGCTCGTCGAAGCGGAAGGTCAGCGTCGCCGGGCTGATCGTGGTGATCTCCAGCGCACTGGGCAGATCCACGATCTCCATGCCGAGCAGGTTGATGTTGGTCTCGCCGGGCGCCGAGTCGGCCAAGTCGATGCGGTAGCGCAGGTCCCGGTTGGCCATCTCCCGCAGGTTGGTCCGCGGGCCCACCGCCTTGACCAGCACCTGGTTGATCGGGTCGCCCTCGAGCACCAGGTTCTCGGGCCACACGTAGTCGAGGCGCACCTCGGAGTACTCCTCGGCCGTGGGCCGCCCCTGCACCATGATCCAGGCGACCACAGCCAGGGCAGCGGCGATGATCTTGAGGTTGAGGTTCTCCCGCAGCGCCCCGCGCGCCATGCGGCGCACCGTACGCAACACATCGGCCCCGCGAGACGGGCCGGACGGCGGCGACAGGGGGGCGCTCATCGCTCCTCCTCCTCGACCGTCAGCTCCCGGACCTCCTCGCCCGACTCGCCGACCAGGCTGCTGGCCGAACCCAGCGCCGCGATCTCGATCGACGGGTGGGTGGCGAGCTCCTCGAGCTCGTCGGCGTCCTCGTCCTCCTCGTCCTTGCGCGTGGCCGCGTTCACGGCCAGGCGCAGCGCGTCGGTGTCAGCCACGGTGGTCAACCGGCCCTCGTACACCAGCGACACCGTCTGCCGCTCCTCGCTGACGAGGAACACCAGCGCGTCGGTCTCCTCGGTCAACCCGAGGGCGGCACGATGGCGCGTGCCCATGTAGCGGTCCAGCTCCGGATTCTGTGACAGGGGCAGGAAGCAGCCCGCGGCCTCCACACGGCTCTCGCGGATGATCACCGCGCCATCGTGGATCGGGGACTGCTTGCCGAAGATCGACACCAGCAGGTCGGCGGACACCCGGCCGTCGACCGGCGTCCCCTCCCCCACGATGGACAGCAGATCCGCATCCCGCTCCACCGCGATCAGCGCCCCCTCCTCGCGCTCGGCCAGGCGGAAGCAGGCGCGCGAGATCTCCTCGAACAGCTGGACCTCCTCCTGCTTCTGCACCGCGCCCATGAAGGGCACACCCATGCGAGCCAGCCCTCGACGGATGTCCGACTGGAAGATGATCACGATGGCCAGGATCAGGTACCCGAACAGCTCCTTGAGGATCCAGTTGATCGTGAGCAGATCGAGCCACTCGCTGAGGAAGTACAGGAACGTGATCAGGATCAGCCCGAACAGCACCTGGAAGGCGCGGGTGCCGCGCAGGATCAGCAGGGACCGGTACAGGATGTAGTAGAGGATCAGGATATCGAGCAGGTCGACCCAGCGAAAGGTCTCGAGCAGCTCGTTCATCCCCTACTCCGTTGGCGCGGCCTCGACCACGAGGTCCGCCGCCGCGATCCCGCAGAACACATCCAGCGCCCGTCGCGTGGCCCCCACGTCGTGCACCCGCACCACGTGCGCACCACCCGCGGCCGCGGCCAGCGCCGCGGCCACCGAGCCGTCCCGTCGCTGCCCCGGCTCCTGGCCGAAGCGCGCGCCGAGGAACGACTTGCGGGACGCGCCGATCAGGACCGGCAGGCCCGTGGCCACGAACCTCGGGACCGCCCGCAGCAGCTGCAGGTTCTGCTGCGGGCTCTTGCCGAAGCCGATCCCCGGGTCGATGAGGATCCGATCCCCTTCGATCCCCTGCGATCGGGCCTCCGCGCTGCGCTGCAGCAGGTAGTCTAGCACCTCTGCCACCGCGTCGGTGTAGCGGACGTCGAGCTGCATCGTGCGGGGGGATCCGCGCATGTGCATCAGCACCACCGGGCAGCCCCGCTCGGCCACCAGCGGACCCATGGCCTCGTCCCCGCCCAGCGCGGTGATGTCGTTGATCCAGTCCGCGCCGCGATCCAGCGCGGCTCTGGCCACATCGGCCTTGACGGTGTCCACCGAGATCGGCACCTCGAAGGGGTGCAGCGCCTCGAGCACCGGCAGCACGCGCGCACACTCCTCGGCCACGGACACCGGGTCGGCGCCCGGCCGGGAGGATTCACCGCCCACGTCGATCACCTGTGCCCCGGCCGCGATCATCGCGCGGGCGCGCTCGGCTGCCTCCGCGGGCTCGTCGTGGTGCCCGCCGTCCGAGAACGAGTCGGGGGTGACGTTGAGGATCCCCATCACCAGCGGCGCCGGGCCGCTGCGCACCACGCCCTCACGCCAGGGCAGCTCGACCGTGTCGACGCGGCGCAGGGTCACGGGTGGGGACCTAGGTGGCGGGCGCGGGGTCGGCCTCGCCGCCGAGGATGGCGGTCACCTCGTCGCCGTCGAGGGACTCCTTCAGCAGCAGGCCGTTGGCCACCGCGTGCAGGGCGTCGAGGTTGCTGCGCAGGATCTCCCCGGCCTTGTCGTACGCGCCGGTGACGATGCTGCGCACCTCCGCGTCGATCTCCTCGGCGGTGGACTCGCTGTAGTCCTTCTTGCGGTTGATCTCGCGGCCGAGGAAGATCTGCTCTTCGCGCGCGCCGTAGGACAGCGGCCCCAGCTTGCTGCTCATGCCCCACTCGCAGACCATCTTGTGGGCCATCTCGGTGGCGCGGCTGATGTCGTTGCCCGCGCCGGTGGTGGAGCGCTCCAGCACCAGTTCCTCGGCCGCGCGCCCCCCCATCAGGATGGTGATCGAGGCCTCGATGTACTCGCGGTCGTAGTTGTGCCGCTCGTCCACGGGCAGCTGCTGGGTCAAGCCCAGGGCGTGGCCGCGCGGGATGATCGTCACCTTGTGCACCGGGTCGGCGCCCGGGATCAGCTCGGCCACGATGGCGTGGCCCGCCTCGTGGTAGGCGATGTCTCGCTTCTCGTCCTCGCTGAGCATCAGCGAGCGCCGCTCCGAGCCCATCAGCACCTTGTCCTTGGCCGACTCGAACTGCCGCTGCTCCACCTCGTCCATGCCCTCGCGGGCGGCCATCAGCGCGGCCTCGTTGGCCAGGTTGCGCAGGTCCGCACCGGAGAAGCCGGGCGTGCCGCGCGCGATCTCGCTGAGGTCCACCTCGTCGGACATCACGATCTTGCGGGTGTGCACCTCGAGGATGCCCTGGCGCCCCCTGACGTCGGGCAGCGGCACCACCACGCGCCGGTCGAACCGCCCGGGTCGAAGCAGCGCGGGATCGAGCACGTCCGGCCGGTTGGTGGCGGCCACCAGGATCACGCCCTCGTTGGACTCGAAGCCGTCCATCTCCACCAGCAGCTGGTTCAGGGTCTGCTCGCGCTCGTCGTGGCCGCCGCCGAGGCCCGCGCCGCGGTGACGCCCGACCGCGTCGATCTCGTCGATGAAGATGATGCACGGCGCGTTCTTCTTGCCCTGCTCGAACAGGTCGCGCACCCGGCTGGCGCCCACGCCCACGAACATCTCCACGAAGTCCGATCCGGAGATGCTGAAGAAGGGCACGCCGGCCTCGCCCGCGATGGCCCGCGCCAGCAGGGTCTTGCCCGTCCCGGGCGCGCCCATCAGCAGCACGCCCTTGGGGATCTGGCCGCCCAGGCGGGTGAACTTGCGGGGCTCGCGCAGGAACTCGACGATCTCCTCGAGCTCGTCCTTGGCCTCCTCCACGCCGGCCACGTCCTCGAACGTGACCTTCTTCTGGTTGTCGGTCAGCAGGCGCGCCTTGGACTTGCCGAATGCCATGGCCCGGCCGCCACCGGCGTTGACCTGGCGGAAGAAGAAGAAGAACAGGAACACCACCAGCATCAACGGCAGCCAGTAGATCAGGAACAGCTGCCAGCGCGGCTCCCGCTCCTCCTTCTCGTTGTAGTACAGGTCGGCGGTGCGCAGGATCTGCTGGGCGTTGTCCGACTCGAGGTTGCCGTAGCTGACGAACTCGGTGACCGAATCGCCGTCCGGCATGTACTCGCCGGTCAGCTTCTTGCCCTGGGCGGTCAGCTTCACGACGTTGCCGGCCTCGATGTTCTGGAGCAGATCGGAGAACTCCAGCTCGTCGGCCTTGGTGTTCTTCTGGGCGTTGTTGATGAACGTGAAGCCCAGCAGCGCGATGATCGCCAGGAAGAGCCAGAAAGCTATGGTCTTGTGCGCCTGTTTCACCGATTCTCACCCATCTCCAGGTCGAGGATCCTCTCGGTCGCGTCCGTCACCGCGCCGTGCTCGGCCGCCCGCACGCCGGGCACCCACAGCAGGTGGTGGGCATCCGCCACCACCGGCCAGCCGCCCCGCAATCGACGGGGGATGCCGGCCTCGGACATCAGGTCGCTGACCTTCCGTGATCCCGGGCCTCCGTAGGGCCTCATCCTGGAACCGAGAGCAAACTTGTGCATGCACAGCGGCGTTGTCAACCGATCCAGGTCGAACCAGGCGCGAACGCGCCCCGGCGCGGGCCCACGCCCCACCTGCGCGCGGTCGCCGTGCACGCTCGCGCACACCTCGAGGCCTGCCACGGGCCAGGGCGTGACGCCGGGCACGGCCAGGGGCACCGGTGGGCCCGGATCGGGGCACGGCCCCTCGTGCCGCACCACCCGCACCGCGTCCCCCCCCCGTTCCAGCCGCAGCCCGCCCGGCAGGTCCACGCCCGCCTCGCGGTCCGGGCCACGCACCAGCTGCAGGCCCGCCCGCAGGTGGACCTCGCCGAGCTGGGCCGCGGGCTCGAACTCGCGCACCATCGACGCCAGCATCCGCACGACCAGGGGCGCCGCCAGCCCCTCCAGGGCGGCCGCACTCACACCGTCCCCGCGGGCTGCCCGGCGCCGGTGCTCCCGTGCCATCGAGGAGAGCACCTCGTCATCCGCTGCGCAGCGGTCGGCCAGCCGCGCCAGCTGGGTCACGGCCGCCGGGCCGACCTCCTCGACCAGCACGGGCAGCACCCTACGCCGCAGGCGGTTGCGCAGGAACCGCTCCTCGGTGTTGCCCGGGTCCTCGATCCAGTCGATGCCATGGCTCACCGCGAACGCCTCGATGTGGTCGGGATCCGCGACCAGCAGCGGCCGCACGAACCGACCGCTGCGGGGCCGCATCGCGGACAGTCCGCGCAGCCCGGTCCCGACCACGGCCCGCATCAGCACGGTCTCGGCCTGGTCCTGCCGGTGGTGGCCCAGGGCGACCACCTCGCAGTCCGAGGCGTCGGCCGCGGCCACCAGGGCCGCGCGCCGCGCATCTCGAGCGGCCGCCTCCACGCCGCGCGCCCGCAGCAGCGCCGGGTCGAGGGTCACGGTGAGCCCGGTCCAGCACACGCCCAACGCGTCGCACCAGCGCTCCACCCGCGCGGCCACAGCGCCGCCGTCATCGCGCAGGCCATGGTCCACGGTGGCCGCGGCCAGGCGGATGCGCCCGCTTGCCGCGAGCTCGGCCAGGGCATGCAGCAGCACGGCCGAATCCCGGCCCCCGCTGCACGCGGCCAGCACGCGCTGACCCGGCTCGACCCCGCAGGGGCCGAACAGGGCCGCCTCGACCGTGTCCACCAGGGCCGTCATCGGTCCTCCACCCCAGCGCTGAGCGCGCGCAACGCGGCCTGGCTGTCCGGCTGCACGTCGCTGCGCAGGGCCGCGCGCACCCGCCGCTCGGCGCCACACGCCACGCAGCGATGCCGCAGGATCACCTCGTCCGCGGCCATCCGCTCCACGGCCACGGGCGCCATCAGGCCGCCGCAGGTCTCGGCGCGGTCCCCCGGGACCACGTCCACGTGCTTCGAGTGCAGGCAGGAGGGGCAGTGGTTGCGCTGGATGCCCCGTCCCGCGGGCAGCACCGGCTCGCCGCAGTGCCCGCAGGTGAATCCCTCGTTGAGGGCCACGGGGTTGTGCCGCTGCTGCGCCTGGTGGGACCGGCCCCGCGCACGGCGTACGAGGCGAGCCGGCGTCACGTCCTCATCCGGCTCCAGCCCGGCCAGGTCCTGCAACGCACGGCGCAGGGGCGGCGACTCCGAGCGCTCCAGCGCGGCCACCACCGCGCGCTCCGCGGTCTTTCCGCCGCACGCCAAGTCGAGCAAGCGGGTGGCGCAATCCACCGGCTCGAGAGCATCATCAATCAGTTCAAGGGACTGGATATAAATATCTTGATTTACACCTTTTCCAGTCTTCCTATCCCTTGCATTGGTCCGAGCTCTTCCCACGGGCCGAGTGTGCCAACCGGTGCCGGGATCGTCAATCACGACCCGCCTGCACGCACGCGCACGTTTCGCCTATGATGTCCCGGTGCCGCGTCCGATGACCCCCGCCTCGACGTCCGTGGACGGTGCTGCCGAGCAGGAACGCCGGGGGTTCGTGCGCACCGACGACGGGGTGGAACTGTTCTACCGCGTGCACGGCGAGGGCGCCCCGCCCATGGTCTGCTGCAACGGCATCGGCGTCAGCACCTACTTCTGGCACTACCTGGTGGACACCTTCCGCGACCGGCTGGCGGTCACCCTGTGGGACTACCGCGGCCATGGCCGCAGCCAGGTGCCCCCGGTGGACGCGGACCTGTCCATCCCCCGGATGGCCCGTGACCTGTGGACCGTGATCGACGGCCTCGGGCTCGAGCGGCCCATCCTGCTGGGCCACAGCATGGGTGTGCAGGTGATCCTCGAGGCCTACGGCCAGCGGCCCGACGACGTGGGCGGCCTGGTGCCGATCCTGGGCACGTACCAGCGTCCCCTGGACGGGTTCTACGACTTCCGCCACAGCCGCCGCATCTTCAACGCCCTGGGCTCGCTCTCGGACTCGCCGGCCGGACCCACGCTGGAGCGCTGGCTGTGGCAGCCGATCCTGGCGCTGCCCTTTGCCTGGGACGTGGGGGGCCGCTCGGGCATGATCGACGGTACGCGCGTCGACCGCTCCGAGCTGCGACGCTACCTGCACCACCTCGTGGACATCGGCACGGGCCTGTTCTTCCGCATGGCCATGCAGATCGCGGACCACGACGCATCCGACGTGTTGCCGCGCGTGCGCGTGCCCACGCTGATCGTGGCGGGCGAGTTCGACACGTTCACACCGATCAAGGCCAGCTACCACATGCGCGACGCCATCGAGGGGGCGGAGTTGCTGTTCCTCGAGGGCGCGACCCACGCGGGCATCGTGGAGCAGCCCGAGGTGATCTACCCGCGCATCGAGCAGTGGCTGGGCGAGCACTTCGCCGACCGCTACGACGCGGGCTGAGAGGGGAGACCATGACGACCATCCGATGGTGCGTAGCTGCCGCGCTGCTGGGAGCCCTGCTGCTACCGGCCACCGCCCCCGCAGAGGAGGCCACCGCCCCCGAGCGCAGCCTGCTGGTGTTCGGCCCGGGCGCGGGCAACGCCGACGGCGTGATCGCCGCGGGGTACGCGCGGGAGCGCATCCGGGGCAAGGAGCGGCCCAAGGAGCGCGTGGGCGTGACCGGGATCCCCTACCCCACGGACCAGCCCTACTGGCTCACCGGCGATGGCGCGGCCTCGTGGTGTCCGGCCGCGGGCACGGCCCCGCCGGACCTCGCACTCACGGTGAAGCGGGCGCGGGGCGCGCTCGACGTGCTGGAGAGCGACAAGGCCGTGGGCATCGTGGACGAGTTCGAGGCGTCCGTGGCCTGCCTGACGTCGGTGGTCGACCCGGCCCTGGTGGCGGAGCTGTACCTGCTGCGCGGCCTGGCCTGGCACGTGGACGGCGAGGAGGACCGGGCCATGGCCGACTTCGCCACGGCCGCGGGCATCCACCCGGACCTGGCCTGGGACGTGGGCTATCCGCCCGAGCCGCAGCAGACCTATCTCGTGGCCCGCGAGGCTGCGGGCCGGGCCGAGAAGGCCACCTTCGGGTGGCGGTTCTCGCTGCTCGGGGACGTGACCGTGACCGTGGACGGCCGCGAGGTGGAGCCGTTCACCGCCGTGGAGCTGTCGCCCGTGCCCCACGTGGTGCAGGTGAAGGACGGCGACCAGGTCACCTCCATGCTGATGCGGCTGGACGAGGGGCGCCGCGCGGTGCTGGTGGACCGCTTCGGGGCCACGGCCGCGGTCATGGCCGGGCCGACCGACGACCTGTCGAAGGTGGCGGCCGAGACCATCCTCGACGCGCTCGCCGGCCAGTGGAACGCGTCCCACGTGGTGGTGGTGGACACCACCTTCCGCAAGGACCTGGGCGAGCCGCTGGTGTACCGCTATGCCGTGGGCGGCCACGACTTCGAGGTGCTGACCGCGCTGCGCACGATGCGAGTCCACAGGCCGCCGTATGCGGACCGGGTCCGCATCGGCGTGGGCGGCGGGCTGCGCTACGAGGGGGCGGGTGGCACCGTGAACAAGCACTTCGCCATCTCGCCCGGGGGCGAGCTCGAGGTGCGCATCGGCACCCACTTCACGCCCAGCGGCGCCTTCAACCTGGTGAGCCACCGGGTCTCGGCCGACGGCGCCTCGTCGTGGAAGATCACCCCCCAGCTCCGCCTGGGCCTGGGCACCCGCTGGCGGCCCCGGTTCGTGCAGCCCTACCTGGGCCTGCACGTCATGCTGCGCTTCGACCAGGCCATCGGCCGCGGCGTGGTCACCGGGACCGCGGTGGCCGCCAACTTCGACATCGTCAGCCCTCGCCTCCCCGGCGTGTACCTCCGCCTCGGCGGCGTGGCCGGGTTCATCGGCGAGACCATCTTCATCCAGGGCTGCGGTCAGCTCGGCCTGAGCCTCTAGAACTCCGCGCGGATCGTACCGATCCAGGCCCCCAACCTGGCTTCCCCGCACGTCACCCACCGAGAACGTCACGGAGATGCGTGACAAACGCCGGGGGTGACACCTCACCCTCGGAGAACGTCACGGAAATGCGTGACGAACTGCAGGGGTGACACCTCACCCTCGGAGAACGTCACGGGAATGCGTGACTAACGGCGGAGGTGACACCTCACCCACCGAGAACGTCACGATTCCAGCGCCACTTCAGGGTGCCAGGCGCCCCACGCTCAGCATCCAACGAGAGGCGCAAAGGTGGCGGTGACCACCTCCCCCTCCTCCGGCACCTCGTCGTCGTCGAAGACGATCGCCACCAGCACCCCGTCGTAGGACCAGCCCGAGGTCAGCTGTGTACCATCCACGGCCACCTCGATGGTCTGGGGATCCGGGACGGTGGACAGCTCGAACGTGTCGGTCATGGTGCCGCCGGCCCAGTCGACCGTGGCGAGGTCCGTGGGCCAGTCCGCGTCGCAGATGGACAGGGCCGAGCCCCCGGTCATGATGACCGCGGTGTTGATCGCCGGGGCGGGTCGCGCAGTGACCGTGCCGTCGGTGCAGCCCTTGGGTCCGCCGCTGACCGCGTGGATCCGGGTCTCGTATGGTGCGGTGGTCAGATCGTTCAGAGCGGCCACCGCGTCCTCGATGTACTCCGCGTTTCCCTCCTCGTCGTCGGAGATCACGACGACGCGGAGGTCTGCGTCCGTCCGTAGGATGCCCTCGTTGGGCCTGCCTGGTTCCGTCATGGTCGGGTGGAGTGCGTCAGCCGCGTTCCAGACCGGCGACGTGCTGAACGACCCGTCGGTGCCCACGTCCATGGCCTCGGCAAACACGCCGTATGGATCCGCGGACTCGGGTGTGATCACCTTTTCGGTTCCGACGAGGTTGGCGCTGTCCGTCGAGACCACGCCGAGGTGGAAGTCGACCACCGTGGACTGGAGGGCATCCAGGATCAGCGTGGCCACCTGGGCGATGGCGTCCTGGTACCAGATCATGGAGGCGCTGCAGTCCACCACGAACAGGATGTCCGCGATCCGGGCGTCCCCCTGGACGAACTCATCGATGACATCGTCCGGTATCGAAGCCTCTCCGACAACCTCCCCCGCGGCCAGCGGCTCGTCCCAGTCGTCGGTCGTCACCCGCACCTCGGCCGTGTCGGCCTCCTCGTCCACGGGCAGGTACTGCACGGTCACGGGCAGCTCGGTGCCGGGCGAGAGTGTCTCCAGCGAGGGATCGAACGGGTAGCTGAACGTGATCTCGTCGCTGCTGGCCCAGAACTCGATGCTCTCGACGTGGAGGCTCAGCCCGCCGGTGTTGCGGATGGTGAATTCACCCTGTTGTTCGCAACCGACCACACCAGCCGAGAGGTCGAGGAACTCCGGCTCGATCTCGATGTCCCCTGCGCTGGGATCGTCCACGGTATCGTCGTCGGACACGTCGTCGTCCGTCATGGTCTCGCGTTCGCAGCCGGTGACGAGCACCGCGATCAACATCGTGACCAGGCCAACGCTGCGACGACGGTTCCGCCGACATCCACGGCGGAATCGACGCCCCACGAGCGCGAGCAAGCCTGCGGCCAGCGGAACCATCGCCCCGGTCCCGGCCTCACCCTCCAGCTCACACATGCACCCCTCCTGCTCCTCGGATCCGCCGTCCCCACCATCGCCGGGATCTGCGCCACAGTCCTCGTCGTAGCTGTCGGACTGCCCGTCACAATCGTTGTCGATCCCGTCGTCACATGCCTCGACTGCATCCGGATTCACGGTCTCGTCCTGGTCGTCGCAGTCGGTGCTGTCGGCTCCGCCGTCGTGGCCATCGCCGTCCACATCGGTCAGGTCCGATCCGTCGCAGTCCTGGTCGAGGCCGTCGTACGGCACCTCGGTCGCGCCCGGGTAGATGGTGGCGTCGTCGTCGTAGCAGTCGGCCGGATCATCGCAGACGGTGACGCCGTCCCCATCCGCGTCGAATCCGTCGTCCACGACACCGTTGCAGTCGTTGTCCAGGCCGTCGCACGTCTCGGTGTGGTTGGGCGAGGCGCTCGGCTCGCCCTCCAGGCAGTCACCGGTGCACACCGTGAAACCATCACCGTCCGTGTCCACCGCCTCGTCGGTGGCAGGATCGCAGTCGTCGTCGACCCCGTCGTTGCAGACCTCCTCGGCACCGGGGAAGCGTGTGCTGTCGGCATCGTCGCAGTCCCCGGCACACACCGAGTACCCGTCGCCGTCACCGTCCAGCTCGGTCTCGTCCAGATCACCGAGACAGTCGGAGTCCACACCGTCGTCGCAGATCTCCTCGGCGTCCGGGTGTACCGAGGCATCCCCGTCGTCGCAGTCCGCGCACGCGACGTGGCCGTCGCCGTCGAGGTCGTCCTCGAAGGGCAGCACCACACCGTCGCAGTCGTTGTCGAGACCGTCGCAGAGTTCCGGGGCACTCGGGTAGACGGTGGGATCCGCGTCGTCGCAGTCGTCGCCGCCGTACGCATCCGACTCGGACCCGTCACCGTCCGCATCGAAGTCTCTCCGCCCGCGTCAGGCAGGCTTGCTCGTGGGCGAGGAGCTCCCGGAGCGCGGCGCGCAGGTGCCGTCGCAGACCGCCGTCGGTCGCGAGGTCGGACAGGCCGGCGCCACGCTCGACGGCGTCCGCCGGCTGGTGGAGCAGGCCGCTGCAGAGCACCCGGGAGTACTCCTGGATGTCCACGGAGGTGACGTCCCAGTCGGAGGCCAGCGCGAGCGAGACCGTGCCCGATCCGGCGAACAGGTCGCACACCTGGCCGCCCGCCGGAGCGACGGCCCGGACCGCGCTCCGGATCGGCTCCAGGAGGCGCAGCTTGCTGCCGAGGTTGTGGTCGGTCCGCT
>CAZXHG010000036.1:0-31772 GCA_964639985.1 uncultured Rickettsiales bacterium
GCGTGCATCCCCAGCAGGGTCTGCCGGTGGACGTACCCGCTCCCCTCCTCGGTCACCATCTGCCCGGTGAGGTCGAATCCCGGGGTGGTGTCGTCGTCGTCACCCACGGTGTCGTCGTCGTCACCCACGGTGTCGTCGTCGTCGCCCACGGTGTCGTCGTCGTCGCCCACGGTGTCGTCGTCGTCGCCCAGCCCGCAGTCGGCGTCCGCGTAGTCCACGTCGCCGTCGCAGTCGTTGTCCACGCCGTCGGCGCAGTTCTCGGGCACGCCGGGGTTGACGGCGTTGTTGGTGTCGTCGCAGTCGGTCTCCGCCCCCGCCGGGCAGGTGGCGTCGCCCGGGTCTCCATAGCCGTCGCCATCCGCGTCCGTGCACGCGCCTGCCGAGCAGTCCGGATCTGCGGCGTCGAACAGGCCGTCGCCGTCGTTGTCCAGGCCCCAGCCGTTGTCGCTCCAGTCCTCGGAGGTGTCCACGTCGTCGTTGCACGGGAAGTCCGCGGCCGTGTCCACGCTGCCATAGTAGGGGGGGGGCACGGACTCGGGGTCGGGCGTGCCGTCGGTGGGGTGGCAGACCACGCAGGTGGTCACACCGCCGAGGTCGTGGTGGGCCCGCAGCCCGTAGCCCCGGGCCTCGGTCCCGTCGATCTGGCCGTGACAGCCGGCACAGCCGTACCCAGTGGTCGTGGCCGTACCATCCGAGGAGCCCATCAGGGGGTCGTAGTTGTCGCCCGTGGTGTGACACAGCGCGCAGTCGGCAGCCATCCAGGTGGCGAACTGGTGCAGGTCGTGGTTGGACGAGGGGTAGGTCTCGCCGGTCGGCGAGGCGTAGGGCACCGTGTTGAACGCGCCGTGGCAGGTGGTGCAGCCGTTGTTGTAGGTGTCGTAGCCTCGAGCGAAGCGCGGGCTCACAGCGATGGCGGCGACAGCGGCGAGTACGACGATGGGCAGCGGACCGGGGCGCATGGTCGACCTCCAGGTGAGGTTGTCGAGTCGGAACCTACCCGGTCGCTGCAGGAACCGTGCCTGCTGGGGGCTACACGGGCGAACCAGGTCACACAAGCCTCGCGTGCCCGTCCGGCACGCGCGCGGGAGCGCCTGCGCGCGCAGGCGTCCTGGCGGAAGTCCGCCCGCGCCGACGGATTCCCGTCAGGTGTGTTGCTGGTCCGCCTTGCCGGGCCCGGGCCGCGATTCCGGCAGGATGGGCAGCAGCTTGATCCCGATCATGAAGATGCCCGTGCCGATGGCGCAGACGCCCCCGAGCACGGCCCACTCGAAGTAGGTGGGGAAATAGTCGTACACCGACCGGGGAGAGACGAACGCCTCGGCAAGTCCTTCGATCTGGGGCTGGGTCTGCGGCGGGATCACCAGGTTGAGGCGGACGCCGATGAAGGTGGCTGCGACCAGCCCACCGGCCAGCGCCACCGCGGCTGGCCGCCGCCCCCATACGACCAGCAACACCAGGGGCACGGCCACCCCCAGCAGCAGGTGCACGATCCAGAAATTGTACCAGTAGTGGCCGTACAGCAGGTCCTTGAAGATCTCGGCCTCGTGGCTGATGCCCTGCCACAGGGGGATCGAGAACTCGGCCCACTCCAGCAGGGTGTCGAACAGCAGCAGGCCCAGCACCATCCGGCCCAGCAGGGTCATGGTGTCGCGGAAGTCCTCGCCCCGCTGAGGCCAGATCACGAAGTAGACCCACGCCAGCAGGCCACAGCCCGAGACCAGCGCGCCGACCAGGAAGATGATCGGGAACAGGGGCTGGTGCCAGTAGGGCCGGGCGCCGACCGTGGCGAACAGCGCGCCCACGCCGCCATGGAAGGCGATGGCCAGGGGAACGCCGATCATGCCCAGCCGGTGCAGCCAGTGCTCGGCTGCGTGATTCGGGATCCAGGAGGTGAACCGCGCGGCCACACCCCGCAGGTTGCGCTGACCCAGGTAGGGTCTCAACCGGGGGACCATGGCCAGCACGTTCTCGATGATGATCACGCTCATGTACGCGGAGTACAGGAAGATCATCCACGCCATCATCGAGGCGAAGTTGGCGTGCAGCATCACCTCGGTGGAACGGTTCATGTGGCCGAGGTCCATGGCGATGGAGAGCAGGGCCATGATCAGCGTCACGATGGCCGAGAACAGGGCGAGCGGGCCGACCGGCTCCAGCAGCTTGACCCGGCCCACGTAGACCACCGAGGCGAGCACGAAGGAGCCGGCCGACAGGCCGATGAAGTAGATGTAGGCCGCCACCCACAGGCCCCAGGGGATGTAGTTGCCGTAGGCAGCCAGCTGGTGCCCGGTCACCAGGCGCATCACCAGGCCCCAACCGCCGATCAGGGCCAGCACGATCCAGATGACCAGCAGGAATCCGCGGAACACGCGCCCTCCTCTCAGATCCGGTCGCAAGAGCCGCCGCGGGGGAACAGCAGCTCAGCCATGCTCGGCCCGTGGGCCGGTCCGCCCGCGGTGATGCCCAGGTCGTGCGCCGACACCAGGGCACCGGCGTCGATGCCCAGGCGTCGTCTCGGGTCCGCGGGAACCCGAACGCCGTCGATAGTGGTGTGACCGTCGTAGCCCTGGGCGTGGCCATATCCCACGGCCAGCGCGATCACACCCGGCCGCACCGCCTCCGTGAGCAGGGCGTGGGCATAGGCCGCATGGTGGGTGCTGTGGATCTCCAGCGTTCCGTGCTCGTCCGCGCCGATCTCCGCCGCGGTCTCCGGGTGGATCCAGGCTTCGTTGGTCTCGCGCAACGAGGGGGTGGACCAGTACTGGGCCGTGGAGTCGACGAATCCACCGAAGGCCTCCCGGTAGGTGATGAGCGCCAGGGCATCGGGTGACAGGTCCGGGGGCCGGATCGTCACCGGACCGAAGGGGTCCAGGGTGGGCAGCTCCGGTGCCGGCGGCGGTGGCACCCACCCCCGCAGGCTGAGCTCGTGGGCGAACCCGGTGCCAGCCACGGCTCGACGCACGACGTCGTCGCAATCGAGCGCGGTGCCGCCGATCTCGGCGAGGGTCTCGAGCAGCCCCTCGAACCCGCGGGACCAGGACCCCTCGAGCCCGTCATGGGCGATCACCGGGGGGATCACCGGGCGAACCAGCGAGGTCCCGTCCCAGCGTCGCACCAGCCCGTAGCGCTCGTGCTCGGTCACGTCGGGCACGACCACGTCGGCGAGGGCCGCGACCGGGTTCATGGCCGTGGTCACCACCACCAGCTGGCCGACCCGCGCGGGATCCGCGAGGGCGTGCAGCAGCGTCGCCTGGTGGAGGCTGTCGGTGATGCCACCGTCCCCGACCACGACGAGGGAATCCAGGGTGCCGCCGTCCGCGAAGGCCCGGGAGAGGGCCTCCACGGGCCGCTCACCCAGCACAGCCGGTTGCCGCACAGGCTCCATGGCGCCACCCCTCGCCGAGGCGCCCGACAGCGCGGCCAGGCGCAGGATCGCCAGGGTCGTGTGCACGCCGGTGCCGCGCTCTCCGACGCCGCCGCCGATCCGGATCGCCAGACCGTCGCCCTCGGCCGCCAGCAGGCGTGCAGCGTGTCGTACGACCTCCCTGCCGAGGCCCGCGGTCAGCTCCATGTCGCGCCACGGACGCCGCAGCACCGTGTCGCGCCATGACAGCGGCGGCTCGAACACCCCCTCCTCCTGCCAGGCGCGGATGAACATCCAGGCCAGGGCCTCGTCGCCGCCCGGTCGCACCGGGAGCCAGACGTCGGCCTTGGCCGCCACCTCGGACAGCCGCGGATCCACGACCACGAGGGGCCCGTGGCCCGCGCCCTCGAGGAAGCGGGCGATGCCGATCGAGTCTCCGACCGGGTCGACGCCGGAGGCCAGTGGATCCGCACCCCAGGCCAGCACAGCGCGGGCCCGACGCCAGTGGGGCGTCAGCAACCACCCCGGGCGTCCGGCCAGGGTCGTGGTGGCGTCCAGGAGCCACGGCGTGGGGTGGCCCAGGTGGAGTCGACAGGCGGGCAGCGTCGCGGCCAGCGCGGACAGCACGGGCGCGCGGTCCAGCTGCCTGGGATCCACGGCCAGGTCGACCCGGCCGCCGCCTGCGAGCACCGCGGCGAGGCCACGGCCTCCCTCGACGCCGTCCGCGAGGGCTGCCCTGGCCTCGCTGGTGCTCATCGCGCGAAAGGCGCCGTCGCCCCGGCGACCGTCTCGCTGCAGGGCCTGCACCAGCCGGTGGGGATCGTGGGTGTTCTGCAGCCGCGCCTGGCCGCGGGCGCAGGAGGCGCCGCGCAGACGCGCGGCCTGCTCGGCATCGTGCGGGGTGCCGGCCGGGTGTACCCGCGGCGACCAGGGATTGCCGTCCAGCTTGGCCACGGCCTCGCCCTCCCGCGATGCGCGCACCGGGCAGGCCCCGTGGCAGCCCAGGCAGGTGGTCATGACCACGGCCTCCGGGTCGTCGAGGGGGTAGTCCGAGCGGAAGATCGTGCGCCTCCCACCGAAATCGGGCCTGCCCGGGCCGATGGCGTGGGCCAGGTGGACAGCAGCTGTCGCCGTGGCCGCACACCCCCCGAGCAGGGCGCAGATGCGCCCGAAGTCGCGGCGGGTCAGGTCAGGCCCGGTACCAGGCTTTCGGCTCATTGCCGAGCTCCTCCTTGAGGCGGTGGGTGGCGTGGGTCGAGATGGCCACGCAGAGCAGCCCGTCCCGGTCGTTGAGGCAACCGAACACGAGCGCGTCGGTCGGGCAGGCCTCCACGCACGCGGGCAGGGCGGCGCGGTCCAGTCGGTGCTGGCAGTGGTGGCACTTGCGCACGTTTCCGATGGGACTGGTGTGGTGGGCGTGGTGCCAGGCGCGGGCGTACTCCGGCGAGGGCCGGTGCTCGTAGGCGACCTCGCTGGCGCAGCCCTCGCTGTAGCGGTCGCCCACGTCGAAGGTGCGTGAGCCGTACGGGCAGGCCGTCATGCAGTAGCGGCAGCCGATGCACTTCATGTAGTCCATCGCCACGGTCCCGTCGGGTGTCTGATAGGTCGCCGACACCGGGCAGGCGAGCACGCACGCCGGCTGCTCGCAGTGGAAGCACGGCTTGGGCATGTACTGCCGGCCCGTGTAGGGGAACGTGCCGTGTACGTGCTCGATGACCACCATGTACGAGATGGCCGGTGGCGTGTTGTTCTCCGCCTTGCACGCCACCTGGCAGGCCCGGCAGCCGGTGCAGGCCTCGGGATCGATGAACATGCCCCACTTGCGGTCGGCGATGGCCTTGTTCAGCACGCGACGCAGGTCGGTGCGCATCCACTCCTTGGCTTCTCTACCGAGCATGCTCGTCACCTCCTCCGGTACTCCCGTCGGGCTCCTCCTCGACCGGCTCGCGGTAGCGGCGGAACTTGCGCTCCATGGCCAGATCGCGCCGTTCGTCCTGGTCGAGGTGTGTGGCCACGTGGCAGTGACGACAGTCCATCTTCAGGTGGGCCCCGTGGGGCTCGCGGGTCTGGTGGCACAGGGTGCAGTTGCGCGAGATGTGCACCGGCGCATCGCCGTCGATGTGGCACCGCTCGCACTCGATGTGTCCGCGGCCCCGGGCCAGGTGGCATTCCATGCAGGTCTGGTCCGCGATCACTGGCCGGCCCAGATCCTCGACCCAGGCTGGAGCGGGCCGCCTCAGCACCCCCTCGGACACGAACTCCAGGAACGAGTCCGTGGGCAGCACGTGGCACACGTGACAGGGCGCCCGGAAGTCGAAGCTGTGGTTGGTCTCGCTCTGGAGCAGGTGACTGGGGTCGGGCTGATCGTGGTGGCACGACACGCACACGGAGGGATCGTCCACCAGGCGGTGGAACTTGCGGTTGCCGTGCAGGCCCCCGATCGCGAATGCCGCGCCAAAGCAGCACGCGCCCGCGAGCGCCGCGCGGCGGGTCGGCCAGACCGACCGCAGCAGTGCCTTCAGCACGCTCACCAGATCCCTCCGTGAGGAACCACGTAGAAGAAGAAGGACAGCGTGAACACCAGGACCGAGCCCGCTGCGAAGCCCAGCAGCGCCAGCACGGCCCAGACGGCCCAGGTCCGGAGGTTGCCGCGGACGGGAATCACCTGGCCTCCCGGTACGTGTCGCGGTGGAAGAAGTTGTAGCGGGTCAGCGCCTCCTTGCCGTGGCAGCTGGCGCAGAACCGCCGCACCTGCTTGGGATCGCGGAGGAACGAGTTGGTGGCTCGCCCATCGGAGGGGGCGCCGGGGACCGCCGTGCTGTCGTGCTGCCAGCGGTGCGGGTCGTGACAGGTCAGGCAGGTGATGGTGCCAGTGCCCTGCGTGTGGGTCCGGCGCCCCTGCTCGTCGAAGATCGGCACCTCGTCCTCGAACGTGGCGGGCAGCCCGGCCACGGTCAGCAGCAGGTTGCGGTCGTGGGTGAAGTGCTCGACCTTCGTGGGCGCTCCGGGCACGTCACCCGCGTGGCACGCCATGCAGCGGCCGTCCGCCGGGTTGAGCCCGGTCCGCCCCGCGCGGGCGAACAGGAAGTCGTCGCGCGGGTCGTGGTTGCTGTGACAGGAGGTGCACGTGAGCTTGCCGCCGGGCCCGTCCGGGGTCACGACGGCCGCGTCGTGATCCGTGCCGATCACCGTGCTGCGTCCCGGGTGGCAGGCGAGGCAGATCTGGCCACCCTCCTCCTTCTTGCGCAGCAGCGCGGCCGCGCCGGCGTGACCGTCGTGGCAGGTGGAGCAGCCGATGCGGCCGCCGTAGAACGGCAGGTCCGTGGCCACATGGTCCGCGGGGGTCCTGAACATGTGCGGTCCGCGCGTGTGGACCTTGGTGGCCGTGCCCCGCGCGGCTGGATCGTGACACCCCAGGCAGTGCCGGCTCAGTTCGTCGGCGCGGGCGCTGCCCGCCACCGGCAGCGAGCTGGGCGTGTGTACCGAGTGGCAACCGCCGCAGGGGCCTGCGTTGGCGCTCGCCGCCAGCCGGGCAGCGTCACGGTGGGCACCGCGCTGCACGCTCTCCTTGTCCGGATGGCAGGCGACACACAATCCCCCGTCCGCGTTGGGCACCCGCAGCAGCCGGGCCGTGGCCGACAGGTGGGGATCGTGGCAGCTCATGCAGGCCACCTGGCCGGCGGGCCCGAGCTGGCCGCCGTAGCCACGTACCCGGCCCACCAGGTCCCCGTCGATCTGCATCTCGAGCGGGTGGCGGCCCGGGCCGGCCCCGATGTCCTGGTGGCACTCCCAGCACAGGGTGGCCGACGTCGGCTCCAGGACCAGGAGGTGCTCCTCGGTGGAGCCGTGGATCCGGTGGCAGGTGTCGCAGCCGACGAGGTTCTCCGGGGGAGGGGAGATGTGGCCGCCAGCCGCCAGCAACGCCTCGGGCGACGCCTCGGCCAGCAGGGACACGTCCACCGGGTGGTTGCGCCGCAGGTCGTGCTCGACCCAGATGTCGCGGTGATCCCGGTGGCAGACGTAGCAGAATTCGGTGCCGCCCAGGGGCAGCTCCTCGCGGGTGGTCTGCTCACCGAGCACGTCGTAGACCGTGGGGTCGGTGTAGCTCTCGTCCTCGTGGAACCGGTGGCAGCTGATGCAGCCCAGGTTGCCCCGCGAGTCGAGGTCGACCCCCGCGTCCACCATGCCCGGGTGATCGACCTCCAGGGGGTGGTTGGCGGCGCCCCGGTTCCAGCGGGCCGAGGCCAGGCGTGCCGTGCCGTCGTGGCACTGGTAGCAGTTCCCGGACATGTCGCCGTCGAACGACACCAGCCCGCGGAGCGGGTCCATGTCCACGGGGATCCCGGGGGGCGGTCCGGCTCCCCGGCGCAGGGTGTACAGGGCGACCTCGGTGGACCCGGCGTCGACCACGGCCAGCCGCTCGCCATCGCTGTCCATGGCCACGGGATGACGCCACGTGTGCACACCGCTGGCGTCGGCGCCGACCTGCTGGAACTCGCCGTCCAGGGTCAGCCACTGCAGCAACCCCGTGTAGCTGTCGAGCACGAGCAACCCGCCGTCCGGGGACGCTGCCACGGACTTGGGCTTGAGGAAGCGGCCGCCGCTGATCCCCCATCCTCCGATGCTGCGTGTGAGCCGGCCGTCGGGGTCCAGCACGTCCACCCGCGCGCCCAGGGCCTGCACCACGGCCACCTCGCCGCTGGCCAGGGGGAGCAGCGAGCGGGGGGCCTCGAAGGGGTCCCCACCGTCGAGCGGGGCGGTCAGCCGCGTCCGGGTCTCGTCCGTGGCGAGGTCCACGACGCGCAGGCGGTTGCCCGGGGAGTCGACCATCCACAGCCGCTCCTCGACCCGGGCCAGGTCCGTGGGGTGGAAGGGTTCGGACTCCCCGAGGACCGCGTCGGTGTGGATGGTCAGCTCCCGCTCGCCGAGGAACGCGCCGTCGGTCAGCGACAGCTCGACCAGGCGGGCGTTGCCCGAGTCGGCGACCCACAGCTGGCCGTCGTCGACCAGCAGGCCTCCGGGGTGGAGGAGCGGTGAGCCCGCCGGACCGCTGCTGCGCCAGACCGGGGTGCCGCCGGGGCCGAAGAGGATCACCTCGTGCAGGCCCACATCGGCCACGACCAGGCGGCCGCCGTCGAGCAACTCCACGTCCACCGGCTGGACCAGCACCTCGGTGATCGTCAGGTCCAGCTCGAGCTGCCAGGCGGTGCCCGCCCCTCGCTCGGCGTGCACGCCCAGCAGGATGGCCGCGGTCACCGCCACGATGACCCCACCGGTGAGGGCACGTCTCGCCACGGGCGGAGAATCAGCCATGGTCGTCCGTCCGCATTCAGGGCTCGACCCCGATGGCCGCCGGCACGTGGCACGCGTTGCACAGCTCGCCGTTGCGCAGGGGGAGACGGAGGAAGTCGGGTTCGGAGTTGTCCGCCGACAGCGCGTCCGCGACCCCCGTGGCCTCGGTCAGTGCCCGGCTGCGGACCTCGGTCTCGGGCACCGTGACCTGCTCGAAGACCGCGGTCGGGATCACGGGCTGGTCGCGGAAGGTCCCGTAGCCGGGGTAGGCGGGCGGCTCCTGCAACACTCCCGGCGGGTGGGGGTTGTGACAGGTGACGCAGAAGATCCGGCCGTGGGGATCCAGCACCATCGGGATCCCGGTACGCTGTTCGCTCCTCTTCATCTGTTCGAGCGCGGCCGCGCTCGGTTCGACCTGGTGTTCGTGGGTGCCCGCGTGCGGCGTGGTCAGGTGGCAGCCCCGGCAGGTGTTGATGCTGCCCACGCGCAGCTGGATGTCCTCGATGGAGCGCGCGGACGCGGGATCCGGCACGTCCACGTGGCAGTAGTCGCAGGTGTCCGGGTTGATCGAGCCATCCTCGAGGAACGCCTGATCGTGGGGATTGTACTGGGTCATGTCCTCCTCGACGTGGCAGCGGAAGCACAGCTCGGACACGTCGGAGACAGGCCCTCCCCGGTAGAAGTACGGATCGGCGGGATCGACCTGCCTGCCTTCGCAGGCGGGCTCGTCGTGGCAGCTCACGCACGAGACCAGGCCGTCGACCAGCAGCATGTCCTCGCGGGCCCGGGTCTCGACCTGCGGGATCCCGACCTCGTGCAGGTCGTCGCCGGGGTGGCAGGAGTCACACAGGGCGTCCGGGCTGCCCTCGACCAGGCCCGGCAAGCCCACGGTGACGTCCACGTGGCACGCTGCGCAGTCGGCCGATCCGTGGGGATTGGGCGGGCGTTCCTCCGCCCCCACCGGGATCAGCACCAGGATCGCCGACGCGACCGCGAGGTTCGCCCAGCCCCTCGACACGCTCATGGGTCCACCCCGTTCGCGCCGTGGCATTCCATGCAGCTCTCCGTGTCCTCCGGGTCCACGCCCTCCCACATCTGCTGCAGGTCCATGTCCGCGAAGGTGGTGCAGTTGATCTGGTGATAGGTCCAGCTGGGGTGGCACAGGGTGCAGTCACGTTCACCCCAGCCGGCCTCGTGCTCCCCCTGCTCCAGGACCAGGCCCGAGGGCGACACCAGCATGTCGCCCCGCTCCTCGCAGGTGATCTCCGGCGCGCAGCCGGTCACGGCCAGCGCCGACACGACCAGCAGGGCCGCGCTCAGGGCGCGAGTCATGGCCGCCTCCCGTAGCGGTCCGAGTGGCAGCGAATGCAGTCCGTGGCCAGGTGGCACGTCTCGCAGCGGCCCGGATCGAAGCGTGCGTCGATGCTGTGGGTGCTGCGCCAGGTACCGTCGTGCACGCGCCAGCGGGTCGGATCCTTGCGTTCGTGGCACTCCACGCAGGAGTAGTCCTGGTGGCACTTGCGGCAGTGGCCGAAGTCGCGACGCGCGGCCGTGGCGTGGGTGTCGATCCACCACGGCCCGTGGTCCTCGTCCTCGTCGAGCTCGCCGGGTTCGTGGCAGGTCAGGCAGCGGCCCGGGCCGATGAGCACGCCGTTGTCCTCGTTGTGGCAGAAGTGACAGCTCTTGGAACCCGGGGCCAGCGCCGCGGCCGACGCCTCGTCGGTCCAGGTGAGCCCCTCGGCGAGGTCCGCGTTCATCGTGTGGCAGGTCAGGCACGGTACGCCCTCGGCCTCGAACGTCTCCGCGTGCTTGCCGTGGTCGAAGCGGGCGAGGATGGCCGCGACGTCGACTCCGGACTCCTCGGTCGGCGCGTCGGCCTTCCGCGCGCGGGAGCCGGCGCCGAGGGGTGCGGTCAGGAGCGCGGCGATCACGAGCAGCAGGGGGAAGCGGGTCATCGGCTCACCTCCGCGGTGGCGGCCGCCGCGGCCTGGCGCCGCGGACGGAAGGTCTCCTCGACGACCACCGTGACCATGCCGCGGAGGTCGAGCGCGTACTCGATGTCGCTGGCCACGTCCACGCCCAGGCGGACGCTGAGTGGTTCCACCGGGCACCAGGCCACGTCGGCGTTGCCGTGGAAGGCCAGCGCCCAGTCGCGGCCGGGCTTGCGGTACGGCGCCAGCGTGGCCTGCAGATCCAGGTCCACGCGGCGGTGGAGGGCGGTCGAGGCCAGCAGGCCGGTGGCGTGGTACGAGCCACCCGGACCGTGGCGGAAGGCGTAGCGCCCGGCCAGCGTCGCTCGATCGCCGACGGGCACCGCGCCGTGGGCGTCCATGCCATGGCCGGGTGCCGGTGATCCGTCCGACAGGGTGTAGAACGTGAAGTCGTAGCCAGCCCCGATCCGTACGCCGCCGCCGGCGCGAACGGCAAGCTTCAATCCCGCGTCGGCCATGCCGTCGGATGCGATCGCACCCAGGATCTGCTCGCCGAACAGGGAGGTCGCATCCGTGGCCGTGCGATAGCCGCCGTGCAGGTCGAGGTTGGCCCAGGGCAGCGGGCTGAGGCGCAGCCCACCGCGAGCCTGGCGGACGCGGGCCACCTCCGGGGACAGCTGCAGCAGGGCGTAGGGGCGCGGCGCGAAGCGGGCCCGGGGGCGCACCAGCGCCTGGGCCTCGACCACGGCCCGGAACGACTCGTGTGGTGCCCGCGCGAGGTGCACGCCTGCGCTGGCGGCCACCGGCTCGACGCCGACCAGCGAGGCGCGCACGCCAGCTACGAACTCCCCATCCAGGAAGTCGTCGAGGTCCATGTGCCGGCCCGCGCCGACCCAGGTCTCGAGGGATACGTTGCGGTGGGGGCGGACGTTGGCCCACAGCCCGTCCATGGCCGACATCCGCGTGGGGAACCGGACCAGCTGCCGGCCGGCGATCAGGTGCCCGCGGCCGCCCCGGTCGCGGACGCGGAAGTCCGCCAGGTACAGGTCGACGTCTCCTTCGCCCGCGCCGAACACGTAGTCCAGACCGAGGAAGGCCGAGGCTCCCAGGGTGCCGTCGCGCTCCCCCGCGTCCACCACCAGGTACTGGTAGAAGGGCAGCTCGGTCGACCCGTAGAAGTTCTGCCGCAGCTGAGCCACGGTCTCCGAGCGGAAGAACACCGTCGGATCCGCGGCAACGGCCGGCCTCGGGAACCCCGCGGTCGCACAGGCCAGCCATGCCAGGGCCGCGAGCGAACAGAGGGTCCGGGTCATGGCTGACCCCCGTGGCAGGTCGCCGCGCAGTTGCCGGGCATGCCCGACGGACCGTCGCCCGGATCGTGGCACCCGTTGCAGCCCCCTTCACCGACCTGGGTGACCTGGGCGATGTGGTCGTCGGACCAGGTCGAGGAGTGCGGGAACGAGCCGTGGCACTGGAAGCAGGACACGTCGCTGAGGCCGCCCCCGTGGTCGGTCCCGTGGCAGGCGGTGGCACAGGTGTCGAGGGAGGCCGCCGATGGCCCGTGGGCCGACCCCGCATCCCAGCCCGCCTCGTGTGGATACAGCGTGTGGCAGTCGTGACAGGCCACGCCGCTGTCCCCGCCGTCGAGGTCGGCGCCGTGACAGGCGCTGGCACAGGAGAAGGTCCCCCCGCGCCGGACCACGTAGCTGCCGTGGCTCTGGGGTTGCTGCCAGCGCCGGTGGTGGGGGTACGACGGGTGGCACTGCACGCAGCCGACTCCGGTCAGGCCCCCCTGATCGTCCTCGCCGTGGCAGGCGCGGCAGCGCATCAGCGTGGAGGTGGGCTCCTCGACCAGCAGACCGGGGCCGTGCGAGGTGCCGTCGCGCCAGCCGGCAGCGTGGGGGTAGTCCTCGTGACACGAGGCGCACCCGGGGGTGACCAGCTCGTCGCTCCCCTCGTCCAGGACGTGACACTCGGCGCACAGGTCGAGCCCGAGCGAGAGGGCCTCCGGCCCGTGGGTGCCCCCCTCGTCGAAGGGATCCGGGTGGGGGAAGATCGCTCCCTCGACCGGGTCTGGCGGATCGTAGCGGCTGGTGCTGCACGACGGGCCCGCCAGGCCGGCGGCCCCGAGCAGGCACACTGCCGCGATGAAGGCGGGCCGCGGCATCAGAACATGCTCTCGTAGTACAGCTGCAGGTTGGTGTGCGTCAGCCGCTGCGTGGGATCTCCGCCGGGCCCGATGTAGCCCGTGGGGTCGCCGTAGTACTCCTCCTTGATCCATGCGCCGCGCTGGTGGCAGATGACGCAGGAGTTGGGGGGGAACCGGCCCACGTCGAGCTCGGTCACGCCCGCGGCGTCGAAGGCATCGACGCTGTCCTGGGGCGGCACCGGCGCGAAGCCGTGGTCGGCGATGGTGCCCCCCCCGGTCTCGGTGTCCCAGCCGAGAACGGTCGCCCCCTCCACCATGTGGCAGCCGGTACAGCGGCCCTTGGCATACTCGGCACCGGGTGAGTAGGTCACGTGCCGCGTGTGTTCGCGTACGTCGTCCTCGGTGGCGAAGTCCAGGGCCTGGTGGCAACCCAGGCACAGCCCGTTGTCCCGGGGATCCTCCAGCAGCTGGGCCGCTATGGGCGTGCCGTCGTCCGCGGCCAGCGAACCGTGGGCGTCGTGGCAGTCCAGGCAGGTCAGGGGCTGTTCGGCGTTGGTGGCGTGTAGCGAGGTGGCCAGGGAGTCGGCCTCCTGGGCGCCGTGGCTGGCGAGGCCGTTGGACCAGGTCGACGGACTGGAGGCGCCGTAGTCGTCCAGATCCTCACCGATGGCATACGGCCCGGAGTCGGCGTACGGGAACGGGAGGGCGTGGTCGAAGCCACTGGCCGTGGCGGTGCGCGCCGAGTGGCACTGACCGCACAGCGGCTCGACGGCGTCCCGGTCGAGGTTGGCCGGCGTCACGATCCAGTCGGCGCGGGTGTCCATGGGCGCGTCCGTGTGGTTCGAGCCGGGGCCGTGGCACCGCTCGCAACCGATGCCCGGTTCGGCCGAGAACTCGGACGGGTCGGCTGGCCACCAGGAGGTGACCTCGCCGTTGGCCTGCTGGCCCAGGGCGAAGCCGGTCTCGTGGCATCCGATACACTGCTGTTCCCAGGAGTGCTGGGGGTCCACGATCCCGGTGACCGCGTCGTCGAGGAAGTCGCCATCGTCGTCGAACCAGTGGGCGGTCTCGTACGGCACCGGACCCTCGGTCACGCCGGGGTAGCCCTCGTACTCGCCGCTCCCCTCCATCCAGGCGACGGGCAGCACGTACCGGCCGGCCGCCATCTCCGTGAGCAGTACGCGCGCGCCCGGCGTGCGGCCGACCACGGCCGACACCGGGAACACCTCGGGAGACAGCTCGCCCAGGGGCTGGAGTTCGAGCACGGGCTGTTCGCCGTCCATCGTGAGGTTGGCCACCACCTGGGCGCCGCCCTCGACCTCCAGCCAAAAGGCGGTGCCGTCTTCGAAGGCCTCCTGGAGGGAACCCTCCGGATCCGACGAATATCCGCCACCATGTGCCGAATTTCCGTGAGTGATCGACCTGCCGGGGTGGCAGGCCACGCAGAAGCCGGAGCCCAGCTCGAAGGCGTCCGCGCCGGGGCGTCCCGAGAGCGTGGCCACGAGCTGCGTGTTGACCGTGGGATCGACGACCACGTCGGGATATGTGCGGCCGAAGAACGCGGCCGGATCCGGCGGGGTGATGGCGATGTCCCAGGTGCCGGCCGGGACGCCGGTGAACGCGGTCGTGCCGTCGTCCGCGGTGAGGCCCGTGCTGCCGTCGGAGACCTCGACGGTCGCGCCTGCCAGGGGCTGGCCGGACGAGGTGCTGACCGTGACCGTGACCGCGGCCGCCCCCTGCGCGTCTGCCAGCCCGAACGTCACCTCGGTTGCAGTGTCGGCGGCGACCGGCACCGCGGCGTGGACCGCGCTGGTGTACCCCTCGGCCGAGGCCTGCACGTCGTACACGCCCACACCCAGGTCGGACAGGGCGAACACGCCCGACGGGTCGGTGAACGCCTCGAGCCCCAGGGGCGAGGTGACCACCACCGCGCCCTCGATCGGCTGTCCGCCGTCGTCCGTCACGGTGCCCGTGATGGAGCCGGCGGTGCTGCTGGCGGGCCCGGCTGGACCCTCCTCACCGGGGGGCCCCTGGGGGCCCTCGGTGTTGCACCCGGCCGCGAACAGGGCCAGGGTCAACAGCAACGGGGCTGGCGTCGAACATGTCCTGCGTGGGACCATCACTCCTCCTGCAACGACTCGAGGGCGGCCGACGCGGACCCGGAAGGTCGAGGTCCGCTACGGCCGCACAGGCTCGAATAGCAAGATCCGTGCCTCGTTCCGCGAAAACCCCGAAGACGGGGGCCCTCCGCCATGTGGCATGATTCGTGCTAACCCAACGGACCGCGTGGTCCGCGAGCGGAAGGACCTCCCGATGGACGATGTCAGACTGGGTCGCTACCAGATCCGCCGACGCCTCGGCGCCGGCGCCTTCGGTACCGTGTTCCTCGCGCTGATGGAGGGAGAGGGGCGGTTCAGCCGCCAGGTCGCGATCAAGCGGCTGAACAAGGAGGCGACCCGGGACGAAGACCTGGTCGAGATGCTGATCCGCGAGGCGTGGATCGGCGGGCTGGTCAACCACGACAACGTCGTGCCGACCATCGACCTGCTGAAGATCGGCGACGAGTACTTCGTCGTGTCGGAGTTCGTGGACGGGATCGCCCTCAGCGATCTGATCCACCACGCGCGGCTCCTCCGGCTACCTCTCGAACCGGCGCTGGTGGTCGAGGTGGGATTCCAGATCGCACAGGGATTGAGCTACATCCACAAGCTGTGCGACCACGAGGGCCGCCCCCTGGGTCTGGTCCACCGCGACGTCAAGCCCGGCAACGTGCTGTTGCACCGTTCGGGGCGGGTCAAGATCTCTGACTTCGGCGCGGCCACGTCCGCGGAGATGGCCTGGGAGAAGGACCGCAAGACCATCCTCGGTACGCCGATGTACATGGCCCCGGAGCAGGCCACCGGCCTGGTGACCACCCAGCGCAGCGATCTGTACTCCCTGGGTGTGGTCCTGCTGCAGGCGCTGGCCCTGGAGATGGCGGCGATGCCGCGGTTCGCCCTCGACAGCGGTGAGCACTACGAGATCCCCACGCCCGAGGATCTGCTGGCGGCCCTGCCCGCGGACGCCGCGGTCTTCACTCCCTTGCTCGCCGACCTGCTGCAACCGGACCCGGCTGCGCGCCCGGCATCCGCCGAGGTGGTCGCCAGCGATCTGCTCGCCCTGCGTCGGAGCCTTCCCCTGGAGACGAGCATGGCCCAGGCCGTGGAGGCCTGGATGGAGCGGGCGAGCTCGGCGTCGGCTCCGCTGGATCCCTCGGAGTTCCCCACGGCCGTCACCGGGGAGCTGTCGATCCTCCAGCGCGTGGAGTCGCCGCCGACCGTTCGACGGGGATATGCAGCCCTGGAGCACATGCCGGTCACGGTCGACGGACTCGGCGGAGATTCATCGCTCTCCTCGGTCGATCGTGAGTCGACCGAGGACATTCGGAAGGACCCCATGCAGCCTGCCAGGACATCACGCGAGGCACGCCCCACGACCACACCCGCGCCAGCCAACCCGGTGGTCGGGCCCGAATTCGCCCCCACCGAGAAGGTGATCCCCAGGGAACCCGAGCCCGGCGAAACCGGTGCGGAGTTCGTCGAGTTCGGCAGGGGAGGGGGCTACCGCGACTGGCTGGCCGTGCTGTTCATCGGGATCCCGGTGGTGGCGCTGGGGATCTGGGGTGCCGTGGGCTGGCTGGAGATGAGCTCCCCCGAGGGGCTGGCCGTGGCCGAGGAGGAGGCTGTCGAGGAGGAATCCGAGGAGCCGACCGACGAACCCGGCGAACCCACGGATGATCCCGCGAACGAACCCCAGGCCGAGCCCGCCGACCACCGCTCGGAGCCCCCGCCACGCGATGCCCTCGGACACTGACGGGACTCCGCCGGCCCTGGCGAGACCCCGCGAGCCGAGGAGGTCCTGGCAGGGGTGACGGACATCCGTCACCGTGCTCCTCTGCTCAGGTAACCCGTTGAAATTACGGAAGTAGTACGGTTTTCTTGCTTCATTTGCAGGGTTGGCCCGCTTCTTGCGGTCGGTAGGCGCGAACATCGCGGGCCCACTGGTCGGGCCCTGGTGAACGGAGCCTCCATGAAGCAGCCAACCGCCTTCCTCATCGTGCTCGCCGCAAGCGTCCTGGTCGGGTGTGCTCTGGACCCGGACGGACCGGTCGGCCGCGGTCCCGACGAGCCCCCCGGAGACGTGGCCACTGGCCCGGTGGTGGCAGGGGATGCGTTCACCCTGCGGCACCTCAACCACTCGCCGACGCGGTTGGCCGAGGGACCGGACGGCCGGATCTACGTCACCGACGCGCGCGCCGGATCGGTGTTCGTGTACAGCTCTGATCTGGAGCTGGAGGGCGAGCTGGCCAACCTCGACCGACCCCTCGGCGTGGTCGTGGATGCTCGGGGCACGATCATCGTCGGATCCGATGGACGGGACAGCGTCGAGGCGTACGCGGTGGATGGCCGGCTGACGACCACCGTCTTCGAGGAGGAGGGGGCGATGCCCAACGACCTCGCGCTCGACGACGAGGGCAACCTGTACGTGGTCGACTCACGCTCCGACATGGTGCGCGTGTTCACGTCGAGTGGCGAGTGGTCGCACGACATCGGCACCAGCGGCGAAGGTGACGGCGAGCTCGACTTCCCCTCGGCCGTGGCCATCGGCAAGCGGCGCGGACTGTTCGGCAGCCAGCAGGAGCTGTTCGTGGCCGATCTGGGCAACGCCCGGGTCCAGGTGTTCGACCTGGACGGAACGTGGCTGCGCGGTTTCGGCGAACCCATCGAGGCCTTCTCCACCGACTGGGTCGGCCGCTTCGGCAAGCTGCAGAGCCTGGCGGTCGACGACGCCGGCCGCCTGCACGCGCTCGACACCTACACCAGCAAGGTCCAGGTCCTCGACCCCGAGGCCGGCGAGTACGTCGACTCGTACGGCGAGTTCGGCACCGGGGAAGGACAGCTCAACCTGCCGCTGGACCTGCTCATCACCACGGACGGTCGGGTCATCGTCACCAACTCCGAGAACCACCGCGTGGAGGTGATCCATGAGCTGTAGCCGCATCTTCCTGTGGACCGCGCTGATCGTGATCGCCTCGGTGACGCCCGTCAGCGCCCTGGAACCCCCGCACAACGAGGACAACAGCGTCTCCTGCCTCGACTGCCACGCCTACCGGGACGGCGAGCTCGTGCTCCGTGGCGTGGAGCTCGAGGCCATGTGCCAGACGTGCCACAACCCCACCGGCCCGGCCGCCAGCATGTCGGACGTGGCCAACCACGTGGTCAACGCCGAGAACATCAATGGCGGCGACATCGTGGACTGCGGGTTCTGCCACGACCCTCACGGTCCGAACGAGACCGAGGACACGCACCCCGGCGGCGCGATCGCCGACAACCTCAGCCTGGTGCGGTCGGATACCGCCTACCACCAGGCTGGTGCGCTGGAGCCCGCCCTGTTCCAGGTGCGGCCCGACCAGTTCGGTTTCGCCGAGGGCAACTCCCCGTACAACGGCATCTGCCAGAGCTGCCACACGGAGACCGCCTACCACACCAATGACGGCACCGGCGACAACGACCACATGATCGGCACGGACTGCATCGACTGCCACCAGCACACCGACGGCTTCCTGCCGACCAGCGCGTGCAACGTGTGCCACGGCAACGCGACCAACGCCGCGCCGCCCCTGGCCACGGACGGGTCCGAGGACACCACGGTCGTCGAGGTGGGCGCCCATCAGAGCCACGTGATCGACGGCGACCTGCGCGAAGCCCTGTCCTGCGCGGACTGCCACGTGCTGCCGGCCCTGCTCGATCCGACCCACATCGACACGGCCCCCGCCGAGGTGACCTGGGGCGCGCTGGCGCTGACCGAAGGGGTCAGCGCCTCGTGGGACCGCAACGCCGAGACCTGCTCGGACGTGTACTGCCATGGCGCGACCCTGGCTGGCGGGACCCTGACCGACCCGTCGTGGACCACGGTGGACGATACGCAGGCCGCCTGCGGCACCTGCCACGGCAACCCGCCGCCGGCCACCCACCCGCAGATGGCGGACTGCTCCCTGTGCCACCCGGACACGGTGGACGCCGTCGGCGACATCATCGTCAGTGGCGGCTACCACGTGAACGGCACGGTCGAGTTCTCGATCAACGGCTCCTGTGACGCCTGCCACGGCGCGCCGCCCTCCACCCAGGGCCACCTTGTGCACTACGGCGCGGGCGCCGAGGATGCTAGCTACGGCGGCACGGGCATCACCGCGGACCTGCTCCCTGCCGGGACGGCCTATGCGTTCGACTGTGGCAACTGCCACCCGATGGACGAGGCCAGCCACGTCAACGGCGTGAACAACCCCGGTGGAGGCCACGCCGAGATCGAGATGACGCCCACGGGCGCCCCGGCCGGCTCCCTGCGCGCCATGCACGACGCGGGCGCGAACTACAACTACGGCGCATCCCTGATCACGGACGCCGACGGCTTCACGTTCACGCAGGGCAACTGCGAGAACATCTACTGCCACAGCGCCAAGACCGTGGAGTCCCTCGATCCGGTGCCCGAGCCGGGGGTGGACTTCGCGTTCGCCGGCTACCCCATCACCTATCCGGCCTACAACGTGGACGAGTATCGGACCTACTCCAACCCGACCTGGGGCGGCAGCATCGGCTGCGACGACTGCCACGGGTTCATCCCGCAGACCGAGGATCCGGACGTGCTGGCCGCGTCGGGCGACTCCCACTCGTACATCAACGCCGACGGGTACGAGGACCTGCACGGGTACATGCACGGCCAGGATCCCTGCGCCTGCGCCACCTGTCACAACGACACGATCACCGACGAGGGCACGCGCACGCGCGTCAACGGCATCGCCGTGTACGACCCGGTCCCGATCTCGGACATGACCAACCACGTCAACGGTCAGCCCGACGTGGCGTTCACGGCCACGCCGGTCACGGTGATCAACACCGCATTCGACCTGACCACGGCCACGTACGACTCGGCCACCCAGACCTGCTCGGACGTGGAATGCCACTTCGATCAGACCGAGGTCGTGTGGGGCACGCCGTTCCGCTGGGACAACATCTACGAGTGCAACGTCTGCCACCAGATGTAGCCCTTCCCTAATTCCGAGCGCTTCCGTAGACTTTCCCGGTGCGCACCCTCCTCCACCATCCCTGCCTGGTCCTGCTGGCGGCTGCCAGCCTCACGCTCGGTTGCCCGTCCGCCCCGATCGATCCCCCGGACCCGGTCGACGCCGACGGCGACGGCCACCTGGCCGACGAGGACTGCGACGACGGCGACGCCGCCGTCCACCCCGGGGCCGAGGAGGTCTGCGACGGGGTCGACAATGACTGCGACGGGGACGTGGACGGTGAGGACGCCGACATCGCCGACTGGGACCTGGACGGCGTCGATGCCTGCGCCGACTGCGACGACCGCGACGACGACGTCTTCCCGGGCAACGCCGAGGTGTGCGACGGCGTGGACAACGACTGCGACGGCGCGGTCGACGGGGACGACCCCGACATCCCGGACGCGGACGGCGACGGCGCCACCCTCTGCACCGACTGCGACGACGCCGACCCGGGCAACCACCCCGGCAACGCCGAGGTGTGTGACGGCGCGGACAACGACTGCGACGAGCTGGTCGACGGCAGCGATCCCGACATCCCGGACGCGGACGGAGACTGGGTGGACGCGTGATCGGACTGTGACGAGGAGGATCCGCTGATCTACCCGGGCGCTGCCGAGGTGTGCGACGGCGTGGACAACGACTGCGACGGTGACGTGGACGACGACGACGTCGACGTCCCGGACGCGGACGGCGACGGCGTGCCCGCGTGCACGGACTGCGACGAGGGGGACCCCTCCGTCTACCCCGGCGCGCCCGAAGCCTGCGGCGGCGTGGACAACGACTGCGACGGCCTGGTCAACGACTTCACCTCCATCCTGACCGCCGTGGACGCCGCCGGGGACACCGTGGATCCGGACGCTCCGGGCACCGCGGTCTCGTGCACGGGCGACGTGAACGTCGCGGACGTGGAGGCGTGCTTCGACAGCGTGGCCGGAGTGGTCCTGTTCCGCCTGTACAGCCACTCCGCGGTCGCCACGGTGGACCAGGAGCTCGTGGCGCGCATCGACCTCGACGGGGTGGGAGAGTGGCGGGACGCGGACTACGCGATCAACAGCTTCAACACCGACACCCTCGACTGGGACGGCATGCTCTACTCCATGGACCCGGTCTACTGGTCACCGGTGCAGGACGCGGATCCGTTCGAGTACGTGGTGGGGAGTGACGTGATCGAGATGGGGTTCGAGCACGCCTCGATCGGCTCACCCGCGGAGATCTGGGTCGGCTTCGACGTGTGGTGCAACGACTACGGTGGTGTCGACTTCGCCCCCGACCCGGCGCCGGACACGGTCTGGGCGCACGTCCCCCTCGATTGAGGCAGGCTCCTCGCACGGCGCCAGCGTGCTCTCCAGGTCCGGGCGCAGCAGGGTGCTGTCCCGACCGAACATCCGCCCCATCAGCCAGTCTCCCAGCACCCTGACCTGGTTGTAGCGGCCCTTCATCAGTCCGGCGTAGGCCGCCTGCCACAGCAGGCGAGTGAGGATACCGTGGCCGCGAAAGCCGAGCAGATCGGCCAGGGCTGCACGCGGGCCTAGCGCCACCAGCATGCCCATGTGCCGGTGGCGGTAGGGTCTGGGTCGCCCCCCGCGAAGCCGTGCGGCGATGGTCGCGGCGACGGCCCTGGGCTGCCGGACCGCGACGTGAGCCGTGGGCGGGAGGGGCGAGCCGGTCACGTGGTGTGGCTGGCTGGCGTTGTCCCCCAGAGCGTACACGCCGGGGCGCCCCCTGACCTCGAGGCACTCGTTCACGACCACTCGACCCTGGGTGTCGTGCGCGACCGGCAGCGAGGCGACCACGGGGTTGGCAAGGATGCCAGGCGTCCACACCACCGTCCCCGTGGCGATCGTCCTGTGGCCGTCCACCTGCACGGTTCCCGCGCCCACGTCGGTGATCCGTGTGCGGGTGAGCACCTCCACCCCCTGACGCTCCAGGACGGCCTGGGCTGTGCGCGCGAGCCTCGGGTGCATTTCGGGGAGGACGCTGTCGTCGTCCTGGACCAGCAGCACGCGCACGCTGTCGGGGTGGATGCGCATGTACTCCAGGGGGAGCGCACGGCGGACCATGTCGTTGAGCTCGGCGACTGCCTGGACGCCGGTGATGCCGCCGCCCACGACCACGAACGTCAGGTCGGTCCGGAGGTCACCGGTGCCGGCCGACACGCGCTCGAACCGTGCAATCACGTGGTTGCGCAGGGCCATGGCGTCGGCCAGCGTCTTGAGCCCGAAGACGTGGTGCGCCCTCCCCTCCAGCGCACGGTAGTCGGTGACGCTGCCGAGGGCCAGGACCAGGTCGTCGTAGGGCATCGGGCCGCGATCGGTGTGCACGGTCCTGGAGTCCAGGTCGACACGCCGAACCCGCGCCTGCACGAACTCGAAGCGGCGTCTGCCCCGCATCCTTCGAATCGGCAGCGCGATGTGGCGCGTCTCCACGTTGCCGCTCGCGGCCTCGTGCAACATGGGGGTGAAGAGGAAGTAGTTCTCCTGGCTGACAAGGGTGATGCTGACGCCGGGATCGCGGCCGAGCAGCCGCTCCACCCGCGTGGCCGTCGTCGTACCAGCGAACCCACCGCCCAGGATCAGGATGCGGTGTGGGCGCTTGGGTGCCTGCCCGCCCCGGGTTGGCTCCGGAGATCCCTCGAAGACCTGCTGCCAGGCTGCCCGGGCGAGGTTCGCCCACAGTCCTGCCGAGAACAGCCGCAGTCCGATGGCCCGATACGGGCTGGCTCCGGTGAACATGCCCCAGCTCACCTGGTCGAGCGGACGCGCCGGGTAGGGTGCTGTCTTCTCCCGCTCGATCACGCTGGCCTGGAGCGCGAAGACCCGCGCCGAGTCCTTGACCTGCCGATGAAGCCCGAGCAGCGCGCGCCCGACGAGGTTGTCTCGGGCGACCGAACGACAGAGCGGGCCGTAGTGGCGAGCGAAGTCGCGCCGGGATATCCCGTGGCGGATCGCGGTCCGTGCGGCCCGCTCCGCCGTGAGCCACGCCGAGCCGATGCCGTCCTTGTACAGGCGAGCGACCGCGGCATCGCCGACCACCACGAGGCGGTCGTTCCACGGCGTGCGGGCAGCGCCGATCGGCGTGTGTGGTCGGCACCCGCAGCAGGAGAGGGCGTCCCTCGGCAGCCACTCCCTCACGAGTGGGTGTTCGAGGAACTCCGACACGGAGACGGGGGCGTCCGAACTCGTGAGCAACGAGACGTTCACGTACTCGTGCTTGGGGATCAGCGTACCGAAGTCGAACTGCTGGCCTGGAAGCAGGAAGACGTGTACGCGGGAGCCGAGCGCTTCGCGGATGGCGGCGGGCTCGGCCAGCAGCTCCTCCTGGACCATGCGGCGCGTCGGTGGGGGCCGGTACGGAGCGGGCAGCTCGGCGAGTAGCGGGGAGTTGACGCCGGTCGCCACGACGACCAGATCGAACTCCTCCTGTCCGCGCACCGTGCACACCACCGGCCTCGGGCCGCTGATGTCGACCGCCGAGATCGTCGCTCGTCGCAATCGCGCACCCCGGTTGATGGCCGCGTGCTTGAGGAAGCGGTCGAAGCTGGAACGCTCGGGCAGCTCGGCCCCCGGAGGTCCAGACCCCCGGTACACCGAGTACACCGGGTCGAAGGGGTGGGGCTTGGGCACCCGGATCGAGCCGGACTGCGTGTGCAGGCAGTAGGCCTCGATGCGGTCCAGGATCGCCTCGCGGGGGACCGACAGGTCGAGGCGCGCCAGCCGGTGGACCAGGCTCGGTGACAGGATGCCGGCGCACATGTTGCAGCTGGCGGCGCCGGCGTTCTTGAACGTGCGAGGCTCGAACAGCGTGAGGTCGAGGCGGATCCCCGCCTCCCGCGCGTACCGGTCCAGGTGCATGGCCGAGAAGCAACCCGCGGGGCCACCGCCCACCACGGCGACCCGGCTCCCGGACTCCAGGCGCGTCATCGTGCTCTCGTCAACAGCAGGGGGACCGGAGCCACGAGAACGTGACCTCGTGACCCGGCCTGGGTGTGGCTCCGGCGGGGACGAACAGGTAACCGTCTGCCCGGAGTCCGGCGAACAGGTCCCGCCCTCCGCAGTCGTCGATCACGCCGACGAGGTATCCGTCGGCCGTGGTCTCGATGGCCACGGGGAGGTGGCGATCGTCGAGGGCGGGGGGGATCGGTGTGAGCCGCAGGATGCCCCGACCCTGCGCGTGTCGCGGATCCAGCCCTGCCATGCGGCGAAGGGCGGGGATCACGTAGGCGTGCAGGCAGGCGTGCGCTGCAGCGGGGTGCCCCGGGATGGCGAACACCAGGGTCGAGTCGAGCACGGCGAACAGCATCTTGCTGCCCGGGGTCTGCTGTACGCCCTCGAGCAGCATCTTGGCGCCGGCATCGCGGATGGCCTGGGAGGCCACGTCGCGGATCCCACAGGAGACGCCCCCGGTGATCACCACCACGTCCACCGGATCGCCCGATGTCAGCGCCTCGGCGATCGGGTCGACGGCGTCGGGGGCCCAGCACGACTGCACCTCGCCCTGCACAAGCCCCCGGAGCGCGTGCACCAGCATGGGGGTGTTGGCGTCGCGGATGGCGGCCTGGCGCGTGTCCGAGGAGGCGCTGCAGATCTCGTCACCGGTGGTCAGGATTCGCAGCGTGGGGCGGCGGTGCACCGTGACGCTGGCCAGACCCACGGACGCGGCAGCGGCGGTGATCGGTGGCGTGACCGTGGTACCGCGGGGCACGATCTCGGCGTCGGCCGGCTGTTCGGCGCCCTTGCACACGATGTTGTGTCCGGGTTCGACGACCGGCGGTACCAGGATCGAGTTGCGGGACAGGACCACCGACCGGCTGGCGATCACAGCCTCGGTGCCCGGCGCGCAGCAGGCACCGCTCGTGACCACCATGGCCTGGCCGTCGCTCAGCGGGATCGACGGGTGGGCCCCTGGCAGGACCTCCCCCACGACCTCGGTCCACCGCCCCTGGTCGGCGAGCCGGATGGCGAATCCGTCCACGGCCGCGCGGTCGAAGGGGGGGAAGGCCCGGTCCATGCGCACCGGCTCGGCCAGGACCATGTCCCCGGCGCGCTCGAGCGGCACCTCGGCCCCGGGGAGCCGCCGGCAGCGCGACAGCACGGTCCGGAGTGCACGGCCGGCCGGGTACGTCGCGGGCTGGGTACGGTCATCCGGATCGGACGACGGCAACGCAGGGAACTCGGGGAAGGGGAGGCGCTCGGACACCGGGACCGACGGATACCCGTACAGGGGCGCTGGCTTCTCGTCGTCCGGGTCTCCGATCGAGGTCTCGTCGATCCATCTCTCGGCACCGTACATGGTGTGTCTCCTGCCGGCAGGTCGCTGGATAGCGCGCCGATCGGTCCGGCCGGGAATGGAACCGGCCGACGTCGAGCGCGGCTTCGCCCACGGAGGTGTGCAAGATCCACGCCGTTTCGTCCCCGCGCCCCCGGCGGAATCCCGGCGCCCGGAGGGGCGATCGGCGGGTTCCCGTCGATTGGCCGGGCCGTGCCCCACCAGCCCCGGCCGGGAATCAGCTCGATCGGGGAGCAGTCCATCGTCGAGCGATCGTGCGCGGCTCCTGGTCCTGTTCTTGCAGCTTCGTGGGTCGTCCCGTCGCGTTTCGAATTGAATCACGCGGGGCGCGCGCGAGAGAAGGGAACCAGCGATGCACACCGGCCTGCTCGGCATCAGCCACAACACCGCGCCGGTCGCGGTCCGGGAGCGGATCGCACTGGACGGGATGCGCGCGAGGCAGCTCCTCGACCGGCTGCGCAGCACGCCTGGCGTGGCCGAGGCGCTGGTGCTCTCCACCTGCAACCGCACCGAGGTCTACGCGGTGTTCGACGACGGCGAGCCCGATCCCGGGCGGCTGCTGGTCTCCTTGTGCGACGTGACCGGTGAGGCCGCAGCGACACTCGAAGGGCACGTGTACCGCTTGCAGGGGGCGGACGTGGCGCACCACCTGTTCTCCGTGGCCGCCGGCCTCGACTCGATGGTCATCGGTGAGAGCCAGATCCTGGCGCAGGTCCGGGCGGCCTATGCCGCGAGCGTGGCTGCCCGGGCCAGCGGCGCGGTCCTGGACGCGATGCTCCACCGGGCCTTCCGCGTGGGCAAGGCCGTGCGCAGCCGGACCGGAGTGGGCTGTGGCCGCGTGTCGGTCGGCGGTGTCGCGTGCGACCTGGCGGACAAGCTCTTCGGCGGTCTGGGTTCCCGCAGCGTGCTGCTGGTGGGCGCGGGCGAGACCGGTGAGCTGGTCGCGCGGCACCTGGTGGAGGATGGTGTCGGCGAGCTGTGGATCACGAACCGGACCGGGTCTCGGGCCAGGGACCTGGTCTCGGAGCTGGGGGGACGTGCGATCCCCTGGGATCGGTTCGACCGGACCCTGGGTTCGGCGGACGTCGTGATCACCGCCGTGGCGGCCGCAGAGCCGATCCTGTCCGCGGCCAGGCTGGCACGCGCCCGGGCCGGTCGGGACGAGCCGCTGCTGCTGATCGACATCGCCGTCCCGCGCAACGTGTGCGAGGACGTCTCCGGCCTGCACGAGGTCTACCTGTACGACCTCGACGCGCTGCAGGAGGTGGTGCGTGGGGCCGACGAGCGGAGGTGCGAGGAGGTGCACGCCGCCCGTGCCATCGTCGGCGACGAGGTGGCGAAGCTCGGGGCCTGGCTTCGCCAGCAGCGGGTGAACCCGGCGATCGTGCAGCTGAGACAGCAGTTCGAGGCGATCCGACAGGCGGAAATGGAGAAGCTGCGGCGGGACCTGGATCCCGAGGCACTCGCGCAGGTGGACCGGGCCACGCGGGCCTTGACCAACCGGCTGTTGCACCACCCGACGGTGGGGCTCAAGCACGCGGCGCGCAGGCCGGACAGCGAGCCACTGCTGGCCGCATTCCTCCGGCTCCTGGGCCTGGAGGACGCGGCCGCGACGTGAACGACGATCCCCGCGAGGGAGCCGCGGGGCGAACGGGGTAGGACATGGACCGGGGCCACATCCTCTGTGGGCTGACGGCAGTGCTGGTGTGCGTGCGCCCAGCCTCCGCCCTGGACCCTCCTCACGACGAGTCCAACAGCATCGACTGCCAGGACTGCCACGCCTTCCATGGCGAGGCCGGCGAGTACCTGCTGCCCCGCGACGAGGCCCAGGAGCTGATGTGCCGGACCTGCCACAACCCCACCGGGCCCGCGGCCGGGCTGGAGGACTTCTCCCTGCACGAGGTGGGGGACACGACGGTCGACTGTGGCTCGTGCCACGACCCCCACCAGCCGTCCCCCACCACCGACGACCACGACGGATCGTACGCCGACAATCTCAGTCTGATCCGTGACGACACCACCGCCTACGTGTCCGTCGCGCTCGAACCCGCCGTCTACCAGGTCACCCCGGACGACCTCGCGTTTGCCACCGAACCCTGGAACGGCGTGTGCGAGACCTGTCACACAGCGACCGCCCACTACACCAACGACGCCTACGGCGATCACACCCACCAGGCGGGCGCCGACTGCCTGACCTGCCACGGGCACGGCGACGGGTTCGCGCCGACCGGAGGGTGCACGGACTGCCACTACCTGCCCCAGGGGGCGCGGCGCCAGATCGTGGAGAACGCCGGGGACGGCCAGGGCGACTTCGCGCGGACCTCGCACCACGTGCAGACCGCGGTGGACGACAGCGACTGCGCAGCCTGCCACTACACCGGCGACCACGGCGGCGGCACGGTCAAGCTGATCGACCCCGACCTGGGCCCGGGCACGGTGTACGACTACGACGATGCCGATCCGGCCGGCGTGGAGGACTTCTGCGTCGGTTGCCACGACGCGGGAGGCGCCGAGCGCCTGGCCACGCCCCTGCATCCCTTCACCGATGGCGAGACGCCCCCGGACATCGGGGCCAGCTGGGGCGACTCGGCGCATGCGTCCTTCGGCTACGCGCTCAACGGCAACGCGCCGGTCTCCTGCATGGGCGACGGTTCGACCACCGGCTGCCACGGCAACGGTCACGGCTCGGACAGCATCGCATTGCTCGAGTCCCCGGCCGGCGACGAGATCGACGACCTGTGCTTCCGCTGTCACACCGAGGGCGGGGTGGTCAACGAGGCCATCTCGGGACCGACCCTGGCCGACGACATCGAGGAAGCCTTCGCCCTCAACGACGTGCACGACCTCGGTCAGTCGTTCACGGTGGGCTCGGAGACCCACACCCTGCAGTGCACCACCTGCCACAACCCGCATGTGGCCACCGGCGGGTACTGGGATGCGGGGCTGGGGCTCTCGCCAGTGACCCTGCCCGACATCGGCGGGGACAACGACCGCGCCATGGGATCGGCCCTGTTCGGCGTGGCCGCGGGCGAGACCATGCACGACTACGCCGCGGCGGCCAGCGGCGTGTACAACATCCCCAACGGCGACTACGACGAGTTCAACGGCAACGAGCTGCCGGACTACGTCACCTTCTGCCTCGCCTGTCACCACGGCGTCGATGGGCTGGGCACCGTCGCCTTCGGCAGCGAGATGCACGGCGACGCCAACGCCGGGGCCTGCAACCGGGATGGCGGCACGTGCCCGAACTGGTTCAGCTGCGGCAAGGCAGCCGGCTGGAACCTCGACGACTGCGATGAGGCGGTGTCGGACTGCTGGCCCGTGCTGCCCAGCGGTCGCGGACGGACCGTGTATACGCGCCCTGCGACGTCGTGGACCCTGGACGATCCGGGCTACAGCCCCAGCATGCGCAACGCCTCGGTCAACTTCGTGATGAGCTGCACCGACTGCCACGAGGCCCACGGCGGGCCCTACCGGATCATGCGCGACAGCGTCAACGGCCGGGGCAACAACCCCACCGACTGGAACGGAGACGACGGCATCTGCAACGCCTGCCACTACATGTGGAGCGACTGGCACGCGGGCATGTCCTGCGGGGTCGCCAGCTGCCACGTCAGCAACAGTCCCCACGGCATGGGCAGCGCTGGCGATCCCGGACCGACGCTCACGTTCGACCAGGATCTGGTGTTCTCGATGGGGTTCGACAACAACCTCAACGACTCCGGCGACTTCAACCTGCACGGCGTGTGGCGCGTGGTCGACGGCAGCTACACGACGGGGGTGTCCGGGTCCGCCGCGGTGTTCGACGACTCGCCGGTCGAGGTGGGCACGGAGAACGAGTGGTGGTCCACCGACGCGGGCTACCACGGCACGTGGAAGCACACCGAGATGAAGTACAACATGACCCTCGAGGCCTGGGTCTACCCCACGGATGCGAGCGAGACCGACCGCATCCTGGCGGCCAAGCACACCTACTGGACCGGCGGCTACGCGCTCGTGCTCGAGCCGGTCGACGGCACGATGCGCGTCGGGTTGATGACCAACATGACCAACGGCGCGCCCGACTACGCCAACTGGGACAGCGCGGACTGCAACGGCCTGCGCGGAGCCTACTCCACGGTGCAGATCCCGCTGGACACCTGGAGCCACGTGGCCGCCACCTTCGACCACACCCTGCCCGACGCCGATCCCAACGACCTGTCCGTGGGACGGGTGCGCATCTACGTCAACGGGGAGGACGTGACCACCTCGGACGCGGACGTGGCCGACTGCTTCGCCCAGCCGGGCGTGGGCGAGGAGGCGATGACCCCGCAGAGCGATCTGAGCCCGGACAACGAGTCCGTCTGTTACGCCGGCCACTGGTGCGCGTCCGCCCTGTCTCTGGGTGGCGTCAACTGGTCGGCCCCGAATGACAACTTCATCGGCCGGCTAGACGGCATGCAGCTGTGGAACATCACCCAGGATTCCGCGTACTTCGAGACCGTGGACGAGAGCAAGGGCCCGCGGATCGACACCGTGTTGGGGGAGGGGGGGAGCGCCGATCTGGTCGTGACGTTCTCCGAGGACGTGTACGACGTGCAGGCTGCGGACTTCCTCTACACCGACGCGGACGACGGGCGCACCGTGGTCGCGGTAGCCCACGTGGACGGAGACTGGGACGCGATCGTCACCCTGGCCTCCCCCCTGGACGGTCTGGACGACATCGGCACGGACACGCTGGCGTTCGTCGCAGCGTCGGTCTACGACGAGTACGGCACCGAGGGCGAGACCCTCGAGGTCGTGGTCGACGGGGACAACTGCCCGGCCTCGTCCACCACCATCGAGTTCGACGAGGCGGCCGGCAGCCTCACGGTGACCGACGTCACCGGCGTGCTCGTGGGTGATGTCGGCGACCCGACCGAGGCGCTCCTCGGCGACGACTACTTCACCGGCGACGCGGTGGACAACGCCGTCGAGTTCCTGTCCAACGACAGCTGCTACATGGCCAGCACCGACGTGTTGCTCGAGGTGCGCTTCCAGCCCGAGGTGGTCGACGACGGCAACGACACCACCATCCAGCGCCTGTTCGCCAAGGACGGGGACAACTACCAGATCTCGGTCTGGCGCAACATGGGCGCCAGCTGGAGCCCGCCCTTCAGCCCACCATCGGACGTGGCGGTGCTCGCGTTCTGGATCAAGCCCATCGACCCCCACGGTGGCCAGACCTGGAAGCTCGTGATGACCGACTACGACGCCTGCCCGATCCAGGCCGGCCACTGGTATCGGGCCCAGGTGCTGTGGGACTCGGACATGCCGGGAGGTGTCTTCGACCAGCCGTTCGTTCCGGCGGTGATCAGCGTGGACGATCAGGGCCCGACGGGCGACGACGTGGGCGAGGCCTGGTCGGGGTTCGCCGACTGCACGGACGCCGACCAGTCCCAGCTGCCGACCGATCGCTGGCTGTACACCGAGGACGAGCTCGACTCCGAGGAGGCCAACATCCTGATCGGCACCAACGCGGCCTACACCCGAATGCTCGAGGGGCGGATCGACTACGTGATCATCGGGACGGACTAGGCGGGCAGCAGGGGAATCAATCCGGAGGATTGAACAGGAACGGGTAGGAGAACGTCACGGACCCGCCCTTGGGGATCGGGTAGTTGCGCGACTTGATCTGCCGCTCGACGCACCGCTTGAGGTCCGTGTCGACCACGCTGGACGACGTCACGTCGAGGCTGACCGTCGTCATCTGGCCGCTGGGGCCGAGGGTGAGTATCAGGACCATGGTGCCGGCGAGGTCCGGCTTGGTCTCGCGTGCTCTCGAATAGCACATGCGCGAGGCTGGCACGATGCTGTGCAGCACGGTCTCCACCTCGCGCATGTCCACCCAGCCGCGGGTCCCGGACGTCTCCTCGGCGAGCTCGAAGTCCAGCTCCTCGACCCGGCGCACGTACGCCGCCTCCGCGTTTCCGGAGTCGTCTGCCACCGTGCCGCCGAGGTGGGGCGAGCCGAACTGGATCACCGGCGCGTTGGGCCCCGGGTTGCCGATGGCGATCAGGTCGGGATCGTGCGACGGGTCCATGCCGCCGAAGACGTGCGAGTTGTGCGCCAGCGCGGCGCCCTCCTCCATGGAGCCCGAGTAGGCGCCCCCGGGGCCATAGGTCGGGCCGCTGGCGGACGCGCCGCCGCTGCCGCCCGAACCGCTGCCCGAGGAGCGGCCGCTGCCGCTGCTGCCGCTCGATGAGCCGGAGCTGCCCCAGCTCCCGGTGGCGCCGCTGCGGAAGGCGTTGGACCCCTCGGCCGCCAGCCCCTCGTACGAGCCCTCCATCTCCTCGACGCCCTCGCCGGATACGCCCGTCGTGCGTCGGCCGTCCGAGATGAGCGTGCCCGTGGCGTTCGCGGCCTGGCCCACGACCTTGACGAGTACGAAGCCGCCGCCCACGCAGCCGAACACGCAGATCAACGCCAGGAAGGTCAGCAACGCCGAGCGTCGCTTCCTGGCGCGGTACTCCGGCGGGACCGTGGTCGTGGCCCACTGGGAGAACCGCGCCTCGGCCGCCTTCTCCGGACCGGTCTGGGGTGCCGGGGCGCGACGCTGTCGCGGGGGGGCCTTGGGGCGGGGTGGTGGCGGCGCTGCCTGGCGATTTTGATGAAGACAATGACGTTGAC
>CAZXHG010000036.1:31782-49178 GCA_964639985.1 uncultured Rickettsiales bacterium
CCGGGGGGGGTGCCCCCTGGGTTTACCGGGGCGTGGGCGGGGTGGGGGGGCCGCGGGGGGGGGGCGGGGGGGGTTGGGGGGGGGGGGGGGGCTTGGGGGGGGGGGGGTGGCGGCGCTGCGGCCTGGTCGCTCGCCGAGAACACGGGCGCCGCGTCGGCCGGATCGACGTCCTCCTTGTCCTGCTCCGACGTGTCCTCCACCGCCTGGCGGATCCACTCCTTGGCCGACACCTTGGGGTCCGTCCCGGTGGACATGCGCGGCTTGGAGTCCGTGGCCGACACCCGTCGAACGGGGAGGGAGGCCGGAGGCCGGGCCGCCGTCATCAGCTGGTCCGTGACCTCGGATCCCTCGGGCACGCCGCTGCGCATGGCCGCCTCGACCCAGGCGCCGGCCGAACCGCCGCCGGCCGGCTCACCGGCCGGGGTGGCGGGCGTCGACGCCGCGGAGGCGGGCTGCCCCACCGGCGCGGCCACGGTGTCCACGGAGATCACGTTGAGCTCGAACCGCAGCTGGCCGATGAAGACCTGGTCGCCCGCGGCGAACGGTGACAGCTGCAGCGGCGCATCGCCGAGCAGGACCGGCGGGTCCGAGACGTGTGCCTGCACGTAGACGTTGCCGTCCGGCATCACCATCAGCGTCAGGTGCCGGTCGACGATGCCGTCGTAGTGCAGGTTGATGTCGCAGCCCTGCCGACCGATGTCGTAGGTGCCCGGCGGGAGGCGCACGCGCTTTCGCTTGCCGCCGCCCGGCGGATAGATGAGCAGGAAGATCAGCAGCTCGTCGGCCGGTGCGCCCGTGCCTGGCGTGGCCGGCGTTGGCATCGCTGCGGGGGCCGCCCGGGCCGGGGCCGCCGGGGCCGGTGCGACGGGTGTCGGTGGCGCCGACGGGGTGGCCGCCTGTGTCGGGGACACCGGCGTGGCGATCGGGACGCCTGCGGGCGCGGGGGGCGGCGGGGGAGGGGTCGCCTTCGCCGGCTCAGGCGCGGCCTTCGCGGCGCGGCGTAGCTGCGGGGCCTCGTCGGCCCTCGGCTCGGTCGGCGGCACATCCACGCTGACGCCCACCGACGGCATCGTGCCGGTCCCGAGGGCGGGGGCCGGCACCGGCGTGGGCTGACGTGCGGCGGCCGAGGCCGGCATGGGGGCCGGCCTGGGTGGTTCCTCCTGCTCGCGCTGCTCGGCCTGGGGTACGAAGGCCAGCCGGAAGCACAGCCTGCCCAGGGTGATCGTGGAGCCCTTGTGCAGGCGGACCCGCTCGAAGACCTCCCCCTGGTGGCGCAGGTGCGGGTCGCCCGAGACGTTGACCGCCTCGAGGTAGCGTCGGTTGACCAGCTCGATCACCAGGTGCTCGGGCTGGATGTGGGGGGCCTTGAGGCGCACGTGGGCACCGGGCGCGGAGCCGATCACCAGCCGCGTGCGGTTGAGCAGGAAGCCGTTGATCACCTCGTTGTTCCTGAGGATCTCGATCTTCGGCGTGACCTTCTGGTTCGTTGCCATCTTCGGCGCCAATTGACCTCTCTGGACCCCGAACAATATACTCCGGCTCCTTCCGTTGCTCCAACGACCGGATGGGTCGAACCCACTTCTGACGGAGTACTGACATGCGAACCCTCGCTGCATCCGCCCTGATCGCCGCCCTGCTCCTCCCGTCGGCGGCCCTGGCCTGCACCTGGGAGTACAAGGTCGTCGAGGTCGATCTGGTGACGAAGATCCGCGTGTTCGCCAACGACCAGCTGCTCGCGGCCGACGAACTCGAGGCGCTGCTGGGGCCCCTCGGGGAGGAGGGCTGGGAGCTGGTCAGCTCGATCAACCGCGGCGGCACCGTGCTGCTGCTGGTGCTCAAGCGCCACGTCCACGGCGAGACCTGCGCACCCGAGCCGCCGCCGGTTCCGCCAGTGGAACCTCCGGCGCCGCCCGTCGAGCCCCCCGCACCTCCCGCGGCCACCGACGAACCCGCGCCGGTCGAGGAGGCAGCCGAGTGACTCTGGTCAAGGGAGCGGTGACCCTGCGCCGGTTCGTGGCCGAGGGGGGCACGCCCGACGTGTCTGCGCGGACCCTGGTGGAGCTGCTGGGCAAGCACGCCTTCAGGGGCAGCCTGGACGACCCCCGCAAGGAGGAGCGCTCCGGCTGGGTGACCCAGGAGAGCCTGCTGGACACGTCCTTCGTGCTGGAGCGGACGTATGTCGCGCCCTACCTGCTGTTCGCCCTGCGCACGGACCGCAAGGCCATCCCGCCCGCACTGCTGCGCGCGCTGGTGGACCAGGAGGTCCAGCAGTTCCTGCAGGACACGGGCCTGGAGCGTCTGCCCGCGGGCATGAAGACCGAGCTCAAGGAGCGGATCGAGGAGAAGTACCTGCCCCGCATCCTGCCCACGGTCGCCGTGGTGGAGGTGTGCTGGAACCTGCAGACCGACACGGTGCTGGTGATGGCCAGCTCGGACAAGGCCATCGACCGGGTGGCCAAGCAGTTCTCGGCCACGTTCTCTCGTGCGCTGCGCGAGGTGACGGCCCCGCGGCTCGCCATGCGCGGACCCCGGGCCGACGATCGCCTGCAGGCGCTGGCCGTGACCGGGGCGACGGACATGACCGGCGGGTCCGGTGTGGTGCTGAGGGGAGGGGACGCGTGATGGCTGGTCTCGACCTGCGGCACCTCGACGCCGATCCCCAGGCCACCTTCCTCGGTCGGGAGTTCCTGCTGTGGTTGTGGTTCTCCAGCGAGACCGGGTTCGGCCAGGTGTCCGGCGCGTCCGGCATGGCCCTGGACCTGTGGGTGGACGACCGGCTGGTGATCAGCGGCGAGCTGCGCGAGGCGCAGCGCTTCGACCTCAAGGGCGGCGCGCCCGCCACCTCGGCCACGGCGCGCATCGCCGTGCGGGAGGGACGGGACGTGGTCGCGGCCCGTTTCGTGTTGCGGGACGGCGAGCTGGAGTTTCGCTTCGAGCTCGACGCGTCGCTGGCGGTCAAGGGGATGAAGATCCCGGACCTGCCCCACGGCGTGGACCCGGACGACGAGGTGCGGGAGCGCGCGCGCCTCGTCGAGGACCTGCTCGAGCGTCTCGACGACCTGTTCGAGGCGTACTGCGACCAGCGGCTCGGATCGGCCTGGGAGACCGAGCACACCGCGCGCCTGCTGGACTGGCTGAACGAGGACGTCGACGGCGGCTGAATCCGGTTGACAGGGCCGCTGCGCGGTCGCTATAAACCCCCCGCCTCGGAGCGCGTGTAGCTCAGTGGATAGAGCACTGGTCTCCGGAACCAGGGGCCGTAGGTTCGATTCCTACCACGCGCGCCACCCCCACCTTCCCCGAGCCCGCCTCACCACCCATACACGTCGTGGCACCACGCGCAGTCCATGTTGAACCCGTGCGGGTTGTCCCCTGCGTGGCAGTCGACACACTCCGACGGCGTGACCGTGTAGCCACCCGCGTGGCAGTCACCGCAGGAGGCCTGCGCGTGCCCGCCGTTGAGGGGGAAGAAGTTGTGGTCGAAGGTCACGTCGTCCCAGCTCGTCGCCTGGTGGCACTGGCCGCAGTCCCAGTCCGGGTGTCCGCCCGGGGCGTCGTCGCCGTGGCAGCTCTCGCAGCTGCCCGACGTGTCCTCGTAGCCGTCGGCATGGCAGTCCGTGCACTGCAGCGAGGCGTGGGAGCCGGTCAGCGGGAAGTCGTCGTGGGTGAAGTCCACGTCCTCCCACCCATAGATGTCGTGGCACTCACCGCAGTCCCAGTCCGGGTGTCCCGGAGGGGCGTCGTCGGCGTGGCAGTCCTGACAGTGCTCGGGGGTGTCGTGGTAGCCGTTCACGTGGCACTGGTCGCAGCGGAGACCGTCGTGACCGCCCTCGAGCGGGAAGAAGCCGTGGGTCCACAGGGGGGGCTCCCAGGACTCCGTGCCGTGGCAGGGGGTACAGTCCCCGGGGTTGTGTCCCTCGGGACGCTCGTCCTCGTGGCACCCCGCGCAGATCACGGGCGCGTCGTCCCACTCGTCGCCGTCGTGGCAGTCCCAGCAGCCCGGCCCCACGTGGGCTCCGGTGAGCTCCCACTCGTCGTGGTCGTACTCCACGCTCCAGTCCTGCTGGGTGTGGCATTCCTCGCACTCGTCGTCGAAGTGGGGAAGCGGCTGGTCTCCGTCGTGGCACCCCTCGCAGGTGCGAGGCGGGAGCGAGTCGTACCCGCCCGTGTGGCAGTCCGAGCAGGCCAGGACGGCGTGGGCTCCCTCGAGTTCGAAGGGTTCCGATGATTCGGGGACGTGCACGGCGCAGTGAGCCGCCAGCGCGGCGATCAGGAGCAATGGGGCCATTCGAAGCAGTGACATCGTCGTCCTCGCGGTGTACAGCTCGATCGCCAATCTAGCGCCTCGACGGCTGGCGCGCCACCGCGGATCCATGCCCCGATGTGCAGCTTGGCCGCAAAACCGGACATCCCCTTGCAGGCCCCCGACCTCGTCTGTACAATCCCGCTTCCATTCGCGGGCCCCTTCGGGGCAGCGATGCATGGGACGACATGGCAGACCTGCTCCTTCAGAGCTGCTGTTCCGAATCCAGACAAGGTCATCAACGTGATGCGAGCCAGGTAGGCTCGCCAAATAAAAGTGTATTTGACTGATTAACCCTAGGAGGAGAAACCATGGCAGATTCGCCAACTCCGTACCTGGATGAGCTGACCACGGGACCGTGGCCGTCCTTCATCGTCGAGATGTTGAAGGTGGCCGACCGGAAGCCGATGGTGCAGGGCCTCATCAGGCAGCTCGAGACGTCCTATCAAGAGGGCGTGTCCATTTGGGAGCACGGCGGCATCGTCGGCGTGATGGGCTACGGCGGGGGCGTCATCGGACGCTACTCGGCGCGTCCCGACGACTTCCCGGAGGTGAGCCACTTCCACACGATCCGCGTCAACCAGCCGTCCGGTTGGTTCTACACCGCCGACGCCTTGCGCGACCTGTGTGACATCTGTGACAAGCACGGCTCCGGCCTGACCAACATGCACGGGTCGACCGGCGACATCGTGTTCCTCGGTTCCCGCACCGAGGATCTCGAGCCCTGCTTCCTCGACCTGACGGACAAGGAATTCGACCTCGGCGGCTCCGGCTCCAACATGCGGACCCCGAGCTGCTGCCTCGGCCCGGCCCGCTGCGAGTGGGCGTGCTACGACACCAACGAGGCCTGCTACGACATCACGCAGGAGTTCCAGGACGAGCTGCACCGCCCGTTCTTCCCGTACAAGTACAAGTTCAAGTTCTCGGGCTGTGCCAACGACTGCGTGGCCTCGATCGCCCGCTCCGACTGCTCCGTGATCGGCACCTGGCGGGACGAGATCCAGCAGGACGACGCGGCCGTGGCCGACTACGCCGCCAACGGCGTGGAGATGGTCGAGGACGTCACCTCCCGCTGCCCCACGGGCTGCATGGACTGGGACGGCTCCAAGCTGGCCATCGACAACAAGCGTTGCGTGAAGTGCATGCACTGCATCAACGTGATGCCCAAGGCCCTGCGCCCGGGCAAGGACCGCGGCGCGGCCATCCTGATCGGCGCCAAGGCTCCCATCATCCAAGGCGCGCTGCTGGCGTCGGTCATCGTGCCGTTCGTCAAGATGGAGGCCCCCTTCGACGAGCTCAAGGAGCTCACCGAGAAGATCTGGGACTGGTGGGGCGAGCACGGCAAGAACCGCGAGCGCGTCGGCGAGTTGATCCAGCGCATGGGCATGGGCAACTTCCTCGAGGCGATCGAGGTCGAACCCGATCCGCGCATGGTCGAGGCTCCTCGTGACAACCCGTACATCTTCTACGAGGAGTACTACGACGAGGACGACGACGACGAGGAAGACGACGAGTAGCTCCCGGCAGGGACTGTTCGCTGAACCGAGAACATCACGAGGCGCATGAGCCTCGGGAGGAGAAACTAGATGGTTACCGCACTGGAAAAGGGCCAGACGGACATTGGACCTCCGCATTACAGCAAGTTCCTGCCGCCGGTCATCAAGGAGAACTACGGCAAGTGGCTGTACCACGAGATCCTGAAGCCTGGCGTCCTGGTCCACGTGGCCGAGTCCGGGGACAAGATCTTCACGGTCCGCGCCGGCTCGCCGCGCCTGCTGGCCACGGACAGCATTCGCTTCTTCGCCGAGATGGCCGACAAGTACTCCGAGGGGTACCTGCGGTTCACCAGCCGCAACAACGTCGAGTGGCTGCTGAGCAACGAGGCCAACATCGATCCGCTGATCGAGGAGGTCACCGTAGGTGGCTACCCCGTCGGCGGCACCGGCCCGACGATCTCCAACATCGTGCACACCCAGGGCTGGGTGCACTGCCACTCGTCCGCGACCGACGCCTCTGGCATCGTCAAGGCCGTGATGGACGAGCTGATGGACTACTTCACCGAGCACAAGCTGCCGGCGAAGTGCAAGGTCGCGCTGGCCTGCTGCCTCAACATGTGCGGCGCCGTGCACTGCTCGGACATCGCCATCCTCGGCGTGCATCGCCGGCCGCCCAAGATCGACCATGAGCGGATCGACCGCGTCTGCGAGATCCCCAACGTGATCGCGTCCTGCCCCACCGGCGCCGTTCGGCCGAAGACCGTCGACGGCAACGCGTCCGTGGAGATCGTCGAGGACCAGTGCATGTTCTGCGCGAACTGCTACACGGTCTGCCCGGCGATGCCGATCAACAATGGCATCAACGACGGTATCGCCCTGTGGGTCGGCGGCAAGGTGTCCAACGCCCGCTGCGAGCCCAAGTTCTCGAAGATGGCCGTGCACTTCATCGACAACGACCCGCCGCGGTGGGAAGAGGTCGTGGACGCGGTCAAGACGATCGTCGAGGTCTGGGCCGCCGACGCCAGGAAGTACGAGCGCATCGGTGAGTGGATCGACCGCATCGGCTGGCCGGAGTTCTTCGAGCGCACCGGCTTCGAATTCACCAAGTACCACATCGACGACTTCACCCACGCTGGGCTGAGCTTCCGCCGGTCCACGCACTACATGGGTTGACGGAGAGATCATGGCTACGCCAGAAGAGCTGGCCGACATCGCCTACGAGATCGTGGCCGAGGCTTCGGGCAAGAAACTGCTCAAGCCGATGGACGTGGTGAAGATGCTGAGGAAGCAGCATGGCGCCGACAAGAAGGACGCCAAGGCTGCGCTGCAGATCCTGACCACGGACGGACGCTGCGTGTACGAGTACGCGGGCGGCAGCTACATCAAGCTCACGCCGGAGAGCTAGGGCGACCTTGCCCTCCAGCGGCACCGCGCGTCCGCGCGTGGTCGTCGCCGGAACCGGCGGCGATTCGGGAAAGACCCTCGTCTCGCTGGGCCTGTGCCTGGCGTGGCGGGACGAGGGTACCCCCGTGGTCGCCTTCAAGAAGGGTCCCGACTACATCGACGCGGCCTGGCTGTCCTGGGCCAGCGGGAGCCCTGCGCGCAATCTCGACTCCTACCTGATGGGCTTCGACGGCGTGGCCGACGCGTTCGGCGCCAACGCCACCACCGACGGATTCAACGTCATCGAGGGCAACCGCGGTCTGTTCGACGGCGCCGGAGTGCACGGCGTGCATTCCACGGCCGAACTGGCCCGACACCTGGCCGCGCCCGTGATCCCCGTGGTCGACGTCACCAAGTCCACCCGCACCGTGGCCGCGCTGGTGTACGGCCTGGTGCACTTCGACGAACGTGTCCCCGTGGCCGGGGTGATCCTCAACCGCGTGGGCTCCGCGCGCCACGAGCGGGTGATCCGGGGTGCCATCGAGGAGCGTTGTGGCATCCCCGTGCTCGGTGCGCTGCGCCGGATGCACGGAGGAGACCCCCTCCCTGGCCGTCACCTCGGCCTGGTCACAGTGCAGGAGAGCGGCGGTCTCGACGAGGTGGCCCAGCGGCTGCGTGCGGTGATCCGCGATCAGGTCGACCTGGCCGCCATCGGCGCGCTCGCCGCGGGTGCACCGCCGATCGATGCAACTGTTGCGCTGCGATCCACGGTCACGGCGTCCGGGGGGCCTGCTCCGACCGTCGGGGTGATCCGGGACTCGGCGTTCGCGTTCTACTACCCGGAGAACCTCGAGGCCCTCGAGGCGGCTGGCGCCGAGCTGGCGTTCTTCTCGGCCGTCCGCGACGGCGGCCTTCCGGCCATGGATGCCCTGTACATCGGCGGTGGGTTCCCCGAGACGCACGCCGGGCAGCTCGCGGCCAACCGGGGACTGCTGGCGTCGATCCGGGAGGCCGCGGCCGCGGGGCTACCGATCTACGCCGAATGTGGCGGCCTGATGGTGCTGTGCCGCTCGTTCCGCTGGCAGGGCGAGGTGTTCCCCATGGCGGGGGTGCTGCCCCTCGACCTGGTGGTGGACGCGCGACCGCAGGGGCACGGCTACGCCGAGGCGCGGGTGGACGGTCCCAACCCGATCTTCGAGCCCGGCACGGTCGTGCGCGGGCACGAGTTCCACTACTCGCGCGTGGACGGGGAGCCCCCCGACGGGCTGCGAACGGCGTACGCCATGCAGCGGGGCACGGGCACTCACGCGGGACGGGACGGCGTCGTGGTGGACAACGTGCTCGCCAGCTACGTGCACCTGCATGCCCGCGGTTGTCCCCAGTGGGCGCCCGGGTTCGCGCGGCGGGCGCGCGAGTACAGAACATCGCAATGAGGACTCGAAACGGTCGGCGTTTCGATCTATAACGTCGGCCCGACATCCATGAAACCCCCGCTGCCGGAGGTACCAGACCATGTCCCTGGCGGACCTCAAGAAACTGAAGAAGAAGAAGAAGAAGAAGAAGATCGTCAAGCGTACCAGCGGCGGCGGCCGTGGCGGCGGCGGAGGAGGCGTATCCGCGGATCGCCCGACCCACGTCCTCAAGACGCCCCCCTGCCAGGACGAGTGCCCGGCGGGCAACGACATCCGCGCGTGGCTCAAGATCGTGCAGCACAGCGAGATGATGGAGCGCTCCCTGGAGGAGTCGTTCGAGCTGGCATGGCACGAGGCCTCCAGGACCACACCGTTCCCCTCGGCCTGCGGTCGCGTCTGCCCGCACCCCTGCGAGACGAAGTGCAACCGCAACCACAAGGAAGACGGCCCGGTCTCGATCAACGCCTACGAGCGCTGGATCGGTGACTACGGCCTGGAGCACGGTCTGGCCCACCAGAAGCTGACCGACGAGGTGCAGGACAAGAAGGTCGCCGTGATCGGCGCCGGCCCTGCAGGCCTCAGCTGCGCGTTCCAGCTGGCACGCCGCGGCTACCCGGTCACCGTGTTCGAGGGCTTCCCGCACGCCGGCGGCATGCTGCGCTACGGGATCCCGCCCTACCGGCTGCCGCGCACCACCCTAGACGCCGAGATCGAGAACATCGCGAAGCTGGGCGTCGAGATCGTGTGCAACACGGTCATCGGCCGGGACAGGAGCCTGGACGAGCTCAAGGCCGAGTTCGACGCGATCTTCGTCGGCATCGGCGCGCACGAGGGCATCCAGCTGCGGGTCGAGGGCGAGGACGCGGCCAACGTGCACACCGGCGTCGGCTTCCTGCGGCTGGTCAACTCCGGCGAGAAGGTCGACACGGGCGACGAGGTCGTGGTCATCGGCGGCGGCAACAGCGCCATCGACGCGGCCCGTGTGTCCCGGCGCCTCGGCGCCGAGGTGACCGTGCTGTACCGGCGCACGCGCACCGAGATGCCGGCCATCGAGCACGAGATCGACGAGGCCCTGGTCGAGGGCGTGGACATCCAGTACCTGGTCGCGCCCATCGGCATCCGGGTCGAGGATGGCAACGCCGTGGCCGTGAAGTGCCAGAAGATGGAGCTCGGCGAGCCCGACGCCTCCGGCCGTCGCCGGCCGGTCGCGATCGAGGGCTCGGAGTACGAGGTGCCCTGCACCATGCTGATCCCCGCGATCAGCCAGCGACCCGAGTGGCTGGACGCGGAGCGCTACATCAGCGGCCGTGACTGGCTGAAGCCGGGCGACGACTGGACCGTGGAGGAGGGCGTGTACGCCGGCGGCGACGCGGTCAACCTCGACCTGGTCACCACCGCCATTGGGCACGGCCGCATGGCCGCCGAGCGCATGGCCGCCTACCTGGCGGGCGAGGCGTACGAGGCCCCGGGCGACCACCCGATCATCACCCACGACAAGATGCGACTGGACCACTACGAGCCCATGGAGCGCAACGACCGCACCTGGCTGCCCCTGGAGGAGCGGCTGGAGGACGGCCTGGAGCGCGAGGTGGACTTCGGCATCACGCAGGATCAGTTCGTCGCCGAGGCCAAGCGGTGCATGAGCTGCGGAACCTGCTTCTGGTGCGAGAAGTGCTGGATGTACTGCCAGAGCGGCTGCATCCTCAAGCAGGAAAAGGGCGAACCCTACGCCTGGAAACTCGACACCTGCGACGGCTGCAGAAAGTGCTGGGAAGAGTGCCCCTGCGGCTACATCCAGCCCATGTGATCGGGTTCGCAGCGCTCGGGCTCTTGTCACGAGCGCTCGTTTGACGTATCAAGAGCATCCCCACCTCAGGGGTGGGGTTCACGAGGTAATCAAGTCCTGAAAACACGGACATCGAACTACAGGAGGCAAAGGGATGCCACTTTTCGAGCATGGCGACATCAGGCTGGAAGTCGACGAGGACGGCTTCATCCAGAACCCTGACGAGTGGACCGAGGAGATCGGCGTGGCGCTCTCGACCACCGAGGGCGTCGACGAGATGACCGAGGATCACTGGAAGATCGCCAACTACCTGCGCAACTACTACCTCGAGTACGGCGTTGCCCCCATGATCCGCAAGCTCTGCAAGGAGACCGGATTCAAGCTCAAGCAGATCTACGAGCTGTACCCCAGCGGCCCGGCCAAGGGCGCCTGCAAGGTCGCCGGTCTGCCGAAGCCCACGGGCTGCGTCTGATCCACGATCCACCATCCCCACCTCCCGCCCGGGAGGTGGGGATGGTTCGTTTGGCCCTCCCCGTGTCGAGATGACCGAGCACCTCTACCCCATATCCGTGCGGCTTCGTGGGCGCCGGGTCATGGTGATCGGCGGCGGCCGGATCGCCGCGGACAAGGTGCGCGGGCTCGTCCTGTGCGAGGCGCTCGTGACCGTCGTGGCCCCGGATGCGGTACCGGAGCTGCAGCGGGCAGCGGACGAGGGCTCGATCCGCTGGCATCGCCGCACGTTCGCTCCCGCCGACCTCGACGGCGCCACCCTGGTCGTCGCGGCCACGGAGAAGGCGGCCGTGAACCAGCAGGTCGTGCATGCATCGCACGCGCGCAACCTGCTGGTCAACGCGGTCGACGATCCGCAGCGCTGCGACTACCACGTCCCCGCCATCGTGCGGCGAGGGCCGCTCACGGTCGCGATCTCCACCGGCGGGGCGTCTCCCGCCGCGGCGTCCAGGCTACGGCGCGAGGTGGAGGACGTGTTCGGTGAGGGGACCGGCCGCTGGCTGCAGCTACTGGCCGCGTTCCGCAACGAGCTGCTCCGAACCCTGGCCGACGACGCCGCCGCCCGCAGGGCGCTGGCCCTCGAGGCTGCTCGCTGCGAGGCCCGCGAGCTCGCCGAGGCGGGGGACATCGAGGGCGCTCGCGAGGTGCTGGGCGAACTGCTCGCACGGGCCCGCAGCCCCGAGGACACACCATGAATTCCCGTCCCGACGTCTCCACCGTCTACCTGGTCGGCGCCGGTCCCGGCGACCCGGACCTGATCACGGTCAAGGGCATGGACCTGCTGGAGCACTGCGACGTGCTGGTGCACGACTCGCTGGTCCCGCCGGAGCTGGTCGATCGCTGCCCGGCGCCCGAGCGCCACTACGTGGGCAAGACCGCGGGTGGTCACGCCGTGACCCAGGAGGAGATCACCCGGCTGCTCATCGAGCTGGCCACCGTGCCAGGGCCGCCCCGCATCATCGTGCGGCTGAAGGGGGGCGATCCCTACGTGTTCGGCCGCGGCGGGGAGGAGGCGCTCGCCTGCGTGGCCGCGGGAGTCCGTGTGGAGGTCGTGCCCGGCGTCACCGCGGGGGTGGCTGCGCCGGCGTACGCCGGCGTCCCGGTGACCCACCGGGTGGTCAGCCGCGGCGTGACCTTCGTCACGGGCCACCAGGTCAAGGGCGGCGTGCCGGACCTGCCCTGGGAGTCCCTGGCCACGTCGGGGTTGACCACGGTGTTCTACATGGGTGTGGCCACGCTCCCGGTGATCGCCGAGCAGCTGCAGGCGCACGGACTCGCTGCGGACACCCCCGCCCTGGTGGTACAGGAGGGCACCACGCCGGGCCAGCGTAGCGTGTCCGGTACTGTCGTCGACATCGCCGAGCGAGCGGTGGAGGCGGGGATCCGGCCACCCTCGGTCAGCGTGATCGGGCCGGTCGTCGACCTGGTGCACGAGCTGTCCGACCAGGCTCCTCGCCCGCTGGCCGGCAAGACGATCGTGCTGGTGCGCGCCGAGGAACGGGAGTACGCGGACGTGGTCCGCTTGCGTCGCGCAGGCGCGCGCGTTCTGGACGTACCCGGGATCCGTTGTGTCCCCCGGCCCGCGAGCGGTGAGGTGGGCGCGATGCTCGCCGCCCTGGCGCCGGACCACCACGTGGTGTTCACCAGCGCCCTGGCCGCCCGCTTCTTCGGGGACATCTGGGTGGACCGACAGGATGCCCGGCCAGTGTTCGTGGCCGCATCGAGGGCGTTCCTCCACGTGATGCAGCGCCACGGAATGCCCGCGGCGTTCGCCCCGGAGATCACGGGCGCCGGCCGCGTGTTGCAGGCGCTGCAGGCCCACGAGGTCCCGGAAGGGACGACGGTGTGGCTACCCCGGTCGGCGGCCGCCGACGACGAACTCCCCACGACCCTGGTGGAGGCCGGGTACGACGTGCGACCGGTCACGCTGTACGAGACCGTGCCCGTACCGCTGCCCGCGGACGTGCGTAGCATGCTGACGGGCGGCCGCGTGGATGCGGTCCTCTTCCTCTCGGGTACGTGCGTGTCGTCGGTCGTGGACGCCGTGGGCACGTTCCCTGCGCAGGGTGGTGCAACCGTGCTCGCCGCTGCAATCGGTCCCAAGACCGCCGCGGTCGCCAGCGAGCTCGGATTGCCCTGCGAGATCATGCCTCAGCAACCGACCATGAAGGACCTCGTGGACGAGGTGATCCGAGTGCTTTCAACGGGTTACGTTGCGACACAAGAAGGTAGAGAGACCTAATCTAGTAAATCTACAGAAAAAGTAGACAAGAGAGCCCCCATCAGTCGGTTCGCAGCCCACCGAAAAAAGCCCTGCGTCGCGCTTGACACCCACCCTCCGGTCCGTAGAATGGGCGTCCGCCTTGAAGGCCGGAATGGCCAACGTCACTCGATTTCGAGTGCTTTTCAGGCGAAAAGATGGACGTGAAAAGAGTCACAGTCCCGGTCCTGCTCTCGCCCCGCGCACACCGCGCCTTCACGCGCCTGCCGAACCGATTCGTGCAGGTCGCCCCGGCGAGCCCCATTCAGACCAACACGCCCGTTCCGGGCGTCACGAACAACCAAATACTCGCTATCGGAATATCGGGCTAAAGGAGGTCATCAATGCCCAGTTTTGTGAATCCCGAGAAGTGTGACGGGTGCAAGGCTCTGGACAAGACCGCCTGCCAGTACATCTGTCCGAACGACCTGATGGTCCTGAACAAGGCCACTGAGAAGGCCTACAACCAGGACCCGGACATGTGCTGGGAGTGCCAGTGCTGCGTCAAGATCTGCCCCCAGCAGGCCATGGACGTACGCGGCTACGCGGACTTCATCCCCCTCGGTGCGAGCGTCGTACCGATGCGGAGCACCGACGCCATCATGTGGACCATCAAGTTCCGTGACGGCTCCCTGAAGCGGTTCAAGTTCCCGATCCGCACCACCCCCGAGGGTGAAGCGCAGCCGACCGGCGGCTTCGACACCCACACGGACGTCAGCTCCCACGAGCTGGCCACCGAGCCCGCATCCCTGATGTACAGGGGCAACCCCGCGACCCTCATGACCATCGCGAAGTAGGAGGATCGTAACAATGGCAAACTTCGAAACCGTTACCGTCGAAACCGACGTCCTGATCCTCGGTGGTGGAATGGCCTCCTGTGGCACCGCCGTCGAGGCCGCTTACTGGGCCAAGCAGAACGGCATGAAGGTGACCTTGGTCGACAAGGCCGCCATGGACCGCTCCGGCGCCGTCGCCATGGGCCTGTCCGCCATCAACCAGTACGTGGGCGTGTCCCGCGGCAAGAACACCCTCGAGCAGTACGTCGAGTACGTCCGCAAGGACCTCATGGGTGTCACCCGCGAGGACCTGGTCTACGACATCGCCCGTCACGTCGACTCCTCCGTGCACCTCTTCCAGAAGTGGGGCCTCCCCATCTGGACGGACGCCGAGGGCGACTACGTCAACGAGGGTCGCTGGCAGCTGATGATCAACGGCGAGAGCTACAAGATCATCGTGGCCGAGGCCGCCAAGAACGCCATGGCCGAGCTCGGCGACGACGGCGAGATCTACGAGCGCGTGTTCATCACCAACCCGATCATCGAGGATGGTGAGTGCAAGGGCGCCGTGGGCTTCTCCACCCGTGACGAGAAGTTCTACGTCTTCAAGGCTCGCGTGACCCTGGCCGCCATGGGCGGCGCCGTGCACGTGTTCAAGCCGCGGAGCACCGGTGAGGGCTTCGGCCGCTCCTGGTACCCGCCGTTCAACACCGGCTCGTCCGCGCACTTCACCATCGCGGCTGGCGCCGAGATGACCTGCCAGGAAGTCCGGTTCATCCCGATCCGGTTCAAGGACGCCTACGGTCCGGTCGGTGCCTGGTTCCTGCTCTTCAAGTCCCGCGCGACCAACGCCTTCGGTGGCAACTACATGGTCGAGCGCCGCGACGAGCTGGCCAAGTGGGGCACGTACGGTTCGGTCAAGCCGATCCCGGCGAACCTGCGCAACTGGCTGGGCATGCTGGACATCTTCGAGGGCAAGGGCCCCCTGTACATGCGTACGGAAGAGGCGCTCCAGAAGATCGCCGACGAGTACAAGGACGACCCCAAGGCCTTCAAGAAGAAGAACAAGGAGCTCGAGGCCGAGGCGTGGGAAGACTTCCTCGACATGACGATCTCCCAGGCGCACCTCTGGGCGGCCAGCAATGTCCGTCCCGAGGAGAAGCCCTCCGAGATCGCCGCGTGCGAGCCCTACTTCATCGGTTCCCACTCCGGCGCCTCCGGTGCCTGGATCTCCGGTTCCGAGGACCTGCAGACCGACGAGACCAGGAGCGAGTACTTCTGGGGCGCCTACGGCCTCACGACCTGCCCGCGTCTCTTCGCCTGTGGCGACTCCTCCGGCGCCTCCTCCCACAAGTTCAGCTCCGGCTCCCACGCCGAGGGCCGCATCGTGGGCAAGGCGATGGTCAAGTGGGTCCTCGAGAACGACCTGCAGGTCCCGACGGTCGCCGACGCGACCATCGACGCCCTCAAGGCCGAGACCCTCACGCCGTTGGACCTGTTCGACGAGCACAAGGGTGCGACCACCGACCCCGACGTGAACCCCAACTACATCCGCCCGCGCCAGTTCATGTTCCGTCTCCAGAAGATCATGGACGAGTACGCCGGTGGCGTGTCCGCTGCCTTCAGCACCAACAAGTACCAGCTGAATCGTGCGGTCGAGCTGCTCGCCTTCCTGAAGGAAGACGCCCTCAAGCTCGGCGCCGAGGGCGTGTACGAGCTGGAGCGCGCCTGGGAGAACCTGCACCGCATGGCGCAGGCCGAGGCTCACGTGCTCACCCTGCTCGAGCGGGAAGAGACCCGGTGGCCGGGCTACTACTTCCGTTCCGACACCCCGGCTCTGGACGAGGACAACTGGAAGTGCTTCGTCAACTGCAGCCGTGACGTCGAGACCGGTGAGTGGTCGTTCGTCAAGCGGCCGATCTACTCGATCATCGACTGATCGACCGACCTGCTGACTGACTCTTCACCCCCCGGGTGTCGCTTCGGCGCCCGGGGGGTGTCGTTTTCGCCCCATCTGCCTTGCGTGGAGGTCCGATGACCAACATCGAAACCCAACGCTGTCCCCACTGCGGCGTGGAGATGCTCCGCTGGATCACACCGGAGGACTCCTCGTGGATGGGGGCCATCCACCTGGTCTGCTTCAACGACGACTGCGCCTACTTCGTCAAGGGGTGGGCGCACATGATGCACAAGTTCGAGGTGCGCGCGTCCTACCGGCACTGCCTGGATCCCGAGTCCGGCAGCTCCCGACCGCTGCCCACCTGGTCCAAGGAAGCGCACCGGGAGTTCATCGTGCCTGACACGGAGGGGGAGGAAGGTTCGCAGTGACCGACTCCACGGACATCCACAAGCGCATCTTCGAGGACGCGCCCCGCTTCGACCTCGATGACAGCTTCCAGTTCGCCTGTCACCCCGGCGTGCCGTGCTTCAACGAGTGCTGCGGTGACATCACCATCGTGCTCACCCCCTACTGCGTGGTCCGGCTCAAGCAGCGCCTGGGCATCTCCTCGGAGGAGCTGCACAAGCTGTACACCCTGATGCCGTTCTCCAAGGAGGTGAAGCAGCCGGTGCCGATCCTCAAGATGGGTGAGGACGAGGGTAAGAAGTGCCCGTTCGTCGGCCCCGACGGCTGCACGGTCTACGAGGATCGCCCCTGGGCGTGCCGCATGTACCCCGTGGGGCTGGCCGCGCCCCGCGACGAGGCCGAGCAGGGTGATCGGTTCTACTTCCTGCTGGCCGAGGACCACTGCAAGGGCTTCGCCGAGGACAACACGATCACCATCCGGGAGTGGCTCGATCAGCAGGGCGTCGCCGAGTACGACGAGGCCGGCGAGTGGTTCAAGCCCGTCGGGTTGCACGAGTTCTGGGACAGCGGCGACATGTCGCCGGCCAAGATGGACATGTTCTTCGCGGCCGCCTACGACCTCGACCGCTTCCGCCGATTCGTGTTCGGCTCCACCTTCCTCGACAAGTTCGACGTGCCCGAGGAGAGGGTCGAGCAGCTGCGGACCGACGACCTCGCGCTGATGAGGTTCGGCTTCCAGTTCATCCAGTTCGCGGTGTTCGGCGAGGCCGACGCGATGACGCTGAACGCGGAGTTCGACGCGGTCAAGAAGCGCGAGAAGGAATTCTTCGAGCGCAAGTAGCCCGTGCAGTCAAAAAACTGAGCTGCAGCCCTACACATGAGGGGTCTGGATCGGTATCCTTGCGCCCTTCGAAACGGAAATGAGCCCTTCAATAGATCGTGCGCGCGTGGACGCGCGCACGATCTATATGAACGGGGAAAGAAGAGAAGGAGAGGAAACGGTGACCTCAGGTAGCAACGACACCATCCTCGTGATCGGTGGCGGTATCGCCGGTCTCAGCGCGGCCGTGGAAGCGGCCGAGGTGGGCCACGACGTCATCCTGGTCGAGAAGGAGGCCTGGCTGGGCGGTCGGGTCATCACGCTGAACAACTACTTCCCCAAGCT